>JADGPP010000140.1 GCA_017882375.1 Solirubrobacteraceae bacterium | reverse complement strand
CATGCGACGAATGGGCGATGCAGCACCCGGGTTACATGGCCGGTTACATCACTGTCAGCTAGTGGTTGCCCGCCAAGGGCGGAGCCGCTGGGCGTCTAGATGAGTGGTGCCACGGCCGCTGAGGTGGTCGTGGGCTCGGGGGAGGGGATATAGGCAGGCAGATCGAAGTCGGCGGTGCTCACTGAACCAGCGCCGACCCAAGGGGACCTCGATGGACGCCGACCTCGATCTGCTGCTGATCGCTGTCTATTGCACGGTGGACGATCTCCTGCCCAAGCGGCCGGGGAACGCCAGAAGAAGGATCTCTGATGCGGAGGTCATCACGCTGTGCGTCGCCCAGGCGATGCTGGGCATCCCATCCGACCGGAGGTTCTTGGCGACCGCGCGCTGGCGGCTGGGACACCTGTTCGCGCAGCTGCCTGAGCGCAGCGCGTTTCACAAGCGCCGGCTGCGCCTCTCGGGTGTGATCGAGAGCCTGATACGTGAGTTCGCCCGCAACAGCCCCGGCTTCTATGACGATCTGCTGCTCGTGGACTCCACGCCGGTGGAGTGCGCACGCTCGCGTGAGACAGTCAAGCGGGGTGGGCAAAGCAGTCTCGCAAACGCGATCTCCAACGCCGCTGACTACGGCTACTGCGCCAGCCACAGCCGGTTCTTCTGGGGTTTCAGGCTGCACACGCTGTTCGCGCTGGACGGCACCCCACGGGCACTCGCGCTGACCTCGCCAAAGGTCGATGAGCGCGAGGTCTGCCTGGAGCTCGTGCGCCGCTGCGAGCGCCAACCAGGGCAGATGCTGATCCTGATCGGCGATAAGAACTTCCGCGGCAAGCAGTTCGAAGCCGACCTGAAGGCACTCGACGCCCAGATCTTGCGCCCGCGACGCAAGGACGAGCCCGGCCACGGCCCACGCCTCGCGCCGATCCGCCAGCGCGTGGAGTCGATCTACTGGACCTGCAAGGACATCCTCACCTTCGAGCGCCACGGCGCCCGCACCCTGGACAACCTACGCGTCCGCCTCGCCATGCGCTTCGCCGCTCTCGCCGCCGCGATCACACTCAACCACCGCCTCGGCCGCCCCAGTCGCTCGCTCGCCTGCTACACCGCATAACCCCCGTGGCGTGCTCGGCGACACGGACATGGCACTTGAGTTCAACTCGCCACCTTCCATGTGCCCCATCGCCTTGTTGACTTCGGGAGCGTTGAAGGCGGCGAAACGTTCGGCTGGTAGCGCCGGGTAACAAGCAGGCCGCGTCCAGCTGCCCAGCGCTCCATTACGATGGGCTCGCGCGCATCCCACGATGCCGGATCCCGAAGCCATGACTGCCAAGTCCCCCATTCCACGCGTCGTTGTCTGTGGCGGCGGCGTCGCGGGGGTCGAGGCGCTGCTGGCTCTGCGCGGGCTTCTCGACGGTGACGTGGAGACGCACCTCGTGGCCGCAAACAGCCAGTTCGTTTACCAGCCACTAGCGGTGGCTGCGCCCTTCGGTCTCGCCGAGACTCACCTCTCCGATCTCGCCGACATCGCACGCGATGCAGGCGCGAGCCTGCACGTCGACTCGCTGGTACGCGTCGACGCAGATGACCGGAGCATCCAACTGGCCAGCGGCACCGTCCTTCCATACGACGCTCTGATCATCGCCGTCGGCGCTCGACGCCGAGACTGGCTGAAGGGCGCGTTGCACTTCGGTGGAGCAGCAAACGTCCGGGCATTCGGTACCGTGCTTGACCGATTCGAGAAGGGCATGGCCAAGCGACTGTGCTTTGTCTATCCAGAGACCATCGGCTGGCCACTGCCGCTTTATGAGCTCGCGCTGCTGACCGCGTCGCGCCTGGCCGACCGAGGTGTCACAGGCGCCGAGCTCACGATCGTTACGCCCGAGGCCAATCCGCTGGCGGTGTTCGGCCCATCTGCCAGCCGCATGCTCCGCGAGCTGCTCGCGACACGCGGGATAGCGCTCGAGACAGGCGCGCACGCGGAAGGGATCGAAGACGGAACGCTCCACCTCAGAGAACGCCCCGCGCTCCAGGTCGATCACGTGGTCACCCTCGCGTGGCTAGAGGGACCAGCCTTGCCTGGGTTGCCTGCCGACGCGGCCGGCTTCATCGCCGTCGACGAGCACAGCGGGATCATCGGCCTCGAAGACGTGTACGCCGCCGGCGATGGAACGAGCTTTCCGGTCAAGCAGGGAGGTGTTGCCAGCCAGCAGGCCGACGCAGCCGCTGAGGCGATCGCGGCACGCATCGGCGCCACCGGCACGCCATCCCCGTTCCGGCCGACGCTCAGGGCTATGCTGCTCACCGGCATCGCCCCGATATACCTGCGCGCGCAGGTGGCGGGTGAGACCGGCGACTCCTTCGAGCTTGCCGCCAATCCGCTCTGGTGGCCACCGAGCAAGGTCGCCGGCCGCTACCTGGCACCCTACCTCGCCGGCCGCAGCCCGCTCACCCGCAGCGAAGTACTCGAAGACCGTCCGCCCTCACGCGAGGATCCCCTTAAGCTCAGAAGGCGGCATGACGAAGCTCGCGAGCTGGCGCTGACGTTCGCCGAGCGAGATGCCGCCCAGCGAGACTTTGAATCGGCCCTGCACTGGCTTGACGTGCTCGAGCGGATCGATGGCGTCCTGCCCCCCGGATTTCTGCACAAGCGAGCTATCTGGCAAAGCCACGCGCACGAGGAGTCGTGATCTCGTCAAGGGGCTGAGGCCCCTCGGTGACAGTGCCCGCCAGGCAGAGCGTGCAGCCAGGTCAGGCGGGCTGCCGCCCGAGCCGCCATATCGCTCGGTTCGCGGCGACCTTCAACACACAGTTGTCATCTCGTTGCCAGCCGGGGCGGTTCAAGGTGCCTATAGAGCTCGCCGACCTGTTTCGGGCGCAACGTTTTGACGCTCCGGCCCGACGAGGGGACAAGCCCTTCGAAATCGTCGCCCGCCTTCTACGCCGCTGTCTCATTCGACTTGACAGGCTCCGCGCCTCGAGCGAGCGTACTGTTGAGATGGCTGAAATCGAACCTGCTACCAGCGCTTCCGCTTCGTGGGAAGCGGGCGGCTCTGGGCTCAAGCCGCAGGCTCTCGCTTCGAAAACCCAGGCGTCTCATAGGCTCCTGGCTCGCTCTCGCATCCGGCGCGAAGCAGCCGCGCGAATGCTCTCGATCCAGCACCCCTCTCAGGTTGCGAGGCGATCAGGCTGGACTGCGCTCGATCCTGCCGCCCCGTCGCAAGTGGTTTGAGTCAGACGACTTTCTTCCCTGAAGAATGCGCCTAAGTGGACGACGTTCAAACTGTCAAGCGAAGGTCGAGGCGCTCGTTCAGATGCTGCTCTCCAAGCCAGATCGCACGCTGCGCCAGAGGTTGCTGGCTCTTGGGTGGGCAGCCGTGACCCGGGTCGGAGGGCCTTACCCGCCGATGCCGGCAGCCGCAAAGGCTTCGTCGAGCGTTTTCGTTGAGGACACCTCGGAGACGGTCCCCGCAGGCGGCCCGGCGATCACCTCTCCGAGCGCTGCGAAGAACTCGGTGAAGTGTGGCGTGTGGAAATGGGCGTACAGACCATCGAGGCTTGCCCATTCCTCGACGAAGATGAACGTGTTGGGTGTCTCGACAGCCTCGTAGATGGCGTAGCTCTGGCACGCGTCCTCGGCGCGCGATGGAGGCGTTACGGCATCAAGGATTGCGAACCACTGCTCGCGCGCCTCCGGCTTGATGGGGGCAGTTGCGTGCAGGATGACCATGGTGCGCGCCTCCGTTCGGCGGGTTGCCGTCGGCGCGCGACTCTACATGTGCGTGTTGCGCCGCGTCGGCATGCACCCACAGCGTCGGTCGTGTAGGCGGGAAACCGCTCTAATAAGCCAAAATGCGCCCGAGTGGACTCGAACCACCACCCTGTTTACACAGGACAAGGTCCTCAACCCGATCCACCCGTCGTTGGTGGGTCCGCCAGCGTCCGAATCGTCCAATTTGCGAGCCCCTCGGGACGCATCGGACGCATCTTGCGAGGCGACTTTTGTCAGGCTCTTGTCACGGTAGTGCGTCGTCACGGCCGTTTGGCGCGCCTGCCGGGGTTACGACAACACCCAAAATCCAGCTCGATGGCACCGGGCCCCACATACGACTGTCGTCCGAGAGGCCGCGGTTGTCGCCCAGCATGTACCGATGGCCGGCCGGCACGGTGATCGGGCGGAGGTGGTTGCACTCGAGATCGTGACCGCACTGCCGGACATAGGGGTCGGGCTCTCGCCTGAACGCACCAGTCCCTCGCGGCCTGCGGTGGACGTGACCTTCGCGTACGTAGATCGCATCGCCCGGTCCGGCGACGATCCGCTTGATGAACCTGTAGCGAGCTGGCCTCGCCACGGCGCGTTCACAGAGGGCACGCCCCGGGGGATCAGGTGCGGCAGGGGTCCGCACTTCTCCTGTTCGGCGCCTTCAGGGGGATGGAACACGACGACGTCGCCGACGGCGAAAGCCCGCTTTTCGTACGCCACGATGGTGTCAAGGGTGTACGTCGGCGCCATCGATTCTGACTTCACACGGTAGGCCGCCCCATGCATGGCGTTGAGGAGGGGCAGTCCCGACTGGGCATCCTCGGTGCCAGGGTCGGCCTTGCCGCAGCCGGCGAGACCGGTAGCCAGCATCAGGCCGAGAAGCTGTCCCGCGATGTTCACCCGACTCGCCCGCACAGCAGTCAATCGACGTGGGCGGTCGCGCACTTTGGGCAGCGGCAGGTTGAGTTGCTCCAGGGCTGCACATGTGGCGGACAGGATCGGAACGTGTCTGCCTGCTCGGACTCTGCTCGTCTACGATTCGCGCGCTATGAATCGCGCTGGAGCTATCGGGATCGCATGTGCCATCGGCGTCTTGCCGGTCGCCACTGACAGGAAAATAAAGCTCAGGCTGCCACCGCCTCCTGCAGCGTGACGGTGTGTCCGAGTGCTTCGAGTTGGGTGACGAGGCGTTTGGTTGTGCGC
>JADGPP010000081.1 GCA_017882375.1 Solirubrobacteraceae bacterium | reverse complement strand
GCCAGAGGGACAGTGGGCTGTGTCCTCTTTACGCGAACTGCGATAGCAATCGTATATACGATGTAAATACTATGGCTATCGCCAGCGCTATCTGCACACACTCAGCCCGCGCTGCGTAACTACTATGGCTATCGCTGGCGTTATATGTACACACTCAGCCGACCGCTGCGTAACTACTATGGCTATCGCTAGCGTCTTGCACACACTCAGCTCACGCTGCGTGCCGCGGGCAGTGCGCCATGCCGGGCGATGAGCCCGCATCAAGCCTCCAGGAGCCCGTAGGGCAAGCGAGGCAAGGACGCAGAGAGCGTGGCGTACTACGTACGCGAGCGACCGAGGACGCAGCCTCGCGCCGCCATACGGGCTCCTAGTTGTCGCAGCCTAGGCGGTCCCACATATACAGCTGAATGCACTCATTGGCCAGCTCGATCGCCCTGTCGCGCGACAGCCGCGGCAGCACCGTATCGAGCGCCTGCTCCTCTGAGACCCCCGCCTGGAAGGCTTCCTCGCCGCGGAAGCCCGCTGCGATCTTCAACGCCTCACGACGGTTCTCGCCGAGGCTCGGGAACACGCCGACGAGAAAGTCGGTGTTCGGTATCGGCTGGCCGACCTCCAGCGAGGCGTGCCAGGCGGCGAGCAGATGCAGGTCGTCCTCGTCGAGATCGGCGATCGCCTTGGCGTAGTGTACCGACAGCTCCGGCTCGGGGATGTCGTCCACCCATGCGCGCACGACCTCGCCGACCAGTTGGCGGCGCGCCTCGCGCCCGACCGACTCGGCGATCACTCGGATTGCGTCCTGTGGCTCGATGAAGCAAAGTGGCATCGCGACTCCTGGGGCGATTGCAAACTGACACGGTGGACTGTAGGCACCGGTGAGGACGACACTTTCGCGGCTTGCCCGTAGGCGCCGAGAGGTGCTGCGGTCCAGCCGGCTTCGCGCCCGGCTGAGCCCGCCGATCAGAGCCCGAGGGCGTCGCGAGCGCGCTCGAGCGTCTCGCTGTCAGACGCGTCCGCCGGGAATCCGAGCGTGGCGCGCTCGCCCGTCCCCCAGTTTGCCAGCGCCAGCTCCAGGGATCCGACGGGCACCGCGATCGCCTCGGCGAGCGCTGCGCCACGGCGGTCCAGCAGCAGCGCATCGCCAATCGCGAACACGCGCTTGGCGGCGAGCGTCGCCGGATCCTCGGCGCCCCCCGCGCGCGCCGCCGAGAAGTGCGGCGAGTCGGCCTGAAGCTCATACGCGCCCAGCGCACCGAGCAACACCAGCAACTCGTAGCGCGCGGCGCGCGTGAGGCCAGGCAGGGCGATTCGCTCGAACAGCCGCTCAAAGCGCCGCGGCCGGCTCCAGCTCGCGTCGCCGCAGAAGGCGAGCGCCTGGGAGCCTGCCTGGCCGACCCACTGGCGGTAGGCGTCGAGCGTGCGCGCTCCTCGCGCCGGGTCGTGCGAGGTTCGCGGCCCGAGCGCGACGTCGGAGAGATCCGCAAGCGCCCCGCGCTGGACCGCCAGGGCCTGGCGTATGCCGGCGAACGGCTCGGGTCCCTGCAGCGGGCACAGGTAGGCGATCAAGAAGCACGTCCACGTCGCCTGCTCGAGGTCGTCTGCGACCTGCGCGCGCACCTGCTCGTAGAGGTCCGGCGGCTGCATCTCTGGACGCCTTCCCTGCAGCACGAGCAGGCGCCCGGCGGAGAATGCGATCTCCTCGGCGAGGCGCGCCGCGTCGGCGGAGGCGCGCAGGCCGGGCAGCAGCGGCGAGCCGTAGCCGTCCTCGACAGCACGCTGCTGGTGGTGCACGCGCAAGCCGGCGCCACGGCGCGTGCTCGTACGCGCGCCGGATGCGGTCTTGCGTCGCGCCGCGCCAGCGGAAGACCGACCGCCGGGCGGGTCGCCGGGCAGCGTCTTGCTACAGATCGGGCAGCGCTCTATGAAGCGGTTGTGGCGGCAGAATGTAGGCATCGCAGAGGTGGCTGAAGGCCATTGGCGCGCGTCGGCGCCAACTCAGTCCTCTGCCGGTATTCCGGGTCCGACGTGCTGCGGCGGACCCTCCGGCCCGCGGTCGGCGTCCGCGTGCCCGGCGAGGCCCTCGTCGTGCGAGGCCAGGCCAGCGGGGTCGCTGCCCCCGTTGCGCTGACCGGCGAGATAGCGATCGACCATGCGCGCACATTGGCGCCCCTCGTTGATCGCCCAGACGATCAGCGACTGGCCGCGGCGCGCGTCGCCGGCCGCGAACACGCCATCGACTGAGCTGGTGTACGGCGTGGCGGTCTTGACGTTGCCGCGCGGGTCCTTCTCCACGCCGAGCCCGTCGAGCAGCTCCCGCTCGGGATGCAGAAAGCCCATCGCCAGCAGCACCAGTTGAGCCTTGAGCTCACGCTCGGTGCCGGGGACCGGGCCGAACGGCGGCGCCGGCTCGGCTTGGGCGATGTGCAGGGCGGCGAGCTTTCCGTCGGCGTCGCCGGAGAAGCGCGTCGTGACGACCGAGTAGTCCTGCTCGCCCGCGTCGACCTGCTTGGCCTCCTCCATCGCGTAGCTGAGGCGGTACTTCAGCGGCCACTGCGGCCACGGGGTGCGGTCGTCCGGGCGCCGTGGCGGCGGCTCGGGCAGAAGCTCAAGCTGCGTGATCGAGCGCGCGCCCTCGCGCAGCGCGTTGCCGACGCAGTCGGCTCCGGTGTCGCCGCCACCGATCACCACGACGTCGAGGTCCTTGGCGCTGATCGTGCGCTCGGCGGCCGGCTGGGCGGTGGTCGGCTCCGGGCCGAGCTCGCGTGCAACCCAGCGATTGCGCTGGTAGAGGTACTCCATCGCGAAGTGCACGCCGTCGAGCTCGCGTCCGGGGACCGGCAGGTCGCGCGGCACGCGCGAGCCCGTCGCCAGGACGACCGCGTCGAAGCGCCCGCGCAGCTCCTGCACGCTGACGTCGCGGCCGACGTCGACGCCGCAGCGAAGCTCAACGCCCTCGGCGACGAGCTGCTCGACGCGCCGCTGCACGACCGTCTTCTCGATCTTGAAGTCGGGCACGCCGAAGCGCACGAGCCCGCCGATCGACTCGTCGCGCTCGAACAGCGTGACGCTGTGGCCGGCCCGTCGCAGCTGCTGGGCGGCCGCCATCCCGGCCGGACCCGAGCCGACGACCGCGACCGTCTGCCCGGTCTCCGAGCGCGGCGGCTTGGGCTTGACCCAACCCTCCTCCCAGGCACGGTTGATGATCGAGTTCTCGATCTGTTTGATCGTCACCGCGTCGCCCTCGCGGATCTCCAGCACGCAGGCGGCCTCGCACGGCGCCGGGCACAGGCGGCCGGTGAACTCGGGGAAGTTGTTGGTCGCGTGCAGCTGCTCGATCGCGTCCTGCCAGCGGTCGTGGTAGACGAGGTCGTTCCAGTCGGGGATCAGGTTGCCCAGCGGGCAGCCGTTGTGGCAGAACGGCACGCCGCAGTCCATGCAGCGGGCGCCCTGGTCGCGCAGCTCTGCCAGCGGCCGCGTGATCAGGAACTCGCGGTAGTCGTGCGTGCGCTCGACCGGGTCCCGCTGTGGGATGCCGTGGCGCTCGATCTGCAGAAAGCCGCCGAGCTTGCCCATCAGGCCGGCACCGCAACCTGTTCCTCGGCCTGTTCGGTCAGAACTCGCTTGTAGTCGTGCGGCATGACCTTGACGAACGCGCCTTTGGCGAGCAGGTCGTCAAAGCCCGCGAGCACGCGCTCGGCGACCGGCGAGCCGGTGCGCTGACCGTGCTCCTCGATCAGCGCGCGCAGCTCGCTCGTGTCCTCCGCCGAGGGAGCTTCCAAGCCGACCCCTCCCATGTTGCAGCGGTCGGCAAATTCCCCGTGCTCGTCGAGCACGTAGGCGATCCCGCCGCTCATTCCCGCCGCGAAGTTGCGCCCTGTCGGGCCGAGCACGACGACCAGGCCGCCGGTCATGTACTCACAGCAGTGGTCGCCGACGCCCTCGACGACCGTGGCGGCGCCCGAGTTGCGCACGGCGAAGCGCTCGCCGGCGAGACCGCGGAAGAAGGCTCGCCCGCGCGTGGCCCCGTAGAGCACCGTGTTGCCGACGATCACGTTCTGCTCGGCGCGGAAGTCCGCGCCCATGCCCTGCCGCGGGCGGACGGCGATCACTCCGCCTGACAGCCCCTTGCCGGCGTAGTCGTTGGCGTCGCCGTGCAGAGTGAACCTCACACCCGGAGCCAGCCAGCCGCCGAAGCTCTGCCCGGCCGAGCCCTCGAAGTCGACGACGATCGAGTCCTCGGGCAGCCCCTCGGCCCCGTGCCGGCGCGCGATGTGACTGGAGAGGATGCCGCCGACGCAGCGATTGCGGTTGCGGACCGGCATCTGCAGCGTGACCCGGCCCTCGCCGACCGATCGGCCGCTGCGCTGACGCAGCGCGGGCTCGGCGCGCTCGACGAGCTCCCAGTCCAGCGCGTCCTCGAGCACCGGCGGCGGCGGCTCGACACGGTGGCGCGGCGCGCCCTCGGGCAGCTCGACGTGCGCGAGGATGTGCGTGAGGTCGACGCCGCGCGCCTTCCAGTGGTCGATCGCCTCGCGCACCGACAGCAGGTCGACCCGGCCGATCGCCTCGTCAAGCGTGCGCAGGCCGAGCGCCGCGAGGATCTCGCGGACCTCCTCGGCGATGAAGAAGAAGAAGTTGACGACATGCTCGGGCGTGCCCTGGAAGCGCTTGCGCAGCTCGGGGTCCTGGGTGGCGATGCCCACCGGGCAGGTGTTCAGGTGACAGGCACGCATCATGATGCAGCCGGTCGCGATCAGCGGGCCGGTCGAGAAGCCCATCTCGTCGGCGCCGAGCATCGCCGCGATCACCACGTCACGCCCCGTCTTCAGCTGGCCGTCGGTCTGCACCTTGATGCGCGAGCGCAGGTTGTTGTGCAGCAGCGTCTGCTGCGTCTCGGCCAGACCGATCTCCCACGGGATGCCCGCCGACTGGATCGAGGACAGCGGCGAGGCGCCCGTGCCGCCGTCGTGGCCGGCGATCAGCACGCGGTCGGCGTTCGCCTTGGAGACGCCGGCGGCGACGGTTCCCACGCCGACCTCGGACACGAGCTTGACCGACACCTCGGCCTCGGGGTTGGCGCAGCGCAGGTCGTAGATCAGCTGCTTGAGGTCCTCGATCGAGTAGATGTCGTGGTGCGGCGGCGGCGAGATCAGGCCCACGCCCGGGGTCGTGTGACGGATCGAGCCGATGTAGGCGTCGACCTTGTGCCCGGGCAGCTGGCCGCCCTCGCCGGGCTTGGCGCCCTGGGCCATCTTGATCTGCAGCTCGTCGGCGTTTACGAGGTAATGGATCGTCACGCCGAAACGACCCGACGCGACCTGCTTGATCGCCGAGCGGCGGCGATCGCCGTTGGCGTCGGGTGTGAAGCGCGATGGGTCCTCGCCACCCTCGCCCGTGTTCGAGCGCCCGCCGAGGCGGTTCATCGCGATCGCCAGAGTCTCGTGCGCCTCGCGGGAGATCGAGCCCAGGCTCATCGCGCCCGTGCAGAAGCGCTTGACGATCTCGCTCGCCGGCTCGACCTGCTCCAGCGGGATCGCCTGAGACCCCGCCGCGCCGTCGGCGGGGCCGATCTTCAGCAGGCCGCGCAGCGTCGCCTTGCGCGCGGCGTCCTCGTTGATCGCCCGGGCGTACTCGCGGTACTTCTCGAAGGCCGCGCTGTCGCGCACCGTCTCCAGTGCCCCCGCGTCGCCCTTCAGCGCCGCGTCGACGTTGCCGTTGGACGCGCGCACCGCGTGCTGCACGAGCGCGATCGTCTCGGGGTTCCACATGTGGTGCTCGCCGTCGCGCCGCCATGCGTACACGCCGCCGACCGGCAGCAGGTCGTCGTGGGGCACCGGGTAGGCGCGTGCATGGCGCTCCATCGCCTCGGCTGCCAGCACGTCGATGCCGACGCCGCCGATCCGCGATGCGGTGCCTGTGAAGTACTTCTCGATCAACCCGTGCTCGAGCCCGACGGCCTCGAAGATCTGCGCGCCGCAGTAGGAGTGGATCGTCGAGATGCCCATCTTGGAGATCGTCTTCAGCAGTGCTTTGCCGAGCGCTTTGACGACGTTCTCGGCGGCCTCCACGGCGCCGATGTCCTCCTCGCCGCCGTCCGGCCCCGGGCGCTTGATGGCGCGCTGGTTGAACACCATGTCGTCGAGCGTCTCGAGCATCAGATACGGGTTGATCGCGACCGCCCCGTAGCCGATCAGCGTGGCGAAGTGGTGCACCTCGCGAGGCTCGCCGGACTCCAGGATGATGCCCGCGCGCAGGCGCGTGCCTTCGCGTACCAGGTGATGGTGGACGGCGGCGACGCTCAGCAACGAAGGCACCGGGACTCGCCGGGGTCCGATCAGCCGGTCGGAGAGGACGATGATGTTGACGCGTTCCTCGATCGCTTCGGAGGCTTCGCGGCAGATCCGCTGCAGCGCCTCGGCCATCCCGGCCGGCCCCTGCTCGAGCGACCACGTCGTGTTGATCGTGCGCGCGGCGAACAGCTCGTGATCGACGTGCCTGAGCGTCTCCAGCTCGCGGTTGAGCAGGATCGGCTGGGTGAGCACGAGCTTGTGCGCGTGCTCGGGCGTCTCTTCGAACAGGTTCAGCTCCGAGCCGAGGCTCGTCGCGAGGCTCATCACGATTTCCTCGCGGATCGGGTCGATCGGCGGATTGGTGACCTGCGCGAACAGCTGCTTGAAGTAGGAGAACAGCGGCGGCGCCTGCTCGGAGAGGACGGCCAGCGAGAGGTCGTTGCCCATCGAGCCGACCGGCTCGGCGCCGTCGCGAGCCATCGGCGTGAGCAGCACGCGCAGGTCCTCCTGGGAGTAGCCGAAGGCGCGCTGACGGGCGCGCAGCGGCTGGTCGGAGATCGTCACCTGGTCAGACTTCTTGAGCTCGGAGAAGGGGACCGCGTTGCGCCCGTACCACTCACGGTAGGGCTTGCGCGTGGAGACCCCGCGCTTGACCTCCTCGTCCTCGACGATGCGCCCGCTCTCCAGATCGACGAGGAACAGCTTGCCGGGCTGCAGGCGTCCGAGGCGGCGGACCTGCTCGGGCGGGATGTCGAGCAGGCCGATCTCCGAGCCGAGCACCACGTGACCATCGGTCGTCTCCACCCAGCGCCCCGGCCGCAGGCCGTTGCGGTCGAGCGTCGCACCGACGATCCGCCCGTTGGTGAAGGCCACCGAAGCCGGCCCGTCCCACGGCTCCATCAAGCACGAGTGATAGGCGTAGAAGCCCTTGAGGTCCTCGGACAGGTCGTCGCGGTTGCGGTAGGCCTCGGGAATCATCATCATCGCCGCGTGCGGCAGCGAGCGGCCGCCGAGCATCAGCAGCTCGAGCACGTTGTCGAACGTCGCCGAGTCGGAGTTGCCGGGGCTGACGACGGGAAGGATCTTCGCCAGGTCGTCGCCGAACAGCTCGCTGCGCAGCTCGCTCTCTCGCGCGCGCATCCAGTTGACGTTGCCGCGCACCGTGTTGATCTCGCCGTTGTGGCAGATCACGCGATAGGGATGCGCGAGCTCCCAGCTGGGAAAGGTGTTCGTGGAGAAGCGCGAGTGCACGAGCGCGAGCGCGCTCTTGATGCGCTCGTCGCGCAGGTCCGGGTAGAACGCCGCCAGCTGGTAGCTGATCAGCATCCCCTTGTAGTTGAGCGTGCGCGAGGAGCTCGAGGCGACGTACAGCCCGGGATGCTGCGCGGTCAGCTCGCAGATCCGGCGGATCACGTACAGCTTGCGCTCGAAAGCGTCCTGACCACCGCCTTCGGCGGCGGTGCCCCCGCCTTCGGCGGCGGTGCCCCCGCCCTGCTCGGCACCCGCGCCGACGAACAGCTGGCGGATCACCGGGCGACAGGCGCCCGCGACCTCACCGGCATGCTCGGGCTCGACCGGCACGTCGCGCCAGCCGAGCAGGCGCTGACCCTCGCTCTGGACCGTCTGCTCGAGCAGCTGCTCGAGGCTCGCGCGCGCCGCGTCGTCGGTCGGCAGGAAGCACATCAGCACGCCATAGGCGCCTGGCGGCGGCAGGTCGAAGTCGACGACCGCGCGCAGCATCTCGTCGGGCATCTGCATCAGGATCCCCGCGCCGTCTCCCGTACGTGGGTCCGCGCCGTTGGCGCCCCGATGCTCGAGGTTCTCCAGCGCCGTGATCGCCCGCGAGATCACCTCGTGCGTGGGCTGGTTGTCCAGGCGCGCGACCATGCCCACGCCACAGGCGTCGTGCTCATAGGTGGGGTCGTAGAGTCCGACGGCCCTTGGCGGCTGCGTGATGTGCGAATTCATAGAAGTGCTCCCTTGGGGCGGTGCATCCCCCGTGGCGCGGGCAGGCGGGCACCTGAGGCTGAGCCAGAAAGCGTAGCAGCGGACGGGGGCTGTAAACCAGCCGCCCGGAGATTGGAAAGGCCCGCGCCTGCGGCCTTTTGGCCTCGTTCAGAGGGCGGGTTTCACAGGCTCGGCGGCTCTGCTCCCCCGGCCTGCGGCGCGACCGGATCCTCGTCGTCGGACAGCTCGCGCAGCGTCTCGCTCTCGCCCCACGAGCAAAGCCCGGCGCGGCCCGGGCAGGTCAGGCACAGGCCGCGGTGCGGCAGCCTGCTGACGGCGAAGCGCCGCTCGCGCGCTCGCGCGATGCGCTGGGCCAGCTGCTCCTCGAGCACCAGGCGATCCGCGGCGGCGTAGCGGACGGTGACCCACTCCTCGCGCTGCAGGAACCAGTGGACGATCTCCACCGCCACCGCGCCTTCGCGCAGGGCCGCGAGCGCATACAAGAGCCGCTGGATCGCGTACTCGCGCTCGACCAGCTCGGCCAGGTCCGCATCCGGCCCGACCCGGTCGCTCTTGTAGTCGAGCACCAGGCGCGAGCCGTCGGGCTCGGTCGCCAAGAGATCGATCACCCCGGTGACCAGCGGCTCGTGCGCACCGAGCGAGAACGCGAACGGGTGCTCGCGGCGCACCGCGACTGCGCCCGCCACGCGCGCCGCCGGATCGGCCTGGCACGCGGCCGCGATCAGCGCGGCCAGCTCACCGCGCTCCTGGGTACCGACGTGCAGCCCGAGCTCGCGCGCGACATCGTCGACATCCTGCGGCGCGGGCGCTCGCAGACTGGAGAAGTCCAGCAACTCCATCAGGCGGTGCACGAGCGTGCCGCGAGCCCGCGCCTCCAGACCCGCCGGCGCGGAAACCGCCGTGGCAGCCGACCGATCCTCGGCGAGGCCGAGCACGCGTTCGAGATAGTAGCGATAGCCGCAGCGCTCGAGCTCGGTGAGCGAGCTGTAGCTGAGCGTCTGCATCTGCTGCGTCTCAACAGCCGGCCCTTCGCGGAGGCGATCGAGGCGCGACGGCTGGGCGTTGCGCGCAGCCGTCGCAGCCGTCGCAGCCGTCGCAGCGGGCGCGTCCGTCGCAACCGTTGTATCAGGCATTTCCGGCATTCCCGGCGTGTCCGGGCGCTCGCGCGCGACCAGGCGCTCGCGCGCGTCCGGCGCCGTCGCGTCGGCGGGCGCGGACGAGCCGGGCGGGAATGGCGCCGCGGGCGAGTTGAACCGACAGTGCACGGTCGCCAAGCCGCCGATGCCGACCGCGAGATCGCACAGCGGGCCCGCACCGGCCGCTGCCAGCTGTGGCAGATCCTCCGCCAGCGCCGGAACCAGCCAGGAGATCGGCGCCGCGCCTGGGCTGGGCCGCGGCCAGCGCTCGAAGTTGACCGAGCCGCTGAGCACGAGCCGCTCGCGTGCGCGCGTCATCGCGACGTACAGGATCCTGTCCTCCTCCTCGGCTTCGCGCTGGCGGCGCTCGGCGCACAGCTGCACGTAGGCGAGCGCCGGGCTGGACGCAGCGCCGTCGAGGCGCATCAAGCGCACGCCGAGACGATCGCCGTCGACGAGCAGGTCGGGCATCCTCGAGCTGGGCTGGCGGCCGAGGTCCGCGACGCACACGACCGGGAACTCCAGGCCCTTGGCCGCGTGCACGGTCATCAGGCGCACGGCGTCGGGCTGCACGCCCTCGACGGGTGCATCGGGCTCGATCCGCGCCGTTCCCGCCAGGTAGTCGACGTGGTCAAGGAAAGCACGCAGGTCGCGGCCTTCGCCAGCCTCGAAGCGGCGCGCGAGCCGCAGCAGCTTGTGCACGTTTGCCAGACGCCGCTCGCCCCACTCCAGCGCCAGCACGTGCTCGCGATAGCCGGTCGCCTGCATCGCGCGCTCGATCAGCGTGGCGATCGTCCGCAACGGAGCGCCCGCGCGCTCGCTGCGCAGCAGCTCGCATACGCGTGCGAGCGCGTCGCGATCACCCGGAGTGAGCCTCGCCGCGAGCTCGCCGTCTGCGGCGAGCGCCGCCAGCGCCGTCTCCCAGGCGCCGCGACGGGCGCCCTGTGCGGCCTGCGCGAGCAGCGCCAGGCAGTCGCGCGAGCAGCCCCCCAGAGGCGACGCGAGCAGGCCATACAGCGCCTCCTCGTCGAGCGGGTTGGCCAGCGCGCGCAGGTAGGAGATCAGGTCGCCGATCTGCTGATGGCCCCAGAAGGCGCCGACGGCCGCCAGCGTGCGCAGTCCGCACAGCTGAAGCGCGCGCTCGAACACCTCCAGATCGCCCGACGCGCGCAGCAGCACGACCACTTCTCCCGGCCGGGCGAGCCCATCGCGCACGAGCTCGCTGACCCGCCGGGCGAGCATTCGCGCCTCCGCCTGGCGCCACAGCGGCGCCGGCGGCAGTCCGGCGGCGACCTCTGCGGCCAGCTCCTGGCGCGCCTCCCAACCGTCGGCGTTCGTAAGCAGCAGCTCGACCGCCGGCTCGCCCTCGCCGCCGGTCGCCGGGGCATCCTGAGCGCCGGCGACGGCGCCGGAGACGGGCTCGCGCTCGCCGGCGTGCAGCACGGCGAAGTCCGCGAAGCGCTCGCCGAACACCGCGTTGACGATGTCCAGCAGCGCCTCGCGGCTGCGGAAGTTGCGCGTCAGCGAGAGGCTCGCGCCCTGCTGGCGAAGCTCGCTGCGCCGCTCGCGAAAGAGGCTGACGTCGGCGTGCCGGAAGCCGTAGATCGACTGCAGCTCGTCGCCGACCGTGAACAGGTTGCCGCGATCCAGCGCGCGCAGGATCGCCAGCTGCCGGGGATTGGTGTCCTGGAACTCGTCGACCATCAGCAGCTCGAAGCGACTCGACCAGGCCGCGCGCACGGGCTCGCGCTCGTGCAGCAGCTGCTGCGCGAGCAGCTCGAGGTCGTCGAAGTCGGCGCTCGCTCGCTCGCGCTTGAGCTGTTCGTAGGCCACACCGAAGCGCGCGAGCAGGTCGTCGAGCAGGACGCACGCCGCCGCGGCATCCGCGTCGAGCTCGCTCGCGTCGCCGGCGAGCCCTGCGAGTGGCAGTCGCGGCAGGCGCTGACCGCGGCTGCGCAGCTCCAGGTAGGCCTGCTCGACCATCGAGCGCACGCGATCGACGCCGTAGGCGGCGAGCAGGTCGACCGCCTCGCCGCGATCGACGGCGAGCAGCTCGCGCACGGACGTCTGGAACGCCTGCTCGCGCAGCCGCCCGGCCAGCCCCTCCTCGAGGATCGTGAAGTCGGGATCGAGCCCGACCGCGAGCGGATGGGCGCGCAGCAGCCGCGCACAGAAGCCGTGAAAGGTGCCGACGAACGCGGCCTCGGTGTCGCGTGCCGCCTGGCGGTCGCCGAGCCCCAGCAGGCGATCGCGCACACGCTCGCGCAGCTCCCCCGCCGCGCGCTCGGTGAACGTGATCGCGAGGATCCGCCCGGGCGCCACCGCGTCGTCGCGAACGGCCTCGACGAAGCGCTCGACGAGCACCGACGTCTTGCCGCTGCCGGCGGCGGCGGAGACGAGCAGCGACTCCGAGCGCCTGCTGACGGCCTCGCGCTGCTCGACGGTCAATGCTCTGACCTCGCCGTCGGCGAGCGCGAGCACGCCCGCCGACTCCATCCCCGGAAGCGTCTCCAGCTGCGCGCCCTGCGCGCGCCGCGCGCTCACCGCTCGCACCGGCAGATCGTCGGGTACTGGCAGCCGCCCCTGAACGCGCACGTGTCCGGCCGGGCCTGCAGCCGGCCGTCACCCGCCTGCGCGGCGACCTCCAGCGCGGCGGCGACGGCTTCGTCGAGCAGCGCGCGCAGCTCGGCGTGCTCGCGCACGTCCGTCGACACGCAGTCGAGCTCCACGCCGCTGTCGCCGTCGAGCACGCCGCGAGGGCGCAGGTCGCTGCCGGTAAGCGGCTGATAGAAGCCGCCGACGGTCTGCAGCCCAAGCAGATCCTCGGCGGCGCGCATGTACAGCGCCACCTGCAGCTTGCCGTCCCTGATCCACTTCGACGCCCCCGGAGGATCTTTGCCCTTGTAGTCGTAGACGACCGCCTCGCCTCCCGCCCCGACGTCGATGCGGTCGATGCGCCCGCGCAGCTTGACCCCCCCGCCCAGCTCGAACGCCGGCAGCTCGCTCGCCTCGCCGCGTTCGTCGCCCTCGCCGAAGCCGAAGCCGAGCTCCAGCTCGCTCGGCTCGAGCACGCTCTCGCGTTCGGCGGCTTGCGTCAGGTAGCGCTCGAGATCGGCCCGCAGGCGACGGCGGACCGTCGTGCGCCGCTCGGGCGCGACCGACAGCGGATGGCCGGCTTCGTTGTTCGTCAGGGCATCGGCGAGCAGTTCGCGCGCCCGGCCGAGGCTGGCGTGCGTCAGCCGCGCGCTGCCCGTCTCGCTGCGCAGGGCCTCCAGCGCGTCCTTCAGCGCGGCGTGCGCGAGCGCCCCGCGCGCCAGCGGCTCGGGGTCGGGCTCGAGCGCCTCCGGGCGCAGCAGGCGCTCCACGAACCAGCCGACGGGGCAGCCGATCCATTTCTCAAGCGACGAGGCCGACCACGGCCGCGCGGTCAGCTCGGCAAGCAGACGCTCGTCGCGCAGCGGCTCGGACGAGCGCTCGGAGCGCTCGGACTCCATGTCCGCGTCCGCAGGCGGCGTGGCCGGGGCGAGCTCGTTGACGGCGCCCGGCACATCCACGGCGCCCAATGCGCGGCGCCCGCGCGAGGCGAACAGACCCTGCTCGAACAGGTCGCAGACATCGTCGACGAACAGCGAGCGCGGCGTGGTCTGGCCGTCGTCGTCGGAGCTGTGCCAGCTGAGGACCAGCTGCTCCTGCGGGCGCGACACCGCGGCATAGAGCAGGTGGCGCTCGGCGGCCAACAGATCCTCCTGCTCGCCGAGGCGCAGTCCCGACACCTCGGCCAGGCGCCGGCGCTCCTCCTCGGCGAGCAGCGGCTGCGATCGCGCGCGCGCCGGGAAGACGCCCTCCTGCAGGCCGCAGACGAACAGCGCACGCACGCGCCGCGCACGCAGTGCGAGCGGGTCGAGCACGGCGACCGCACCCGGGACGGGACCCTCGCCGCTGAACAGCTCGACGCCCGCCAGCACCTCGGCCAGCTCGCCCGCCGTCGCCGGCGCGAGCTCCGGGGCCAGCTGCGCGAGCTCGCGAAGTTGCGCGAGAGCCCGCCGCCCGGCGGCCAGCGCGCCGGCCTCGTCGAGCTCGTCCGACCCCAGCAGCTCGGCCGAGCAACGCCGCGGAGCGCAGAACAGCCGGTACAGCTCACGCGAGGCGCGATCGAGCAGCGCCGCCGGGCTGCGTTGCTGGGCCTCGTGCAGGTGGTCGATCGTCTCCAGGGGCCAGTGGAGCTCCTCCCACAGCGACCTCGCGCGCTCGGCGCTCAACGCTCCGGCGCGTCGCGCGCGCAGCTCCAGCGAGTCGGCGAGCGCGGGAACCTCCAGCAGCCCGGGCGCGCGCAGCCACGCCAGCAGATCGCCCAGCTCACCGGCCGGCTCGCCGCTGCGCGCGGCGACGCAGCGCAGCAGCCCGGTCAGAGCGCTGCCGACCGCCGCATCGGCGAACGGCCGGCGTCGCTGCAGCGTGAAGGGGATGCCGGCGTCGGCGAAGACCTCCTCGAGCAGCTCCATCGCCGTGCCCGCCGGGCGCACGAGCACGGCGACGTCCTCGGCGGCCATGCCCTGCGCCAGCAGCAGCGCGATCTCGCAAGCCACGAGCTCCAGCTCGGCGCGCTCGCCGCCGCCCTCCAGCAGGCGCACGGCCGAGCCTGAGCCGACGCGCGCGGCGCCGGGCTCGAACAGCGAGCGCTCGAGATGGCTGAGCGCGGTGCGCGCCTGCGGCGCGTAGTGCTCGGCGCGGGGGCGCAGCTGGCGATGCTCGCCGGCCAGCGGAGCCAGCGCCTGGAAGGTCGCGGCGCGCCCGGCGAAGGCCGAGCGGCCGGGCTCGTAGGCGAGCGACACGGTGACCGGCGCGTCGACGACCCGGCCGAGCGTCTCGATCGCGTCGAGCTGCAGGCGCGCGAGGTCGTCGAAGCCGTAGAAGAGGACCGGCGTGCGGCCCCACAGCGCAGGGCGCTCGCGCAG
>JADGPP010000080.1 GCA_017882375.1 Solirubrobacteraceae bacterium | reverse complement strand
CTAGACGCCCAGCGGCTCCGCCCTTGGCGGGCAACCACTAGCTGACAGTGATGTAACCGGCCATGTAACCCGGGTGCTGCATCGCCCATTCGTCGCATGGGAAGGCGCAAAACCAGCGAAAGCTTCCCGGGTGCGTTACGCGCAGCGTGTAGGTGTGAGTGCCGGGCATCACAACGATGTTGACGCCCGCTTCCGGCGACGTGATGCTGTGACGCACGTCATCGGTGTTGTCAATCCTCAGCTCTTGGGGCCGGCCCGCCTGGACGGCGAATTCGGTCGTGGTGAAGGCATCGTGCTTTTCGCCTTCCGGACCGGGCTTGTATCCCGGGATGACCGACAGGGCTACCATCTTTGCCACCGGCGGTAGCGCGGCGAACTGCGCAGCGGACTGGGCCGCCGCGCGTGCTTCCTTTTTTTCGCTGCTCCGCACCAGCGCGATCGTTGACATCAGCACTACGGCCAGGATCCCAGCACCCGCGAGTGCCTTCAGCCCGAACCTCCGGGCGGCTGCTTCACCGAATTCGTGCCGATATCTCACCTCGGTGTCCCTGTCGGGCTCCTGCGCGGCGGAGCCGGGCTCGAAGACGAGATGACGAACGGGCACGGCGAACCGCTCACGCACGAGACCCGCGAGCCGCGGCTCGAGCCCGCTCGCGGCCTGCTCCCAGCCAGTGGCGACGATGACTTCATCCGGTGCGAAGGTGGCGAACGTGTCCTCGATGGCTTCGAGGGGGTCTGCCTCTGAGGTCTCGCCAGCAACGACGTGCTCGTGGCCGACGCGGTTGAGGGCTGTCTTCAGGCGGGCGCGCGCCTGGTCTAAGAGACTGTCGACCGCGCCGGTCAAGCGGGCTCCAGGGGGGATGAGCGCGGGCACGAGTAGGAGCACGTGCGTAGCAGGCCCGCAGGCCAGCCTCTCGACCTCGCTGAGGAGCGCCTCCTCGCCGAGCGTGTCGTTGGCGACGACGAGGACGCGGCGCTCCGCCGCTGAGCCGAGGTGCGGGGGGGCCATCTTCACCGGCAGCTCGAGGCCGCGGAGCTTGCGCATGCGCAGCTGCGCCACGCGCACAGCGAGAGCGCCGAGTATGACCGCGAGCACAACGAGAGCGAGCCACGTCGGGCCGAGCGCGGCGGCGAGCACGATTGGGACCAGGGCGAGTATCAGCAGCAGGACAAAGTGGAAGGCCTCCTGCTCGCTGTGAAAGGGGCTACGCACCGGCGGGGCCCTCTTCGGCGGCATGCCCGGACAGGCTCTGCACGGCGGCCACGATCTGCTCGGGGGTCGCAGGTGCTGGCAACCGGTGGCAGCCGTTTAAGAGCTCTCGCAGGTCCGCGTCTATGTCCGACGGCACCTCGACCAGTAGAGGCGTGTCGGGGTAACGCGTGCGCAGTTCGCGCAAGACCTCTCGGGCCACCTCGTGCTCGTAGCCAAGGGAGCAAACGACGAGATCGGCGTCGTGAGCTGGGGCGCACCCCGCGGGCCCGGTCAGCGGACACTGCCCGTGTCCCCGGGGGCCGGGACAGACGCCGACCGCGTAACCGGCGAAGCGCAAGCCGGAGGCGATCGCAAGGCCGGCCGCCTCGTCGGGGTGCTCGACAAGCACCCGCGGATGACTCCAGCGCCAAGGCTGCGGATTCATATTCACTGCTCGCGCGCGAGCAGCGGAACCTCCGGAAACCATGCACTCAAGCTAGATCGGGCCTGGCTCGAGGCCATCCGCGTCAAGCCGCATCTTGCTCCGTAGAACACCGCCAATGATGCCACCGAGCCGGGGTCGCCCGTTGGGCATATCGCGCCGGGCGACCCGAGGACGCCGACCGATCGGTGACCAAGATGCGCTCACCGATCGACCAGCGCCGGCCAGCGGCGTCCTAGCGGGCGCCGATCGCCGGGCCTTCGTACTTGACGTGGGCCGGGCTGACCCAGCGCACGCGCCAGTGGGCGCCCTGCGTGGAGGAGTGCAGCGTCCAGTAGCCGAGGCTGTCCGTGGAGAGCGTCTTCAGCGTCTTGTACTTGCCCGAGCCCTTGCGCTGGACGAGCACGGTCACCTTGGTGGCGCCGGTCGTCGGACGCACCAGGCCCCACAGCGAGAAGCCGTGGCCGCTCTTTGACACGGTCAGCGGCACGGGCCAGCCGAAGTACAGCGGCTTGAGCTTGCCGCCGAGGTACTCCAGGCCGGTCTGGAAGCCGATCGTGCCGCCGTTGACGCTGGAGCCGGGCTTGCCGCCGAGCGGGTCGTCGACGAGCAGGTACTGCGAGAACGCCGCGACGCGCGCGTTGCTCCAAGCGATCTTCTCGGCGATCGCGTCGAATTCGGCCTGCTGGGCGACGGACACGCCGAGGAACCTGTTCGGCTTGCTCTGCACGCCGAACTCGGTCAGGTAGATCGGCAGGCTCGACGTGACGGCGTGCGCGCCGGCGGCCAGGTCGAGGGCGCGACTCAGGCGCGACAGCACGCCGATCGTCACGTTGTCCTTTTCCGGCGGCTTGTACAGCGGGCCGGCGGCGGTCGTGTAAGCGTGGTGGGCGTAGCCGATCGCCGTCAGCGGCGTGCACGAGCCTGATTTCTTGTACTGGGCGTTCAGGCACAGCGCTCCCTGCAGGAACGCAAGCGGCGCGACGTCGTGCAGCAGTGCGCGCGATTTTTCGCGCTTGTAGTTGACCTTGGTGTAGCCCGTCGGGGCGGTCTCGCCGAGCAGCAGGTTCGGTTTGGCCTGGCCGGCCGCCTGCAGACCCGCATAGCCGGCCTGGTAGAGGGCGCGGTAGATACGCGGTGAGGCGGGCGTGCCGTTGGTGTTCCACTGCGGCAGCAGAAACGCCGGGTGGTTGGGCTCGTTCCAGATCGAGTAGAGCGAGACCTGCGTGGCGAAGTGGAGGCCCACGGCGGTCATGAATTCCTGGAAGTCCTTCGGGTCGGGTTTTGTGACGTACGGCGCTTTCTTGTTCGATGTCGCCCAGCGCGGCACCGGCGAGGTGACCGTCAGCAGCACTTTCCATTTCAGCTGCTGAGCTTCGGTGATCAGCTTGTCGTATTCGCCCCACGCGTACAGCCCGGGGTTGGTCGCTTCGAAGGCCGGCTTGCTGGCGCTGCCGGGACTCGGAGCGACGTCGTACCAGTTGAGCTCGACGCGCAGCGCTTTGACGCCGAGCGCCCGCATCTGCGCTAGCGCGTGCGGGCGCGTCTTGGCGTTGAGCAGGTCTTGCGAGCCCTCGAAGTAGGTCGCCTGGGAGTGCGAGGCGAGCGCCGCCGGCGCAGCCAGGGCGGATGCGGCGAGGCCGCAGATGAGCAGCGTGAGGAGGAGCTTGCGGATTTGGGACATGGTCGCTTGAGACACTCCAGAGCGGAGAAGGTTGCGGTCTTTTCGACAGGGTGCCGTGTAGCGTTGGGCCTGTGAGTACAGCCATCGCACCGGACGACATCGTCCAGACGGCAGAGCAGGCGCGGGAGAACAGCCGCCCGCCGCTGTTGGTGCTGGAGCCGTTGAGGGCCTTTCTCGATCGCCACGGGCTGGGCGAGGGCGAGATCGAGGCCAGCCCGATCGGCGAGGGCCACTCCAACGTCACCTACCTGATCCACCGGGGCGACGCGGAGATGGTCCTGCGCCGCCCTCCGCGCCCGCCGCTGCCGCCGAGCGCGCACGACGTGCTGCGCGAGGCGCGCCTGCTGCGCGCGCTGGCCGATACGCCTGCGCGCGTGCCCCCGGTGCTCGCCGTGTGCGACGACCCGGAGACGATCGGCTGTCCCTTCTATGTGATGGAGCGGATCCCCGGCGAGGTGATCGTCACGAGCATCCCCGAGGCGCTGGACACCCCGGTGCAGCGGCGCCGGATCAGCGACGAGCTGATCGAGGCGCTGGCGGAGATCCACGAAGTCGACTGGCAGGCGGCCGGCCTGGAGGGCTTTGGCAAGCCGACGGGCTATCTGGAGCGCCAGCTGCGGCGCTTCACGGGTCTGTGGGAGCTGAACAAGACGCGCGAGATACCGACAGTGGAGCGGGTCGGCAAGTGGCTGGCCGAGAACATGCCACAGTCGGGTCCGGCGACGATCGTGCACGGGGACTTCCGCTTGGGCAACACGATCTACGCCGCCGACGCGCCCGCGCGCCTGGAGGCGGTGCTCGACTGGGAGATGGCGACGATCGGCGACCCCCTGGCCGACATCGGCTACCTGTGCATGATGTGGACCGAGCGCGGCGATCCAAAGAGCGGCATGCGCGAGGCGCTTGGCGGCATCACCCGCCGCGATGGCTTTCCCACGCGCGAAGAGCTGATCGCCGCCTACGAGCGGCGCACGGGCCGCTCGATGCGCGACCTGCGCTGGTACACGTCGCTGGCGCTGTGGAAGTCGGTCGTGTTCATGGAGGGCAACTACAAGCGCGCCGTCTCCGGGACCACCGACGATCCGTACCTGAAGACGTTCGGCGAGGGCGTGCTCGAGCTCGCGCGCCAAGCCGAGGCGGTCGCGTATGGCGGCTGAGCGGGACACAGCGGCTCAGGAGCCCGCCGACCCGCAGCCGGACGGCGCGGCGCGTGCTGGTCTGCTGATCGATTGGGGAGGAGTGCTCACGAGCGACCTGTTCTCCTCCTTTCGCGACTACTGCCTGCGAGTGGAGATCGACCCGCAGACGCTGCGCGGACGCTTCGGCTCCGATCCGGCCTTTCGCGAGCTGCTGATCGCGCTGGAGAAGGGCGAGCTGCAGGAGGACGAGTTCGAGCGCCAGCTCGGACCGCTGCTCGGGGTCGAGCCCGACGGCCTGATCGACGGCCTGTTCGCGGGCGTACAGCCCGACGTGGCGATGGTCGAGGCGGTGCGCCGGGCGCGCGCAGGCGGGATACGCACGGCGCTGGTGTCGAACTCGTGGGGCGTGCACCGCTACCCGCACGACCTGTTCGACGAGCTGTTCGACGGCGTGGTGATCTCCGGCGAAGAGCGCATGCGCAAGCCGTCGCGGCGGATGTACGAGCTCGGCGCAGAGCGCGCCGGCGTCGCGGCAGAGCTGTGCGTGTACGTCGACGACCTGCCGTTCAACCTCGCCCCGGCCGAGGAGATGGGCATGGCGACCGTGCACCACACCAGCGCCGAGCAGACGATCCCCGAGCTGGAACGCCTGCTCGGCCTCGCGCTGCGTTAGTCGCGCTTGCCGCGGCCGTACAGGAACTTGAACACGCCGGCCAGCATTCGCGAGTTGCGCGCCTTGTACGGGTACATGTGCGGTTCG
Organism: Solirubrobacteraceae bacterium; assembly: GCA_017882375.1. GTDB lineage: Bacteria > Actinomycetota > Thermoleophilia > Solirubrobacterales > Solirubrobacteraceae > Palsa-744. The sequence goes on along the minus strand of JADGPP010000080.1, from coordinate 9,170 downwards.
CGCTTGAGCGCCAGCCGTGGCGTGACGACGATCGCCTGCTGGGAGCTGTACTTGCGGATTCCTCCGGCGCCGTGACGCGAGCCGAGCCCGGATGCCTTGGCGCCGCCCATCGGCAGCTCGAGCACCGTGTAGTTGATCATTGCGTCGTTGACGTTCGCAGCGCCCGCGTCGAGCCGTCGCGCGATCGCCTCGCCGCGCTCGGTGTCGCGCGTGAACACCGACGAGCCGAGCCCGTAGTGTGAGCTGTTGGCCAGCCTCACGGCCTCATCGGCGTCGTGCACCTTCATGATCGGCAGCGTCGGCCCGAAGGTCTCCTCGGTCATGCACTTCATCGTGTGGTCGACGTCCACCAGCACCGTCGGCTCGAAGAAGCGTCCGGGACCGGCGAGCTCCTGGCCGCCGGCGAGCACGCGCGCGCCCTTGTCGACCGCGTCGGCCACGTGGTCCTTGATCGTCTGCATCTGCGGCGGGAAGGTGATCGCGCCCACCTCCACCGAGCCCGGGCCCTCGGGCTTGCCGACGCGCAGCGCGCGCACTTTCTCGGAGACTTTCGCCACGAACTCGTCATAGACGGGCTCCTCGACGTAGGCGCGCTCGATCGAGATACACGTCTGGCCGGCGTTCTGCATCGAGTAGTAGGTGGCGAAGTTCGCCGCGCGCTCGAGGTCGGCGTCGGAGAGGACGATCATCGGGTCCTTTCCACCGAGCTCCAGCGACGCGGGGATCAGCCGCCGTGCGGCCTCCTCGGCGACCTTGCGGCCCGTTCGCGTGGAGCCCGTGAACATGATCATGTCCACCTCCTCGACGAGCGCCGCGCCGGTCTCGCCGCGGCCGGTGGCGATCTGCAGGACGTCCTCCGGCAGGCCGCACTCGCGCAGGCCTTCGGCCAGCAGCAGCGAGGTCAGCGGGGTGATCTCGGAGGGCTTGAGGATCACGCTGTTGCCGGCCATCAGCGCAGGGATGCAGTCGCCGAAGGAGTTCGTCAGCGGGTAGTTCCACGGCCCGATCACGCCGATCAGCCCAAGCGGCCGGTGGCGCAGGATCAGCTTCTTGCCCTTGACCAGCAGCTGTCCGGACTTCACGCGCTCGTCGGCCAGGTACCCGGACGCGTGCGTGGCCCAGAAGCCGAACGCGTTGCCGGCGTAGGAGATCTCCGCCAGCGAGGCGTCCTCGAAGGTCTTGCCGGTCTCGGAGATGATCGTCGCGATGACCTGCTCTGAGCTGTCCATCAACCACTTCTGCGCGCGCAGCATCACGCGCGCGCGTCCATCGAAGCCGTATGCCTCCCACCCGGGCTGCGCGGCGCGGGCGCGCTGAGCCATCGCCGCGACCGCCTCGGCGCTGAGGTCGGGGACGGTGGCGACGATCTCGCCGGTCGCCGGATTCTCGACCTGGATCTCCTCGCCCGCGGGCGCGCTTGCGTTCCCGCTCGGAGGTGCTTGCTCGACGATCTGGGCCTGCTCGACGGTCGCCATCGATCTCTCCCTGTTCGCTCGCTCTTAGTGCTCGCTTCCAAACGAACAGACTACTCCGAGTTTGCGAGGTTCGGAGCCGCACATGTGCGGCTCCTGGACGGGCCGCATGCGGCCCGTCGAGCCGGCGGCGCATGCGCCGCCGGCTCGAGCGTGCATGCACGCTCGCGAGCAGCAGCCGCATGCGGCTGCTGCCGTCAGATCGGAGATCCGTCGAGCATGCGGGCCTGCGCTTACTGCGACAGCTCGATCGAGGCGATGCCGATCGGCTCGACCGGGCGGTCGCTGCCGTCGGTCTGCGCGGCCTCGAGCTTGTCGACGACGTCGAGGCCGTCGGTGACCTGCCCGAAGACCGTGTGCTTGCCGTCCAGCCACGGCGCGGCGTCGGTGGTGACGATGAAGAACTGCGAGCCGTTGGTGTTCGGCCCGGCGTTGGCCATCGCCAGCGCGCCGCGCACGATCTTGTGCGAGTTGAACTCGTCCTCGAAGGTGTAGCCGGGACCGCCGGTGCCGGTGCCCTGCGGACAGCCGCCCTGGATCATGAAGTCCTTGATCACGCGGTGGAAGGTGAGGCCGTCGTAGAAGCCGTCGGCGGCGAGCTTGCGGAAGTTCTCGACGGTCTTCGGCGCGTCGGCGTCGAACAGCTCGAAGACGATCGGCCCTTCGGTTGTTTGCATCGTGGCAGTTGACATTCGTGTGCTCCTCGGCGAGACGGCGCGTCTCGCGGTTGTTTGCGATGGCAGGCGCTGAGCGCCGTGATGCTGCGGCTAGGAGGCCTCCACGCGCTGCATGCTGAGCGTTCGCCCGCGCACCTCGCGGCCGTTGAGCAAGTCGATCACGCGGTCGGCCTCGCCGGCTGGCACCGACAGGAAGGAGAAGCGGTCGAGCACGAGCACGTCGCGCACGGCCTCGCCGTCGAGGTCGGCCGAGGAGGTGACGGCGGAGACGATGTCGGCGACGCGCAGGCCGGACGCGCGGCCGCCGCCGAGCACGAGCTTGACGTAGGGCTCCTGCTCGTCGCGGCGCGAGATCTGCGGCTTGGAGTGCCGGCGCGGGCGCTCCTTGACGGGGGTCGGCGCCGCGATGACGCCCTTCTCCCACGTGGCGATCGCCGTGCCGATGTGGCGTTCGATCGCCTCCAGCTCGCGCTTCTGGCGCGACTCGACGAACGTGATCGCCCGCCCCGAGCGCCCGACGCGCCCGGTGCGTCCGATGCGGTGCACGTAGGTGTCCGGCGAGGTGGGCACGTCGTAGTTGATCACGTGGGTGACCGTCGAGATGTCCAGGCCGCGCGCGGCGACGTCGGTGGCGACGAGGATCGGCACGCGCCCGCCCTTGAACGCCAGCATGACGCCGTCGCGCGAGCCCTGGGACATGTCGCCGTGCAGCGCCCTGACGTTCATGCCGCGGTCGCGCAGCGTGCGGTAGAGCTGATCGCAGCGGATCTTCGTGCGCACGAACACGATCGCCTGCTCGGGCGCCTCCGAGCGCAGCACTTCGACGAGCTTGTCCGCCTTGTCCTTGGCGTCGACCGGCAGCTGGAACTGCGCGACGGTGTCGATCGTCAGCGTCGCCGCCTCGACCTGGATGATCACCGGGTCGTACATGTAGCGGTCGGCGAGTTTGCGGATCGGCGGCGGCATCGTCGCCGAGAACAGCGCCGTCTGACGGCTGGACGGCGTCAGCGAGAGGATCTTCTCGACGTCTTCCAAGAAGCCCAGGTCGAGCATCTCGTCGGCCTCGTCGAGCACGAGAAAGCGGCACGCGTGCAGCACCAGCGAGTGGCGCGAGATCAGGTCGAGCACGCGCCCGACGGTGCCGACGACGACGTGCCCGCCGGCGCGCAGCTGCGCCTGCTGGGAGCGAATCGGCGCGCCGCCGAACACCGCCACGACGTCGATGCCGGTGTGCGCCCCGTAGGTGCGCAGGGCTTGCGTGACCTGGATGCACAGCTCGCGCGTCGGCGTGAGCACGAGCGCCTGCACCTCCGGGTCGGAGGAGTCGATGTACTCCATGATCGGCAGCCCGAACGCGGCCGTCTTGCCGGTTCCCGTCTGCGCCTGGCCGATCACGTCGCTGCCCGCCAGCAGCGACGGGATCGCCTGCTCCTGGATCGGACTTGGCGACTCGTAGCCGACGTCGGCGAGCGCTTGCAGTGTGGACTCGGAGAGACCGAGATCGGCGAAGGACATGGCCATTGCTAGGAGGACTGCAGCTTACGCATCGCGCGCCGGCGCCGGGCGGTGGGCACGCTCATGCCGCCGGGTCGAGCAGCAGCTTGCCCGTCGTGCGCCGCTCGCGCAGGTCGATGTGCGCCTGGGCGGCGCGCTCCAGCGGGTACGTGCCGCCGATGATCGTACGCAGCTCGCCGCGCACGGCGCGCGCGAACAGATCCGACAGCGCGTCGGCGACGAGCGCCGGGCGCTCCAGGCAGTGGAACAGATAGAAGCCGACCACGCTGCGCGAGTGGCGCAGCAGCGAGCCCGTGCGCACCTCGTTGGGCTCTTGCGAGGCGATCCCGCAGACGACGATCCGCCCGAAATGCGCGAGCGCCGCGTAGGAGGCGTCGAACACGGCGCCGCCGGCCATGTCGAAGACGACGTCCACGCCGCGCCCGTCGTTGGCGTCCAGCAACCGCTGCTGCAGGTTCTCGGCCGAGGAGTCGATCGCCACGTCGGCGCCGAGCTCCAGCGCGAGCGCGCGCTTGTCGGCGCTGGAGGCCGAGGCGATCACGCGCCCGGCGCCCAGCGAATGCCCGAGCTGCACGGCCAGCGAGCCGACGCCGCCGGCGCCAGAGTGCACGACCACGCTCTCGCCGCCGGCCACGCGAGCGGCCGTGCGGTACAGATGCCACGCGGTCAGCCCCTGGATGACGATCGCCAGCGCCGCTCCGTCGTCGAGCTCGTCGGGGATCGCAAAGACGAGCTCCTGCGGCGCGATCGCATACTCGGCGTAGCCGCCGTCGCCGACCAGCGCGACGACGCGCTCGCCGGTGTCCTCGCGCACGCCCGCCACCTCGCCGCCGGGGACCAGCGGCAGCGTCGCCTTGCGCACGTAGGAGTTCGTGCGCGTGTGCGTGTCGGCGAAGTTCAGCCCCGCGCGCGCCACCCTGATCAGCACCTCGCCGGGCCCCGGATCGGGCCGTGGCAGCTCGGCCAGCGTGAGCACCTCCGGGCCGCCGAACTCGGTCATCTGAATCGCGCGCATCGGCGGTGAGGCTAGCGGAGGCCCCGCGAGCGCCCGGGGCGAGCGTGCTCTAAGGTGCGCGCCCATGTCAATCACCGTTGTCGGATCGATCGCCTATGACACCGTCAAGACGCCGTTCGGCGAGCGCGAGCGGATGCTCGGCGGCGCGGCCGTGCACTTCGCGCTGGCGGCGGCGTTCTTCGACGAGGTGCGCGTCGTCGGCCCGGTCGGCGACGACTTCGGCGAGCCAGAGCTCGACGTCATGCGCCGGCGCGGTGTCGACATCGTCGACGTCGAGCGCATCGCCGGCGGCAAGACGTTCTTCTGGCACGGCGAGTACGGCTGGGACCTGAACTCACGCGAGACCCACGACACGCAGCTCGGCGTGTTCGAGGGCTTTGCGCCGAAGCTGTCGCCGAGCTCGCGCGCCAGCGACGTGCTGTTCCTGGCGAACATCCAGCCCGACCTGCAGCGCGAGGTGCGCGCGCAACTGCCCGATGCGAAGTTCGTCGCGCTCGACTCGATGAACCTGTGGATCGACATCGCGCGCGACTCGCTCGTCAGCGCCATCGAGAACGTCGATTGCGTCGTGCTCAACGACGCCGAGCTGCGCCAGCTCACCGGCAAGCCCAACCTTATCTCCGCGGCCCGCGAGGTTCTCGCGTGGAAGCCGGCCGACGGCGGCGGGCGCGGGCCGAGCGTGATCATCGCCAAGCAGGGCGAGTACGGGGCGGCGCTGGTGACGCAGGACGGCTTCTTCGCGCTGCCGGCGTATCCGCTGGAGACGGTGATCGACCCGACCGGCGCCGGCGACACGTTCGCCGGCGGCTTCGTCGGCTTCATCGCCGCCAACCTGCAGGACGGCCTTTCCGACGCACTGCTGCGCCGCGCGATGGCCCACGCGACGGTGCTCGCGTCGTTCAACGTCGAGGAGTTCGGCACCGAGCGCGTGCAGCGCCTGACGCAGCCGGAGATCGCCGCGCGCATGGACGAGCTGCACGCGATCACGCAGTTCAGCGGCTCGCGCTGATCGGCTCGATGGGCGCTCGGGCTGCGAGCACGGGGGGCGGGTGTTCTCGCGCACGCCTAGCGATAGCCATCGTATATACACCGTAGATACGATGGCTATCGCAACACAAAAAGACGAGCTCCACCCCTCTGCGTAGGTTGTACTGATCCTCGACCGGTAGGTTGTACTGATCCTCGACCGTGGGTTGTACTGATCCTCGACCGGGTATACGATCGAGACAAGTGGACACGTGGACGTTCATCTGGCTGATGTTCCTGCTGAAGATTCCGGTCGTCGCGCTCTTCTTGCTCGTGCGCTGGGCGGTGCGCGAGGCGCCGGAGTCGGCGACGGGAGAAGATGGCGGCATCGGTCCGCGCGCTCGCGCGCTGCATCCGCATCACCCGCGCCCGCGGCGGCCGCGGCCACCGAGACGCGGTCCACACGGCGAGCCGCCGGCACCGGCGCCGCGACGCGTTCGCACGATTGCCTCGCACAAGCGCCTGCCCCACCGCTGAGGCGCGTCCCGAGCCGCGGAGACGTCTGGACGAGCATCGTCGTGCCAGCGGCCAGGCCGACCGCCGGGTCCGGGGCTACGTTGGCGCATAATCGGAGACGGCGAGATTCCAGAACCTGTCGATAGGAGAAGCAGATGAACAGCGAGACCGAGGCGGACGCGAAGGGCCAGGTCGCCGGCGGGGCGGCGACTTCGGACGCGGCGGCCAGCGACGGCGCGGCCTCGGGCAACGACGCGGCGGCGGCGGACACGCTGACGGTCACCGACAACCGCACCGGCCGCAGCTACGAGCTGCCGGTCACCGACGGCACGCTGCGCGCGACCGACCTGCGCCAGATCAAGGTCGACCCTGACGAATTCGGGCTGATGTCCTACGACCCGGCGTACATGAACACGGCGTCGTGTCGCAGCGCGATCACCTACATCGACGGCGATGCGGGGATCCTGCAGCATCGCGGCTACCCGATCGAGCAGCTGTGCGAGCACTCGACCTACCTGGAGGTGGCCTACCTGCTGATCAACGGCAGGCTCCCCACCCAGGTCGAGCTGACGGGCTGGGTCGGCGAGATCACGATCCACACGTTCGTGCACGAGAACGTCAAGGACTTCATACAGGGCTTTCGCTACGACGCAAACCCGATGGGCATGCTCGTGGCCTCGGTCGGCGCGCTGTCGACGTTCTACCCGGACGCCAACAAGATCCGCGAGGAGCGCGTGCGGGCGATCCAGATCATCCGCCTGCTCGCGAAGATGCCCACGCTGGCGGCGTTCGCGTTCCGCCACAGCATGGGCCAGCCCTACGTCTACCCGGACAACGACCTCGACTACGCGGGCAACTTCCTCGGGATGATGTACAAAATGACCGAGCTCAAATACGAGCCCGATCCGCGTCTGTCGCGCGCGCTGGACGTGCTGTTCATCCTCCACGCCGACCACGAACAGAACGCGTCGACGAGCGCCGTGCGCTCGGTCGGCTCGACGCAGGTCGACCCCTACTCGGCGGTCGCCGCTGGCGTCGCCGCGCTGTACGGGCCGCTGCACGGCGGAGCCAACGAGGCGGCCCTGCGGATGCTCGAGCGGATCGGCAGCGTGGAGAACATCCCGGACTTCCTCGAGGGCGTCAAGCAGGGCAAGGAGCGCCTGATGGGCTTCGGCCACCGCGTGTACAAGAACTACGATCCGCGCGCGCGGATCATCAAGAAACACCTCGACGACGTGTTCGAGGTCCGTGGCAAGAGCCCGCTGCTGGATGTCGCCACCGAGCTGGAGAAGCGCGCGCTCGACGACGACTACTTCACCTCGCGCAAGCTCTACCCCAACGTCGACTTCTACTCCGGCCTGATCTACGAGGCGCTCGGCCTGCCCGTCGCGATGTTCCCCGTGATGTTCGCGATCGGGCGCACCAGCGGCTGGATCGCGCAGTGGCTGGAGATGGTCGAAGACTCAGAGCAGAAGATCGCGCGGCCACGGCAGATCTACACGGGTGAGCGCGACCGCGACTACGTGCCGATCGACCGTCGCGACTAGAGGACGGGCGTCTTACGCCCCGCATGGACGGCCGAGCACCGGCGCGTCTGCGAAGTGCCGGCCGCGCCTTGTTCTGAGAGATGCGCCGCGGGTGAGCGGATCGCCGACCGCGCTCATGAGTGAACTCTCGTGGAACAAATAGCCCCCACTTAGCTCATGCGCACAACACGTTTAGCTGACACTCAGAGAATGTGACTCATGACTGTTTCACCTAACAAGGAGGACAGATGAGACCGACAATGCGAGTCGCAGCAGCAGCCGTCACCGCGATAATCGGTATCGGTAGCGTCGGCGCACCGGCGATGGCAGCCACGTCGACCCACTGGTCGAAGACACAGTGTCAGTCGTGGCAGAAGTCGTTCCTCAAAAGGAACCCGCACGCCAGCAAAGCGCGCAAGGCAGAAGGCAACAAGCTGCTGGCCAAGAAGCACTGCACACAGCGGATCAAATAGCCGGCCTGCGCGGGCCACTCGGGATGAAGCCGGGTGGCTCGCGCAAGTGGTGAATGACCGGTCATTCGACTACGTGCCGGTCGGGGCAGCGCGCGTAGGCGGCTAGCTCACGGACCGCACGAACCTCTCGACGCGGCGATCAGAGCACGAGCGTCGCGCCGTTGACGCGCAGCCACTCGCGGTCCTCGCGGTAGTCGGGCCACGAGCGCTCCAGCAGCGACCAGTAGCGCGGCGAGTGGTCGAGGACCTGCAGGTGGCAGACCTCGTGCCAGACGACGTAGTCGAGCACGCGCGCCGGCGCCAGCAGCAGCCGCCAGTTGAAGCTCATGCTGCCGTTGGCCGAGCACGACGCCCAGCGGGTGCGCTGGGCGCGGATCGACAGCTCGCGGTAGGGGGTGCCGGCGAGCGCCGCCGCGCGATCCAGGCGCGGGGCGATCTCCGCGCGCGCGGCGCGCCGGTAGAAGCGCTCGATCGCCGCGCTGGGGTCCTGCTCGGGCACGAGCAGGCGCTCGCCGTCGCGGTGCACGCGCGTGCGGCTGGGCTGCGGGACGAGCGCCAGCGAGTCGTCGAGATACGGCAGCGTGCCGGCGCGCGCGGCGACGCGCGCGAGCGCTTGCTGGGCCTCGCCGAGGCGGCGCTCGATCCACGGGCGCAGCTCGCGCACGGCCGTCGCGGCCGCCCGCTCGGGGGCACGCGCGGGCAGCACGACCTCGACGCCCGCGTGGGCGTGGACGTTGACGCGCACGCGCCGCGCGCGCGAGGAGCGGCGCACGGTGTAGGCGATCTCGCTCACGCCGCACAGAGTACGCGTCGCGCCGGGTGCATAATCAGCTCGCCATGAGCAAATCGAAGATCAGGCTGCCGCGCGAGGTGCGCGAGCCCTACCAGGTGTATCTCAACGGCGTCCCGCAGCAGCTCGGGACCGACTTCTCGGTGCGCGAAGGCTCGCTGGTGTTCGAGCAGGACCTGCGCAAGGACAAGATCAGCGGCTGGCGCTGGCTGCTCGGCGC
>JADGPP010000008.1 GCA_017882375.1 Solirubrobacteraceae bacterium | reverse complement strand
CTGTCGCTCACCCCAACGATGAGGAAGCCGAGGACTGCCTGGACGATGTAGATGATGAGCACCGCCACCGCCGCCCACTTGATCGGTGGCACGCCCGCCCGATCGCGGAGGCTGCGGAACAGCACCCACAGGGCGAGCACGAGCAGCGCCCCTGCCCAGACCCGGTGGATGAGAGCGATGACGACCAGGTGGTCCAAGGACGGGAACAGGGATCCGTTGCAGAGCGGGAACCCATGACCGCATGCGCTGTCGGAACCCGCGTTCGACAGGGTCGAGCCTGCCAGCAGCAGGCCAAAGCTGAGCGCGACGAACCATCCGATCAGTCGTGAGAACGAGTCGTGCGGCGCCGGTTCAGCGGTCGGGAAGGCGAGTCGTACGGCGACGAGCGTGATCGACGCCACCAGCAGCGCTGCCGCGCCGTAGTGGGCGACAACCGTCCAGGAGACGTTGCGGAGCAGCACCGTCACGCCGCCGAGGACAACCTGGAGCGCGAGCAGCGCGAGCATCCAAGCCACTGGGCGAGTAAGCCCACGCTCGTGGCGGTAGCCGCGGAACACCATCAGCGCCAAGCCGACCACACCGACGACGAGCACCGTTGCGACCCAGCGATGGAACTCCTCGACCAGGGCGTGGTGGCCACCTGCGACGAGTTGGCCGTGACACGCAGGCCAATCGGGACAGCCAAGCCCGGATTCGGACGCACGCACCAACGCGCCGATGGTCATCAGGGCCCAACCGAGCAGCGCCATCGCTGCCGCCCAGGCCGCAAGCTGGCGTCGCGTCACACGAGAGAGTCGTGCACTGCCCCTGCGTGCAGCCGCGGAGGCCTTGTAGGTCAGGGAGGTCTCGTTCATGGTGGGATCAGCGTGCGTAGACTGTCAACTCCCCGCCACAGGCGCGGCTCAGGCCAGCGTCGGGGCTCACCGGCTTGTAGGAGAGCGGCAGCGAAGGGAGCGTCGCGTCAGACGGGATGAGGGGCAGTCTCGACGGCCGCTGAGTTCACTCTTCCTTGCGCCTGAACCTACCCGAGGGCTTCCACAATCGCGGCGGTCGCCGCCCGCTCGGTGTCCCTGACGGGCTTTTCGCCTCGACCGCTCTCCCTGTGCGCGCGGGCGACCTTGTCTGAGAGGTTGACGATCAAGCGCTTGTACTCGTCGAGCTCCTGCGGTGTCGCCTTGCCTTTGAGCAACGCGACGGCGTCGCGTAGATGCCCCAGAAAAGCCCTTCGCGCTTCGGCCTCTAGAGGCGCTGGGTAGGAGCCTGGCATGTCCGATGTTCTCTCATCGCGCCCCGATCTGTGCGGCTCTGAGGCAGTCGGGGCAGATGTGGCGCACGTGCTCGACGTTGTTCCGCACCGCAACATCACGCATCCAGCCGACCGAGAGCGCGGCGGCCTCGTCATCGGCAACGGCTTCCTTGTTGCAGACGCGTCCTTCGTCGCAGACTATGGAGCCATCGTCGAGCTTAGCCATCGGCCTCACCCGGCGGCCTCGCCACCCTGCAAGAGACGCGCATCATATCGCCCTTTCGTCCCGGGTTCCTCGACCGGCTGGAATCGCGATACCAGCTAGCCACTCTTGGGCACCATCTGCACGAAGTCCCCGAAGCGCTCGGGCTCCTCCAGTCTGCACGACCAGACGAGGCGGTCGTTCCACACCGTCATGTCGGGGCAGCCGTCGCACATATTCTGCCGTCCGTCCTCGTAGATGTCCGCCGGCTGGATGATCATCACCGACTGGAAGCGGAGCCTCTCAAGCAGCCGTGAGGGCCTGCGCCCGCCGGCCGCCAGCCAGCGGCGGGCGATCGTTCGCAGCCGCGGGTCGAGCGCAGACAGCAGCAGCATCGCCCTGCCGTGGCCCAGCGCCTGCGGCCCCGTGTATGCCAGATACCTCCCTGTCGCGAGGTGGTGGAAGGTCTGCGCGAGCTCCATCGAGCGGGCTCCGACGTAGCCGTAGATCCGCTCCTTCGTGCCCAGGCGACCTGTGAGCAGCCACTTTAAGGTGTCGGGTCGCTCGGTCCCGTTGAGGTACGCGGCGGGAGCGAAGTCGGGGAAGCGCTTGCGAATCTCGGCCACGATGTCGGTCGATTGCAGCTCGTGCGGAGTCTGGTCCGTGGTGGCGTAGGGCATCGTGGAGAAATCGACCGGCTCTCCCTGCACGTAGTGGTCGAAGTCGTTGCCGACGACGCCCGCGCGGAAGGCGATGAACACGACGGTGTGGACCGTCTCGATGTTGCGCTGCGCCCAATGCACGATGTCGGGCACGTAGCGCAGCGTGTCCTCATAGACCGTCGCGTTGAACGAACAGCCCATCCCTCCCGCCGCGGCCACCATCTCGGCGTAGTGCTGGCGCAACTCGCACAGCTCGATCTCATCCGCATCCTTCCAGCGCGGGCGGCCCTGCTTGGAGTCGATATGAAATGTGAAGCCGGCCAGGCCGGCGCCCTTGAGCTCGCCGAGCAGCTCCTCGGTGAGCGCCAGGCCGTTGGTGTTGACGATCGGCTTGAGGCCATCCTGCGCGACCATTCGGACGATCTCGACGATCTCCGGATGCACGAGCGGGTCGCCGCCCGCTATCGACACTCCGTCAACGGTCCGAAAGCGCTTGAACACCTCGAGATCGTGACGGACCTCATCGAGTGTCTTGTGTCCCCGCGGGTCGTTCTCGCGGTAGCAACCCAGGCACGCCAGGTTGCACTTCTTGGTCGGCTCAAGCCAGGCGATGGCGTTGTCGGGCAGCGACCACGGCAGGCGATAGAGCTGGCGATGATCGATGGTGGCGCTCACGTGCTGCCTCCTGCCTCTTGGTCTTAGGGCACCCGAAGTAGGGCACCCTAACACAGCTTGGCCGGGGTAACCGATGTGCGCGTGACGACAGGGTCTCGCCGCTGCGCGTAGAGCGCACACGCCCGATCATCACCCTCCGCGCACGTGCAGCAGCCTGCCGACGACGGATCTCTTGGGCTGCCAGGATCGCTATATCGCCATAGATGAAGAAGAGGAGCCTCGGATGACAGTTCGAGTGGTGGCCTGTGCCTGACAGCACGGGCCACCACTCGGGCGCGCTGCTGCTTTCCGCGCCGAGCGATCGTCCCAGCAAGGGCCGCGCTCACGCTCGGATCGGACGAGGACCGAGCGTGTGAGTCGGAGGGACGCTCACGCTCGCAATTCACGCGTAGGAGCAGCGGCGGGAAAAGCCATGCAGAGCGCTGGGTAACGCCGAGGATTAGAGGGTCTACATGCTGAATCACGAAAACGACGGCATGGATCGGCACGACTGCCCGGACTTGCCAGAGCCCCGGGTCTCCTTCCGTGGGCCGTTTAGGCGCCACGACGTCGTCGTCAACGGATGGCAGGTGCCTTTCCTTGAGGCCCACATGCAGGGTGAGGACCAGGTGCTGCTCGTGATCGATCAGAGGCTAGGTGGCGAGTTCTCCGTCGAGGAGGCCGAGCGCGTGATCCCGTTCGTGGCGGACGCGATCTCGGTGGCACTCGGATACGGCTGCCATCCGCGGAGGGGAATGGACAAGCCACCACCGACGTTGCCACACTCCCGACCGAGACGCTTGACGCAACTCGCCGCCGTCTCGGTCGAGGGCGGACTCGATAAAGGCTAGGCCGTCCTCGGAAAAAGCGGCAAGCTCAGCAGGTTGTTGGCGATCATTTCGTCGGCCGTTGTCTTGATGTAGTCGTCCGCTGGACAGACGGGGCATTCCACTACGATCACGCGTGCTTCCTCGCCGTCGGCGATCGTGCAGAAGTCCTCCTCCCCCGACTCGATTCGACTGATGACTTCCGACTGGGTCAGCACTCGACCCGAGGCGGTCTTGACTTCTGAGATATGCCGGTGTGCTGTGCCACCGGCGTTCGTAGCAGTGAAGTTTATGGCGACAATCTGGGTAGCCATGACGGCGTACCTCCGTGGTCGTCTGGATTTCGCTCGCCCGACGGGGCGGGTACAGCGAACGCTTGTTCCCGTCAAGTTAGTTCCGCGGGCAGACGGAACAACCGTAGGCACCGATCTGTAGTTTGGAGATGGCTCATCTGGATGCTGTGGGGACCTTCTCCCGGCCGGGCATAGTCTTGGAGGCGGTCCCCCCGATATTACGCCGCGAGCGGCACGGCACGCCCTCGCGCCAGCGCACAGGAGAGCTTCGACACCTTTGAGGACTACTGCCGCGAGCGGTGGGACCTGGGCGAAAGCCATGCCAATCGGCAGATCACTGCGGCGCGCGTGGTCGATGTCGTCACGCTCATCACGCTACCCACGCCGGGTCAGCGCCGCGACTCGCCGGCGGCTGCCTCAAAGGCCGGTGTCAGCACGGCGCTCAGCGTCCTTGAGGCGGCTCGGGTGGTGGAGGTCATCACCGCGCCGGGTCGAGCCTTCGAGTTGGAGGCGACGGATCAGACGACGGATCAGATCGACGGACACTGGCTGCGTGTGCGTTAGCTTGCCGATCTGGGTGTCGTGCAGGCGCTGCTGGTTGGTCAGCTTCATCGTCTCCATTCTGTTGCCCGCATCTTGCGCCATTTGGGAGCGAGCGGGCTAGCAAAAAGCCGCAAACTGCGAGGAGTTTCTAACCCAGCTCACGAGACGACTGCGCGAGCATCGGGGGAGACCTGCGCGTGCATGCCCTGTGCGAAGTCGACGACCTGCTCGAAGCGCGTGATCCACTCTTGCTTCGCGCGGCGTAAGCGAGCGTGTCGCGAGCCTGCGCTGGTACAACTGGAACTCGTCTCTATCTATGAAGGAGGGCTGGTTGTCAATTGCGTCGGTGGTGTCGGGGTCAGGGTCCCCTCGTGGGTTGATGTGTGCGAGCGGCGCTCATCTCTCTATTGCCTCCTCGGTGGGGGCCAGGCCGGCATCGACGGAGGCTCCAGCGCGTGGATTCGTTCGCGCGGAAGGAGAGCCTTCAGCGATGCCAAGAGGAAAGAGGTACCCACCAGAGCTGCTTGAGCGAGGCGTCCGTCTCGCGCTCGAGAGCAAGCGACCGATCGCCCACGTCGCCGCTCAGATACGGCTGGCGGGCAAGCATGCTCAGTTGCGCATTTCGATCCGAGCGACAGTCCCCGCGGTGCCGTCGCTCGCTCTCGCAAAGGACGACGGACCGGGCGTGGAGAGCGCGAGTGGTCGCGCTATCGCAATGCCCGCTAAGCGGTAGCCAACGGTTCGCGCCGAGCAGCAAGCTCGAAGGCTCGCCAAGCATGCGTTAGCCTCGCTTGGACGGCACGACGGAGCTACTCGTGCCATCCCAGATCGACGGCTGCCGGCGGTCCTCGTGGCGGCGGTAGGGCATCCCGAGGGTCTCCGGCGCCCAGAGGTCGCGGTGGATCCCGAGCGGGGCGGTTTCACCCTGGTGGCGGCGCATCATGGCATCGACGTCCTCGCGCCTGACGCGATAGACGTGGCCGATCTTCACCGCCGACAGCGCGCCGCTCTTGATCCCCCATACTCCGCGCGGTAGAGCGCGACCCCAGGGTTCGCGGGACGGGATGAACACCGGGGTGATGAGCTGGTGCAGGCATACCCGTACGACCTCGCCGAGGCCGGTCGGGGAGACGAACGGGCCGCCGTTATCGAACTGGATGCGACGGGGCACCCCGTGGCGGCCCCACAGGGCATGCAGCCCGGCGAGGACCCGCTGATCGCCGCGGTCGGTGATGATCTCGATCCCGGCGTGGTGGGAGACCACGTCAATCTGGTTCAGGGCGTGGAAGCGCACCCCGCCGTCCAGGTGACGCGGGCCGACGAGATCGACCTGGACAACCTCGCCCTGACCGAGAGCAGTGGGCGCCGGGTAGGGCAGGCCCTTGGACATACGACGGCGTCCACGCCCCTGACGGCCAGTCACCCCCGCACGCCTCAAGATCTCCTCGATCGTGCGCCTCGGCGGCACCGCCGGCCCGCCGAGCTTGGAGAGCTCCCAGGCGATCGCCTCGCCGCCGATCTGCGCCCACGGGTTCTCCGCCAGCCTCCCACGAACCGCGAGCACCCGCTCGGCGACATCCGCAGGGGTGCGGTTCGCTACGTGCCTCGGCGCCCTGGAACGGCCGGCAGCCCAGCCCGGATTCTCGGGGTCATACCGGCCCGCCCACTTCGCCACCCACTGCCTGCTACGCCCCAGATCCTGAGCGATCGCCTCCGGCGACTCGCCCGCCAGCCGCCGCCGCGCCGCCTCGCGACGCAACACCGCCTCCGCATCCGACATAGACACCTCCACGCTCGCTCAACAAGAACGCGCGAGCGTCCCACCCAAGCCCCGATGTCAACGATGTGCTTGCGGCTCAACAGCCAGCCACGTAAACGATGTGCTCGCGGTCAGAGGTAAACGATGTGCTTGCGGCCGTCAGCTAGCCAGCGCGCCGGTCGAAAAGCGCGAGGGTGTGGTACGACGCGATGTGGCGGACCGGTGGCCAACCGACAATGATCACCCGCTCGATGTCCTGATCCTCGGCCATGACTTGCCGCGCGGCGTTCGCTATCTGCGACCGAGTGGCCTCGCTCGCCGGCTCGCTTAGGACGACGGCGACGAAGTAGTCCCGCCTCTCGGGGGGACCATTGGCGAACAGTACGAAGTCTGTTGCCGGCCGGTCCCCACACGCGATCGAGGTGCGCAGCTCTTCAAAGGCCTGCTCGAACTCTCGCTGCTCGTCATACGCGACGTTGCAAAGAGCGATCCCCAACTCGGTCCACCGCGGGCCCGCGCGATCCTCGACCGTCGTCAGTAGCGACTCCCACCAGTCGGTCCGCCGCACGCGCGGCGTCTCGGGCGTTTTTCCCGCCTCAACCATGTAGTGGTAGGTGTCGATCGTGTCCGAGAGCCCAATCAGGCGCATCCGTTGCATCTCGGTATCGAACTCCGCGCTGCCGAGGTTGAAACCGGTAAGTAGATAGAAGCCGAGCAGGTCGGTCTCATCACCGACGAGGAACTGGTTGCGCTCCAACTGGGAGCGACGAAGGATGTAGTGCAGCACCTCGCTCGGGTGCTCGAGCATCTCAAGCACCACGAGCAGATCAAACAGGGTCAGAGAGTGTGTGAGGCTGTCGACCGTCCTCTCGGTGAGCTCGGACTCCACGATCTCGCCGATGCCGGGGAGCAGCCCGGCGAGCGGCTCAAGTGTGACGCCGATGGTGATCGCGGCTCGCACAGCGGTCGCGTCGATCGTGACGGGCTGCCCATCACGCGTCGCAAGCTCGAGGACACCGGACTGTCCGGTCAGGTAGTCCGCGAATCGCTGGGCCTGGCGGGCGGGCTCGACGACGAGCTCGTTCAGGTCGTCGCGGAACCATCGTCCTCGGCCCTTTTGTGCTGGCCTTGAGAGCCGCCCGGACTTGCACTCGGCTATCAGGGCATGGCTTCCGACAAGAGCGAGTACGTCGGTCTCGTACTCCTTGCCATCCGCGGGGTCGACCCACACGACGTTGCCCAACACCCGACCGTTAGGGAACGCGTCTATGAGTGCGCTGGCCACTCTGGCCTCGAGGAAGGCCGCCCGACGGGTCGTGTAGCTCTCCCAGAGCGTGGGATTCCCTTGGAACAGCTGCTCGAGCATCGCGAACGCCGAATGGTTGAACGCGGATGCGACGCACCAGAGATAGAGGCCGGGATCCAGCTTCACGATCGGCCGGCTCAGGACAGGGTTGTCTTGTAGCAACGCATGGATCGGCAGTTCGCCCGTGGCCCCGAACGTGAGGCTCCAGTTGTCGAGGACCCGTTCGAGCGCGAGGCGCTGGACGCCGCCGGGGTAGCAGTCGACCAGTTCGTCGATCGTGACTGCGAAGACTTGGTAGAGGTTCAGGTCGGCAGCGATGATCGTGAATGCCTGGCGCTGCTTCTCATCGCTCCGGAGACGAGCCATGAGTACCTGGTCGAGCTCAGCTGGCAATCTGGGGAACGCCCCCTTCATCAACGCCGGCCAGGCGTCGTCAAACGGTGCGGTAAGAATGTCGTGTACTTGCTGGCGGTGAGCCGCGATCCGCTCATCAATCTTCTCCGCGACGGCCCACCACCACGCCACCAGCGCGGTCGGGCTGACACCGACGGCATCCTGGATTTGAGACTCGATCGGCGCGTACAGTTCAGCGAGCACCTGCGCTAGGTCGGTGTAGTAGGACCAGCCGCGGACGGTCGCTGCGTGAGTCCGCATTCCTGCGATCGTCGATGCTCGCCGGCGGCGGCCCTCATCCTGTTGGGCTGAGATGCCGGCCATCTCCACGAGCATGAAAGCCTGGACTGCCTCCTTGACGGCCTCGAGCACGTCTCGCATCCCATCCTGCAAGCGTGTTGCCGGCTCGGCCTCGTCGAGTGGGCGGCGTAGCGCGAAGGCGTGCATCAGTTCGACGTGGTGCTGAAAGATGTCCTCCGGCCGGTTGTACTCAGGGTTCACCCCTGCCTCTCCGGTCAGAAAATAGAAGGCGGTGACGCAAATCAGATCGAACGGCGGAACCGCACGAGCGGAACTCTCGAGCCGGCGGAGCGCAGCACCGTAATTGGGGCTCGCCTGGGCGATCGCGGCGTCCATCGCCTCTCTGAGTGCGTCAGCTTGCTCGTCGTCGAGTTCGGTGGCAAACCAGCCGGGATCGTCGTTGTCTTCGCTCATGCGAGCAGTGTCGCAGCGCCCTCGGAGACCGCCTGGCAGGCGGGCCGCACCATCCGCGTAACGAACTGGGTCTACACACCGCGCGATGGAAGCCGCAGGACCAAATGGGGTCGACCTCTCTTTGACTACTGTTTCGCAGCCGAGCGTCGGTTCCCGATTCCGGCGGGCTCTACGCTTGCTATTGGATCCGCACCTCGCGGTTTTCGCCTTGGTGTATCTGCCCCATCAGTATGGTGAACAGACTGGTCCCGGCGGTCGAGGCGGAGGCTCCGGCCGCGGAGGGTGGCCCGCAATCGGGTTACAAGGTGGCGGGTTAACGATGGGGTTGCAGTTGCCGGCCGGCGCACACGCTGGGCTACACCCGGGCCCGCCGCTCTGCGTACGTGCGGGCCCACACGGACCTCCACCCCCGGCCGGCCCACACTGGGCGACCGCACCTGTCGGTTCAGCCGGGGGGCAATCGACCCCAATAAGCCCTCGCTCGAGGAACACCGACGTAAGGTCCTCTCTCATCCGGTGTAGCCGCTCGCCATCGAGCACTGATGTGAGGTTATCGGCGGTGATATTGCCTACGTTGAATCTCGCGTCACGCGAAAAGACACAGGGTTGCACTGTGCCATTCGGCATGATCGCCAATACGCCACCAGCGCACTTCCCGCAGAGCTCGTCTTCAGTGGTACAGGCTGTTGAGCCCCTCCCGCGCCCAACGCCGCGCTGATCATCCACGCGGATGGCGCCCCGATGAACTCCGATGCTTACGAGTTCCTCCATCGCAGCGTCGATGTCCTGGTCCTCAAACAACCGGATCAGCCCGACGCGGAGTGGAATGCCCCGTCGCACCGCCTCCGTAATGTTCGCTCTCGTGCGTCCGAAGCTCCCCGCGCGGTGAGTGATCTTGTCGTGAACCTCAGCGCCCGAGGAGTAGTAGCTGGTTGCGAGGCGGACGCCGGGCTGAGCGAGGGCTTGCCAGACGTGCTCGCGGATCGAGAACAGATTTGAGAACACCTCGACGCGCAGCCCAGTTTGACGCGCGTGCGTTATGAAGCGGGGCAGCTCTGGATGAGCTGTTGGCTCGCCACCAATGAACTGGACCTCCTGGACTCCGGCGGTCGCCGCTTCCGTGAGCGTTTGCATCCATTGATCAGCAGAGACGATTCCGTGACCTTGACCTGGCCCGCTCTCGGCGTAGCAGTGGCTGCATTCGAGCTGGCAGTTGCTCGTTATCTCAAGCCACATGAAATGCGTGTCACGCAGCGGATGGCCAGCATCTGTTACGACAGACTCCATGTCGCACCTCTCGCTCGGACTCAGTGTGCACCGCCGGGCGCGACCCGATCTTCCGGCGGACGTGGTACGCCCTCAGATTGACCGTCGACAGCCGCACCCAATGGCGCTAGCGATGATTGATACCGCAGCGTCAGCGTTGAGTCAAGGAACTGGAACAGCGCAACCACCTGGAACGCTGCCCGATGCGATAGCCCGGCAGCTTTCCGAGCGCCGAGCGCAGCCCAGGAGGCCGTAATGGCTGGACAAATACTAGGCGGCTCGAGCGACGCGGACGGTCCGCGCCCCATAGACATGCGCTCGCCCGTCGTTCGTCACGGTCTCTCGCCGTTCGGCTAGGCCGTCGCGCTGGAGCGCTCGCAGAGCACGCGAGACCTGCGACGCATCGACAGCGAGCTCGCGGGCTATGTCGCGGGGTCGCCGAGGCTTTTCGCTGATTAGGCCGTAAACCAGCTCCCGCAGCGTCCGCGAACGGGCCTCGCTCTGCTGCTGGGCCCTCATCCCAAGAGCCTTGGTGCGCATCTGGTCGAGGAGGCGATCGACGAGATGCAGTTGTGCAAGAGCGTAGTCGCTACCGGGGCTACCAGCAAGCCGCCCAACCGTCCCCAATAGGCGGCCGACTCGCTCGCGTCGCCGTGCAAGGTCGGCGATCCCTGCGCCGTCAGCGCCACTCATCATGCTCTCCAGTAGGCCCGTGATGCGCTCGCGGTCGTCGCACTCTACGGCGTCGCAAAGCTCGGATGTTCGGACACCTACAAGTTCAGCGGACATAGTTGCCATGAGCGCATGTTTAGCACCATCTAGAGGGACTTGTCAAGTACCTGTCATAATCTTTATGTTAGGCGAGCATCCGGGCTACTCAATCGGATCTACCCCATCATCGTCCGACCTGAACGGCAGGTCGAAGACCGTCACGCCGATTGCATCCGACGTCGGATGCTCGACGACCGCATCATCGGCCACCGGCTGGCCGACCACGATGGCAGGTCGCAGCGCCCCACCAGAAGGCCCGTTTAGGGGTCCGTTGACCACGATCGTGAGCGCCTGGGCGCTAGCAACACGCGCCGCAACGGCTTGGAGGAACGGCTGCGTCTTCTCACTGAGCGCTGGAACGAGCAGAACGTTCACGCCCATCCGGTCGTATGCCTCGCGGACACGCTGGTCCAGCAGGTCACGGCATATCGCTATGCCGAATCGGTAGCGGTCCGCGGGATAGACCGACAGCCGAGGCCGAGTGCGAGAGCGGATGCCCTCCTTCGACGGTCGGCCGGGGACGACCTCATTGGCGAACGGAACGTTCTTGGCCTGGGTCATGCGGCCATCTGTGCCGGCAAGCAGCCCGACCGCGACGTTCTCGGGCTCGCCATCCACGAGCGTGTGGTGGCTGCCGGCGACCACGAGCGCGGGGTGCTCGAAAGCTTCCACAAGCGGTGCTATGTGCTCGACGTGCTCGGCGGTGACGCACAGCTCAGGAAGGACGGTGAGCGGCACGCCGGCGACGCGCGCTTCCTCCAGCAGCGCTTCGAGCCGCTCGTACTGGATCGCTGGATCCGCGGGCCCGACGGGGAACACGAGGTCCCCGGGAGGAATGCTGAGCTCGGTCCAGTCGGCGTTCGTGTGTCCTGCAGCCGCCTGAGTGAGTCCCGCTGCGATGGCCTCTAGCGGGCGCTCCAGCGAGGTGTCGATGGTCACGTCGAAGCTCCCGTCATGTACCCGGATCGTCGGAAGCTCGCCCGCCTTCGGACTGCTCAGGGAAGCGGGACGAGGGCTAAGTGCTAGGCCCTCACGTAGCACCCACGGCGCATCGGCCACCGGATACATGTCGCCTGGCGCGAGGGCCACCGGCTTGGACTCGAGCTCGTCTCGCCAAGCTGGGAAGAACGTGTAGTTCGCAGACACCGCCAGCCCCCACGCCGCTGCGTGCACGGCGTCGGAGAGGCTCGGCGCAGCGGCGATCATCTGCACGAGGCCAGAGCGCTCCTCCTGCGTGATCTGCTCGGCGGTCCGGACACCGGCAAACAGATCCTCAGTCTGCTCTACGACCTCCGCCCACGCCGAGTAACGGACATCGTCGGCGTCATCGTTAGGTGACGTCTCGACGCCGGCCTCGCGCCAGGATGCCAGCAGGTCGCACGCAAGCCGCCACAAGGTGGGAGCCGTGCGGATGCGCTCCTCCAAGGCAGGGTCGGCAGGATGGCCGTCACTTCGCATCATCGCTGTCGCTGAGCTTTCTCAGGCCGCCCAGTGGTGGGCGTCCTGACGCGGCGGATCCTCGGCATGAAGTGCTCGATAGGCCCGTCGGAACTCATCGAAGGAGATGAACCCCCGGGCCCGGTTACGATCGGTCCAGACGGTCTGGTGGGTCGGTTCAATACGCCAGTCGACCATCACGTCGTCGCGGGCCGGTTGCACCGACCCGATGACCGTCAGCAAGCAAGACATTGTCCGCTCGTTTCTATCGCACCTTCAGGTCGACGACTTGCGGGTCGTGCAACGTCCCCATGGAGCTCGAGCGCTCATGGCCTAGCTACAAGCGTCCCGAACGGGTCCTCGAGCGGGACATCGTCCTCCCAGTAGCCGTACCGTCCAGCTAGGAACCGCTCTATCGCGTCGATGTCAGCGCCGCCCAGGCGCAGATAGGCTTGCGACGTGGCCGTCCAGTACCGATACCACTCCCTTAACGATTTCCTCAACGCGACGATGCTTAGCGTCGATGCCCAGCTCGATGACGGCTGGGGAGCCTCATTCCCGGTTCGCGGGCGTGAGATCGACGCCACCGTTCTGTTCGCCGACATCACCGCGTTCTCGGCCCGAACCGCTGACCTGACGCCCACCGAGACGCTGATCTTCGTCAACAATTTCTTCGCGTGGATCAGCGCCGAGGCGCTCAGGCACACCAACGGGCTGATCGACAAGTACATCGGCGACGAGGTGATGGTCGTGTTCTCAAAGGAGTTTGGTTCGAGCGACCCGTTGCTCGAAGCCGTGCAGGCGGCGCGATGGATGGCCGAAAACGATGCGCTCGCGTTCACCCCGCACATCGGGATCGCATCCGGCAGGGTGAGCGTCGGCCATGCCGGCACCCCGCTGAAGTACAACTGCTCCGTGTTCGGGACTCCCGTGGCGCTGGCCGCGCGGTGCGCAGGAACGACGCCGATCGACGACGGTAAATTCTCCTCCTCGATCACCTTCCCGGCAACAGAGTGGGCTGAGCGCGACCTGGACGAGGTCTTCCCGGCGAAGCAGTACGAGCTGCCCGATGGCGGGACCGGCAGCATGCCTCCGCCATGGGATCTTCTGGAGCCCCGCACAGTCGAGATGAAGAACGTTGGCGACGTCGAGATACGGGAGATCCTCCGACGCGCCTTCTATCTGCCCTCGCTGAGCGCGGAGGACAGGGCTCGCATGGCGATGAAGGAAATTGAGAAGGCCGGGCGCTACTGGCCTGCAGCGTCGAAGCCCGGCGGCCAGTGAAGCCGAAAGCCATGCGGGTAAGCCCATGGAGGGCTGGGCGTCGAGGCAGCGTGATCCGCGCGCAGAACGCCTGTCACAGGCACGAGTACAGCCCAGACGATGACGAGTGCCATCGCGTAGGAGAGCTCGCGTCGGGCGGCGTCAAGATGGTTTGCCAGGCGAGTGTTCTGCAAGTCGTTCATGGCTGCGTAGTCTGCTGATTTCTCCGCGAGTGATTCCTCCGGGTGAGGATCGGCTGCGGCCTCCTGGAGATCTTCAACGGTGAGCGTGTGGCGGGACACCGGCCCCACGAGGTGAAGCGGCGTGCAAAGACTCAGCGCGAGATATAAGGTCGCTAGCACCAGCAGGACCCTGGCGATCCACTCGCTCTCACCCCACCCGGTGAGCGCCAGGAGAACGGCCGCCGCGACGACAGCCGTGATCGCCGCAAGGCCGGGACCCTTGCCCTCGATGTTTCGAAGCCGATCCTCGCTGCGGTCCAGGAGCGCACGACGCTCGCGCTGGGACCACTCTGACTTAGGCATCGCTGGAACCTCGACCGGCGTCGTCACGAGCGCACGGTTCAGGTAGACGATGGCCGGCGAGGGCAGCAGACGCCAAAACGGGTCCGAGAGAAGCGCGGCGCGCAACCATGCGGGTGCGCTAGGGCGCTTCATCCGCCCGTGCTCCCGCTTCGCGTCAAGGTATCCGCGAGAGCTTCCGCGATCGGCAGGCCGACCCGTTGCAGCCAGCCCCACTCGCCGTTCGGGTTCAGCTCGAGAAACCAGAGCCGGTCGTCCGCGTCCAGGGCAAAGTCGATCGCGCCGAAGCGCAGCCCCAGCGAACTCACGAGCTCACGGCAGGCGTCGCTCACGCGCTCCGGAAGGTCATACGCAGCCCAGGGATGCTGCTCGGCGAGACGCCAATCGATCGGACGGTCAGCGTCGTCGTCTGAGAGAATCTGGATCGCGGCGATGACCGTCTCTTCGACCACTGTCACGCGGATGTCGCGTTTGGGCGTGACCGGCTGTTGAAAGACGACGGGCGCGAGAGCGAGCCGAGCGGCTCGGGGAAGCTCGCTCGAGCTGAGCAGCGAGGCGTAGACGAAGCTCGCACCGTCGGGCTCCTCCCACCAGGCGGTGGTCAGCGACTTGACCGCCGCGGTGCCGCCGCAAGACTCGATGAAGCCGCGTGCCGTGTTCACGTCGTTGGTCCAGATGGTTCGCGGCACATTCAGTCCGGCGGCGCGTGCGGCGCGCAGCTGGAGCGCCTTGTTCTCGGCGAGCCTGATCTGCCCTGGATCGGATACCCAAGTCGGTCCCGGGGTTGTCGCGAGAGCGCCCAGGAACATCCGCCATTGATCGGCGAGCGTCTCCGAGGAGTCACCCATCGCGAGCACAGGCACCTCTGGGCGGCGCCACCAAACACCGACGCACTCGCTCGCTGCGAGCGAGTGCGGCCCGCGGGCAATCTGCCAGCCCTCGAACGGGTCGAGCGTCAGCTGCCAATCGGGTCCGCGCTCGGAGTTCAAGCGCACGACCGGTACGCCCCTTTCGTCGAGCTCACGCACCAGAAAGTCGGCACCAACGTCTCGCTCGTTGGTGACGATCAGGACTACCGGGCGCGTCAGAAGCCCTTTTGGTCCTCGCCCGTCTCCCGATCGGCCTTCTTGGTCCCGACGCTCAGCTGCGACGTGATCGCCAGCTCGCGGACGGGCTCGCCGAAGTAGGTCATCTGCGTCGCGTCGTCGTAGACCGGGTTGCCCGGGGCGGGACCCGTGTCCTGTTGGCGGGTAGCCAGGTCCAGGAGCCACGGCCGCGCTTCGAGGTTGGTACCGCAGGCTTGGGTCACGGCATGATGATACCCGGCGCCACCACGGTCAAGTCCGCACGCGGTGGGAAAATTGGCAGGTGAAGATAGCTGTCGATGAGAGCGGCAACTATGGGCTCGGGAGCGGGCGGTTTGAGTCCTACGTTCTCTGCGCACTGGTCGTGCCCGACTCTAGGCTCGATGCGGTCGAGCGGTTTGTCGCGGATGCGTGCCTGCGGTGGGGTCGGAGTGAGCTGAAGTCCTCGGCAATGAAGCCCCCCTGGGTCAGCGATGTCGCCGCGTTTCTGGCAGCGCACCAGATCGCGGCCGTCGCGTACGTGACCGACAGCGAGATGATGACGAGGCCGATCGTGGCGGACTTCCGCCTGCGTCAAGCGGCCGCGATCGCCAGGGGGCGTGCGCGCGTCCTGGCCGCCAACCCGGATTACGCCGGCATCGCGGCGATCGATGAGCTGCTCGAGCGCGTGGCGGGTTCCGCGACCCACGAACGTATGTCCGACGACGACTTCATCCAGGCCGAGCAGGTCCCCGAACTCATCCTCGAGACGGTTCGCCGCGCGTGCCTGCGCTACAGCGAGCCTGAGTGGGATGCCGAGTTCGAACAGTTTCGATTTGTGTTCGACGCCAAGCAGACTGGTCGACTGAAGGCGGGTGAGCGCTATGTCGATGAGCATCTCGAGCGAATGATCGGGTCGACCAAGCGCCTGAAACTCGATCTGCCGTTTGTGTGGGCGAACCGGCCGGAGCACCCCTTTCGGTGCTTCGATGACCCGAGCGGACAACACACGCTGCTGGGCAAGCTTCTTAAGGACCGCACGTGGGTCCGCTCGGAGGAGGATGCGTGCGTCCAACTCGCAGACGTCGTGGCAGGCACCGTCCGCTCAGCGATCGAGCGCGGCGCGCTGTCGCCGCGCCTGCGGGCCTACGACTCGTTGCGCATCGTTCTGACGGACAACGACGGCTATTGCTTGCACTTCTACAAATTTCGTGGCGCTCCCGAACCGGACCTGGGGCGATACAGGCCACTGCTGCGGGCGTGGCCCCACGACGAGCGTCTCACGCGCGTTTCGGCAGGCGGCGCCGTTTTGCTGGAGCCGTAGCCTCTCGGCGCTCGCCCTCAGCACGCCCGGGTCGCGAAGTTAGAGCCGGAATGCCCGGTGGTGCGGAGTCTGGCCGTCGTCGATTCGCTGGGACAGCTCGATGGTCTGGTCGATCAGGCGCCCGCCCCACTGCCTGGCCATTAGATGTGCGCGGAGCTCATCCGGATCGACGCGCACTCCGACGGAGCGCAAGGCGATCAACGCACCGGCGATCGCCTCTCGCTCGTCGCTGTCGCGCACCGCGTGGGCCTGGTTGACCCATGCGCCTGCGGAGTCGATCGCGTTCGCCGCCTGTGGGTCGAGGCCAGTAATCGTGGCGGTGTCGAACTGGGCCTCCTGGTCGGCGCGGACTTGGCCGATGCGGTCTGGTCTGTGGACCGATCGCCAGCCCGCGATGGAGTCCGGCCACGTTGCGACTGCTGCGATCGCAGCGGGCCGCTGGCTCTCAATCTCGGCGAGCACCTGGTCGGTTCCCCAGGCGACGATTACGACACCGGAGGCGTACCAGCTGCCACGCCGGCTGACACCGGTGACCGTGATCGGGCCGACCCTGTAGCTGTGCGGCAGCACACGCAGGCCTGCGGCTCGCGGATCGTCAATCGCCTGGTCGAGTTCGCCGAGCGTGTCGTAGCTGGCGCCAACGATCGTGATCTGCTTCACGTCGCATAGATCGGCAGTCTCGAGCGCCCAGTCGTATGCCCCCCAGGGCGTTCCTCCCTCTTCGGGCGGAAGCGCCCAGTCGACCTCCCAGACGCGTGGGATAGCGGGCGGGGCGGCTTGTTTCGGTGTTGGGCTCATCAGTCGAACTCTGCGTTCTCGGTCACGGCCCGGGAGGTCGGAAGCGGGGGTATCAGCAACGGTTTGCCTTCGTCCTCGGCTTTGACGCGGCGTGCCTCGTCGGCCTTTTGCTCGGCGAGGTCGATCGTGCGAGCGAGGTAGATGACAGCGGAGCGAGCGGTCGTCAGCAGCTGCAGGGCGCCGTCGATCAACTCAGACCACTGCACGCGGTCGAGCCAATCCCCGTCCACGGCTTCGACACCGGGGTCCATCGAATGGACGGTGAGGAAGCGGTGGGTCGCGCTGTGGCGGCGCTCCACGAGCCGGTTGAGCGGACTGTCCACCTCCAGGTCGCAGCTTAGATCGCAAAGTGCGCGCAGGCCGCGGCTTGCGGCGTCGTCCGCGAGCTCCGCGTCCATGACGGCTGGCCTGTTCGGGTTCCCCCGAGGGTGCCACAGGTAGCGGAACGAGATGCCGGTCGTTCGCCGCGAGGTTCCGTAGTAGAGGTGGACGAGGCACGCGACCTTGTCGAGGAGGTTCGTCGCGGCGGCGAACGCTTGGACGGCAACGCCGGTGCGGACGCCCCAGCGGGCGTAGCGCAGGGTGTCGAGGAAGCCGGCGCGTCCGCTGACGGCGGCCGCGTGTTCGCGGATCGGGTTCCCATGGCCGTCGCCCAGCCAGAGGAGGTATCGGGCGGCAATGTAGTCCTGCTTGACGGCGTTGAACGCGTCGAGGAGGTCTTTGGCGTGACGTTGCTCATCGTCGCCGATCCCGACGGTAATCCCGCCGAAGAAGAGCGGGTCGAGCTCCTCGTAGCTTTCCGAGAGGCATCGCAGCGAGACGTGCAGGAACAGCGCGTGCTGTGCGCACCAGCCGAGGTAGGGGTCACTCCACTCGGGGCGCTGGCGGTCAACAACGGGCGCCCCGTCATGGTCATCCGGCGGTTTGATCTGTGCGCGACCCTCCTCGAAGCATTCGAGGGCGCGGGTGCCGCCGATTTCGAGAATGCGGTTGCGATCGTTAAGAGCGGCGTCGAAGCCGTCGAGAGCTTCGGCGAGCAGGGCCGCTTGGTGCTCTTGGGCGAAGGGGGCGATACCGAGGAGCGTGAGCGCCTTGTTGCCGAGAGCCATCCCGAACGCTGGGTCGACGGCGAGTGCCCGCTCGTATGCGGCGAGCGCGTCGACGTCCCGGCCCATGCTGTCGTAGCTGTTCGCGAGGTTCGTGAGCGCCTGCACGCGTATCTCTGTCGAGACCGTCTCGTCGTCGCCGGAACGGCGCAGGAGCGTGCGAGCGTTCTGGAGGTGGGAACGATGACCTTCCAGAGCAGACACGAGGCCCTGCTCTTCGACCGCGAGCTCCCACAGGTCGAGCTCGGTGACGGCGAGGTTGTATCCGAGCGTGGAGTTGCGCTCAGCGCCGGCGTCTCGCCAGAGCTCTGCGCCGCGCCGGAGCGTCTCGCGGTCGTGCCGCCCCGCGCCGCGGTACGTGCAGGCGAGGGCGAGGACCTGGTTGACGAGGACCGCTGGCCCGGTGCAGGTTTCGGCGAAGGCGATCGCGTCGCCCGGTTGCTCAGCGTCGAGCAGGGCGTGCACCCGCGCGTAGGCGGTCGCGCAGTCTTGGTTATCGGTAATCTGCACGAGATTCAGAGTCGAGCCGCGTCGCCTCGCAGGAGCAGCTTGGAGACGCGCATCCGCTTGTTGCCTGGGAGCCTCGCACTGTCGGGCTGGTCGGACTACCGACCGAACTGCCGATGCGCGAGGTGCTCATCCTCGCACGACACTGCTCCGGCCGCGGGATCCTGACTTCGAGCAGCACCGCTCCGGGGCAGAGTCGAGAAGCCTGGCACAACCCGACGCGCCAAATCGACGACTAGCATCGGAACCATGGAGCCGGTTGACACTAGCTCGACGCCCGCACTCACTCCATTGTTCCCGGTCGAGGAGATCCGAGAGATGACCGGTGGTCGTACTCGTGTGCCCGATGACCATCGGCAAGGCCACGTGTGGCCCATAGCTGCCCTCACCGGCCTCGATGAGCGGCCCATAGTCGCCGTTGAGATGGCGTTCTATCCCATCGGCCGCCCGCCAGAGCCACTGGCCGACCAGTCCTGGACCAAGTACCGCGAGGAGCTTGGCCTGACTCCTTTCGCTGGCGCGGCCTCGCTGCGTGCGGCGCCTGATGACATCTGGCAAGTCGAGTTCGGGCCCCACATGCACGTGTCCAGCACGGCTCGCCCGTACGAGATCACCCTCCCTCACCCCGATGCCGAATGGGAGGAGGCTGTGCGCGCCCACGGCTCCTGTGTCGTGGTCTTCGGCACAGGTTTGGGCTCCGATGAGGAGACCGGCGCTGTAGGGATCTCCTCGAACGCGGCGGCGGTGACGGCAAAGTACGCGGGGTCTCGCTCGGTCCCGACGCTCCTCGAGATCCCGGGCCTCCAGGTCGTGCCCGTGAACAGCCTGCGGCCCTACGACCAGATGCGACCAACGACATATGTCCTTGACGCGGACGTGCTCATCGCCATCGAGCGATTCTGCTTCAGCCCCCACAAGCTCGGGGCCAGCCGAGACGCGGTCCGCCATCTCATGGTCAACCTCGTCGGCCGTGATGTCCTTCCCGGCCCGGCACTGGCTCAGCTCCACCAGCCCTCGAGGACGACCACGAATCCGCGCGCAGCACTTCAGGCGCTCGCCGCATTCGAGATGCTCATGCCTCTCAGTCGCGCCGAGGTCATGGATGAGAAGCGCGAGCCAGCGATCTTTGATGAGACCTTCGAGCGTCATGTCGTGGGCGTCGGAGAATTCCCACAGATGCTGGTCATGTATGCGGGGGTTCTGAGGCTCCGGCAGTTGTGGCATCCGAGCCAGACCCTCCCTGAGCGGGTGGAGAGCTTCGAAGCGTTCATCCAGTGGGTGCGGGATGAGTTGCGGCTGAATGCGGGCCTCTTGGTGCAGGTGGCGTTCAACTTGTGGATCGCGGACGAGTCGGCCAACCGCCAGGCGAGTCGCCTCCTCCGCTTCCACGCAGGCGATGTCAGCGATGAGACCCTCCGCCAGCTGTGGGGCACAGCGTGCGATCTCGCCCTCGTCGCCGGCCATGCCGACGTCATGCAGGTAGCCGACGTCGCTGATGCGGTCATCCTCACTTTCGACTTGGGCCTCGCCGGGATGCGCGGTTTCTTCGAGCACGTTGATGAGCTGGGCGAGGCCGCGAGCGCCGCTGGCCTCGACCCGAGCCACGTGGGGAACGCGAGAGTGAAGCTGGACTTCCATCCTGCGCTTGAGTACATGAAGCCCCGCGTGCGAGAACTCGCCGCCGACCTGCATAGCGACATGTTCGCGCGCAGGGTCGATAGGGGCACTGTCGCTTATCCACGCGCAGACCTCGTGGCAATCGCGGAACGCGAGGAGCGCCTCGTCCTCGAGACCCACGACTAGCGATCGCGTTCCTGCGCTTCGGCGATCGACAGCACCTGCGGAACCAGACACTCCGCCAACGGATGCACGAGCACGGCCACATTGCGAATGACGCGTTCGACTCGATCTCCCACTTCTCGCGTGGCCTCATTTCTTCGTGGGCTTCCTTGGCGGTCGACGTGCCGGCGTTCTCGGCCACGACGCCATGGAGTACGTACTGAGCGCCTGACCTGAAGACTGGCCCGCCGCTAAGCACGCGGTGCCGAGATGCTCAGCTCGGCACCGCGTAACCCGCCAGTCGCGCTAACAGCGGCGCGGCTTGCACTGGTGTGGAGCGCGGCCGCCGGGCCGACACCGCGACGGTCACGAAGGGACCGAACCCTGCGTAGCCAGGGGACCGTCGTAGGGACCGAACATCCTGAATTGGCGGTCTCTTGCGGGGGCGGTCTCTTGCGGGTCAATCAAGAGTGGATGTGAGCCGCGATACACCGCAATGTTGAACAAGATCCCGCCCAGGAACGCCAAAAGCCCACAATTTGCGGGCTTTCAGCGAGCGGGGAACCGAGGAGTCGAACCTCGCGTTGCGGTTTTGGAGACCGCCGTGTTACCGATACACCAGTCCCCCCAGGCGGCCCCGGATTGTAGGCGCTCGGGGGCGGGATGGGCGTCGAGGCACATACCTGCTTTAGCGCTAAAGGCAGGGGCCGGGAATGCCGAAAACGTATGTAGCCCAACACCTTCTTGTGATGATGCGCACTTTCTCCGCCACGCTCCGGGTCTTTGGCCGATCCTTGATCGGGGTGTCGGCGCGGGCCGTTGTGCGGGTCTGTGGGGAGGTTCGCGTCGCGCGGAGGGGGCTGACCTCCGAGGCCGGGGACACACTCATCGAGGTGCTGATCAGCGCGTTGCTGGTCGGGTTGATCGTGGTGGGAACCCTCACCGGCTTCAATGTCACCAGTGGTGCGTCCGCCAGCGAGCGCGCGCGGGCTCAGGCCGACGCGCTGGCTCAGCAGGCCGAGGATCGGCTGCGCGGGCTGCCGCTCTCCGAACTCGAAGTGCTCGAAAGCAAACCCCGCGTCGAAAAAGTCACCCAGAACGGCACCAAGTACACGATCACGTCCACCGCCCGGTACGTAACGGACGCGACAGCCACATCGAGCTGTAACTCGAGCTCGACGAGCGCCGGCTACTATCGCACGAGCTCGACCGTGACGGGAGCCTGGCAGAGTGCAAAGAATCCGGTGGTGGAGACCGGCATCATCAGCCCGCCTCCCGGCAGCGCGCTGATCGTCCAGGTCACCAATGCCGCCAGCGAAGGCGTGGGCGGCATGACCGTGACCGCTGCCGGCCCCGCTCCCGGAGTAACCCCGCATACGCTCGAAACGGCCGTGAACGGCTGCGCGATCCTGGCGCTGCTGCCCGGCGAATACGCGATCAACGTGAGCAGGACAGGCTACATCGATCAGAACTGGTACACAGAATCCAAGAACGACCCGAACTCTCCTCACAACGTTTATCTGACCGCCGAGAGCGCGGTCAAGCAGCCTTACCTCTTCGACCGTGCGGGCACGCTGGAAGTCGAATTCACTACCGAATCCGCCCCATCCAAGGGCGATTCGTTTGTGGCCGTCAACAGCCAGATGGCCTCCCCCGCCTTCAGGGCGATCGGCAAGGTGGAAGAATATGCCGAAGTCGTGAAATCTGAAGCGAAGGTGTTTCCATTCCATACGGCGTACACCGTATACGCCGGCACCTGCGAAGCGAACAACCCACATGAAGTCAACGCTGAAAATAAAAACGCTGAAATTATCATATCCCCCGGCGGAACGGGGAAAGTCAAAGTGACGGAGCCCCCGATCAACATCAGAGTTATGAGTGGCAAGAGCAAAGCGTTTCCCGGCAAAGCGATCGAAAAGGCGACAGTCACGCTCACTGACAAGGATGAAGGCTGTGAAGAAGTCAAACGCACATCGGAAACCAACTCCAAGGGCGGGCTGCCGCATCCCGGCGCTCCCTTCGGGGAATACTCGCTGTGCGTGACCGGAGGAAAAGAAGGCGGAGTCAACAAAGAAGGGGCAGAAACCAAAGGCCTCGCCAAGGAACGGAAGTACACCACCCCTCTCTTTGAAAATGATACCTCTGCCGGCCCCAGCAAACTGGCGACGATGACCAACGGCGGCGTGGAAGTATTCGAAGGCAAAAAATTCGCATTCATCTACATGGAAGCCGGCGCCACCGGACCCGGGGAATTGAAAGCAGGGGAAACATGCCCCTGAGGATCCGCCCTCCCGCGCTCTTGCGCCTCCGCGATGAGCGTGGCTTCACGCTGATCGAACTGCTGGTCGCGATGATCGCCAGCGTGGTCGTCAGCGCAGCCGCCCTCTCGATCCTCAACATCTCCATGGGCCAGACCTCACGGATCACCGACCGGGTCAGCGCCGACCAGCGCGGGCGGACCGCGATGGAAAAGATCATGCTCGAGCTGCACTCCAGCTGCGTGGCGCCAAAGACGACCCCGGTGGAACCGGGCAGTGAAGAAAACAAGCTGCTGATCGTCAGCGACACGGGCTCAGAACCGTCCTTCGCAACGGTGACGCTGCACAAGATCTATCTGGAAGAAGAAAAAGTAAAAGAAAAATACAAGCTGGTCGACGCTTCGTATCAGAACACCGGCGCCAAGCAGGCTCCGGAATGGGAATTCTCGGGAACCGCGTCCGAAACGCAGACATTGCTCACCGGCGTGTCCCGGTCTATAAACAGAGAAACCAAAAAAGCGATCCCAATCTTCCAGTACTACAAGTATGAAGGCAGCAAACTTTCAGAAACACCTATCCTGGGGGAACTGGAAGGAAAAGAAGCCGAAGCCACCGCCGCCATAACCGTCAGCTTCGCCGCCGCTCCGTCGTCAGAAAGAGCGGACAAAAGGGAAGGCGAAAGATCCGTCAACCTGAGCGACACGGCCGTTTTGCGTTTTAGCCCAGCCTCCACCTCCGGCGCCAACTTCCCCTGCGCGTGAACCCTATGAAACTCCTCCGACACAACTTCCGCGTCCTCGCCTCCGAGCGCGGCTTCACGCTGGTCGTGACGCTCGCCGTGATGCTCGTCAGCTCGCTGCTGCTGGGCTCAACCTTCCTCGCCGTCAACGGCGACATCCATCTCACGCAGGGCGACACCGCCGCGAAGAAGGCCTACTATGCCGCTCTGGCCGGCATCCAAGACTACGAGTATCATCTCACCCAGGACGGCAACTACCTCAACTACTGCACCACTCCCACACCCGAAAACCCGGCGCTGAACCAATACGACAAGACGGGCACCAAAACACCATTGAAAGCCTCCGAACTCCATACGGCCGAAGTGCCGGCTGGTCCCAAAGGGGAAAGCAGCGGCGAGAAGTACGCGATTCAGCTGCTGCCGGCCAACAGCGATACTGGTGAAAAATTCCCAATGTGCAACACGAGCAACGTGGTCGAAAGCATGATCGAACAGGAAGCGAAAAGCGGCGTGGCGGGAACCTTCCGCCTGCAGTCCACCGGCTTCGCCGAAGGCAAGAAGCGCACGGTCGTGGCCACGTTCAGAAATCTCAACTTCGTCAGCTTTGTGTGGTACTCGATGTATGAAACCGGCGATTCGTCCCTGTACGGCAAAGGCGGTCCCGAATGCGACCACTTCTACGGAGAACGGCCTCTTTGCACTAAATTTGACAATTACTTCATAGAAGGCGAATCGGTCAATGGCCCGATGCACACCGAGGACCATGTGGGGATCTGCGGCTCCCCCGTCTTTGGCCGCAACGAAAACGACCGGATCGAATTTGGCAATGGAGAAAAGAAAGGCGAAGCCGAAAAAGGTTACTCTAGCGAGAGCGGGTGCAGCGAAGGAGAATCAAAACCCAAATTCAAAGGCGCACATATACCGCCAAGCCAGACCCAGTCGATCAAGCCGCCCCCTGGCGATGAAGAACTCGAACACGTCGTCGAATCGGCGTATAAATATACGAACAAGACGGAAATCGTGCTGCAAGGGGAAACGATGACGGTGACGGAACACAAGGGTGAAGCTGAAGAAAAAACGAAAGTGGGCGTCACGTTTCCGCCGAGTGGAGTGATCTATGTGACCGGGAACTGTGGCGAACCGTATTCGCCATTTGGTCCCCTTCCCTCGTACACCAAAGACGGCGGATGCGGCAATGTCTACGTGCACGGCGAATACAAGAAGCCGCTGACGATCGCCTCCCAGAACGACATCGTCATCAACGGCAACATCACCACTCCGGTGAACGGCGAAGGCAAGCCCTCGACCAGCGCGATGCTCGGCCTGATCGCCAACAACTTCGTCCGCGTCTACCATCCGCTGACGGGCACACGTGGAAAAACCTTCACCAGCTGCGGAACACCCGCTTCAACAAACGACACCACCGAAGCGCCCAAGGACCTCGAAAAAGTGGAAATCTACGCCGCGATCCTCGCGGTCAAACACTCGTTCATCGTCGACAACTTCGACTGTGGCACGCCCACGCTGGGGCAGATCAAGGTCTATGGCGCGATCGCCGGCCTCTTCACGAATGGAATGACGGGCGTGTTCAGCGGTAAAACGGTCCGGAGCGGGTACGGGTACAACCTCGAATACGACAACCGCCTCGAGGTCGCCGAGCCGCCACACTTCCTCAACCCGATCGAGGCCGCCTGGTACGTCCAGCGCGAGACACTGGCCCCAAGCCCGTAGAGCCTAGGGGATGCGGGCGAAGGTGCGGGCGAAGGGACTCGAACCCCCAAGGGCTTTCGCCCACCGGCTCCTAAGGCCGGCGTGTCTACCAATTCCACCACGCCCGCGCGTGGCGCAGCCTGAGATTGTATGGTGGACCCTGCTATGGCCTCCATTCCGGGCAGGCAGTTCGACGACCGCGCGTCGGCCGGCGTGATCATCACGCACCCCAACCGCGGCAAGGCCGTCGTGCAAGCGACCCGGGCGACCGTGATCGTGCTGCTGCTAGCCAGCGCCGCGCTCGTGCTTATCGTGACGGTAGGCGGCTGGAGCGTGATGCAGGGCGCGATCCCGGTGCAGATCGCCTACGTGCTCGCGTATCTGACTCTCGCGTTCTTCGCCTGGCGCTGGAACCGCGGTGTGCTGCCGGTCTCCGCGGTGCTCGCCGTCCTGCTGCTGATCTTCGCGCTCGCCGCCGGGCCGGGTTGGTTCGCCCGCGACCAGAGCGGCTTTGCCCAGCCGGGACTCGGCGCCGGGCTGCTCGGCGTGCTCACGCTGCTGATCGTCCCGCTGCAGATGCTGCTCGTCGCCTTTGCCATGCGCGGCTTCCAGCAGGGCTGGAACGTGGAGCTCGAGCGCCGCGACCCATCCGCGGATCCCGGGCTCTTCGCCGGGCCAGCGCAGCCGGCCTAGCCGAGCCACGGCTCCCGACCGACCCGGGGTCCGCCACTGCAGCGGGCGTAGCCGAGCCACCCGACTCCCGCGCGCGCTCGCATACACTTGTGGCCCGCGTGCGGCGGTGGCGGAACGGTAGACGCGGGGCCCTCAAAAGGCCCTGTCCGAAAGGGTGTGTGGGTTCGAATCCCACCCGCCGCATGCTTTGCTCTTGCCCGGTCGTCACGCCGTCAGGACGATTGGCTTGTCCCGCTCGAACCGGTCTCGCCACGGTTTGGCGAAGGTGATGTTCTGATCAAGCGAATCGAGTGGCTGCTGATTAGCGGTGAAAGGGTTTGCTGTTGGTTGGTGACGTGGGAGTTGGCACACGGTGACTGCATCCCGCGGATGCGCCTAGCACGGGTGTTAGTCCAAGGAGGGGTCAGAACCATGTCGCAAAGTCGTGCAGGGATATCGGAGCATCAGCGTCGTCTGGCTCGCCTGAAGTCATCGTGGTCTCATCAGGCGAGGCATGGAGGGCGTCGACGGTGGCGGGATTGAGCGACATGGCCCTCCCGGCTGAGTTTCGCGACGGCCCCGGCATCCCGCCTCCGTCGCCATACAAAGTGAGCGTAGCGCGCGCTCGCTGGGCGGTCAAGTTGTCAGGACGGAGTCTGATTGAGGCTGTCTAGCTGAGCTATCCCGATGATCGGGCATCGGCTGACGCGCTTGCGGCGCAACGCCGCGGTGCAGATCCAACAACCGCCGCGCCGTCTCGGCCTGCTCGATCATGCGGCGGGTCTACGGCCCGGCGACGAGCCTCAGAAGCGGATCGCACAGCGCCGGCGGCGCGACGAGGATCCCCCACGGGAGGTTCTCGTGCACGGGCAGCTCGTGCACGTGCAGCCCCGCGCGTTCGCACACCAGCGCGCCGGCGGCGATGTCCCACTGCTTGACCGAGCGCTCGTAGTAGGCGTCGAAGCGTCCGGCCGCCGTCCAGGTCAGATCCAGGGCGGCGCTGCCAAGGCGGCGGATGTCGCGCACGCGCGGGACCAGGCGCTCGAGCACGCGCGCCTGCGCGCGACGCACGTCCGCGTCGTAGGCCAAGCCGGTCGCGATCATCGCGCTCGCCAGGTCCTCCCCGCCCGGACCGGCGTCGCTGCCGGTGCGACGATCGTGCGACGGATCGCTCCCCGGCCGATGCTCGAGCTCGACGGCGCCGCGCGGACCCAGCATTCGTGCGCCGCCATCGCGCGTCGCAGAGAACAGCTCGTCGCGGTTTGGGTCATACACCGCTCCGGCGATCGTGCCGGCGTCGTCGCGCACCGCCACGCTCACCGACCACTGGGGAATGCCGAACAGGAAGTTGACGGTTCCGTCGAGCGGATCGACCACCCAGCTCAGCCCGCTGTCGCCCTCTTCGGAGGTGCCCTCCTCCTCCTCCTCGCCCACGAAGCCGTCGTCGGGTCGCCGCTGCGCCAGCAGCTCGCGGATCGCCCGCTGCGAGGCCACATCGGCCTCGCTGACCAGGTCAGTCGGCGTGCTCTTGCTCGCAACCTCGCGCTCTGCGCCGTGATGGGCGCGCTCGGCGAGCAGCCCTCCGGCCATGCGCGCCGCCTGGACCGCAAGCGCCAGCAGCGCCTCGGCGTCGCCTGTGACTGCGGCGTCGTCGTCTGGCGGCGGCTCGGCGTCGCTCACACGATCTCCGGCGGGTGCAGCTGCGCCCACGGGCGCTCGGCCTCGATCTGCGCGGCGAGCGACAGCAGCGTCGTCTCGTCGTTGGGCCGCCCGACGAGCTGCACGGCGCGAGGCAGGCCGTCTGCGCCGAACCCCGCCGGAACCGACGCGGCAGGCTGGCCGGTGACGTTCCACACGCCGTTGTACGGCACCATGCCGGCCACGGCGTTGAGCGTCCACAGCGCGCCGCGGCCGTGCAGAAGCCCGATCCGCGGCGGCGGCGTGGCGGTGGCCGGGGTGATCAGCACGTCGTGATCGTCGAACACGCGGTTCAGCCGTTGCGCGAGCTCGGCCTCGCCGGCGAGCACGCGCGCGAGCAGCGCCGGAGCGACCAGGTCGCCCAGGCGCGCCATGCCGCGCGTTCGCCGTTCCAGGCGCTCGGGGTGGGGCATCGCGTGCGCGTCGTCGCGCACGCCGCGCACGTAGCGCGGGATCAGCCCAGCGATCACGCCCGCCCCGTAGTCGGGGTCGCACTCTGTGACCTCGTGCCCGAGCGAGCGCAGCAGCTCGACGGTCTGCGCCAGGGCGCGAGCGGCGTCGCCGTCGAGCTTGGAGATCACCCCCGGCGGCAGGCGCGTGGAGAAGGCGATCCGCAGTCGCCCCGGCGGCGTCGCGGCGGCCTGCATGAAGGACACCGACGGCGGCGGTGCGCTGTCCAGGTCGACGTCGCTCGGTCCCGAGGCGACGTCTGCAAACAACGCCGTGTCCGCGACGCGACGCGTCAGCACGCCGTTGACCGACAGGCCGTGCCAGGCGCGCGGGCGCGGCGCCAGCGGCACGCGCCCGCGCTGGGGCTTGAGGCCGAACAGGCCGCACCAGGCCGCGGGGATGCGGATCGAGCCGGCACCGTCGGAGCCGAGCGCCGCGCCGACGAGCCCCGCGGCGACCGCCGCGGCGCTGCCGCCGCTCGATCCCCCTGGCGTGCGTTGCAGATCCCACGGGTTGCGCGTGGCGCCGAACGTCGCCGACTCGGTGAACGGCCAGATGCACAGCTCGGGGACGTTGGTCTTGCCGACGATCACCGCGCCGGCCGCGCGCAGGCGGCGCACGACCTCGGCGTCGGCGCGCGCGGCGTCGCCGTGCGCGTTGGTGCCGAAGGTCGTCACCTCGCCCGCCACGTCGATGTCGTCCTTGACGGCGAACGGCACGCCCAGCAGCGGGCGCTGCGCGGCGGTGTCGGCGCCGTCGTCCTTGCGCCTGCCCCCCGCCGCGCGGCGCGCGTCGGCCTGGTCGGCCTCCATCAGGGCGCGCTCGGCGAACACCACGCGAAAGGCGTTCAGGCGCGGCTGTGCGCGTTCGATCCGCCGCAGATACAGCTCGACCAGCTCGCGTGAGGACAGCTCGCCGGCGGCGAGCAGCTCGGCCTGGCGGGCGATCCCGGCGAAGGCGATCTCAGATACGTCCATCTGCGTTGCCAATCTATTGAAAATCGCGCGGGAAGGTCCGAGACCATTCTCAGCGTTCTAGGGATCGGCACGCTAGGGTAAACGATTCCAAATCCACGATTCTGGACGCGAACTAACTGGGGGCGGCGCGATGGCTCAAGAAGTCGAGTTTGGCAAAGCCGGCGAAGGCAAGATCCGTAGCTTCTGGGTGGGAACTGGGCTTGTGATTATTACCCTTGGAATCTACGCCTTCTGCTGGTATTACTTCGTCAACGACGAGTTGAAGGACATCGGAATCTCGAAGGACGATCAGAATCTTGGTCAGTCGAGTCCTGCCATGTCTGTAACTGCTCTCGTGATCGGTGGTTGGGTGATCATCCCGCCACTCCTGTCCGTATACAACTACGGCCAGCGGATCAAGCGAGCCCAGCGCCTCGCGGGCATTCCCCGTCAGGATCAGATCGATCCGACAGTCTCATTCCTGCTCTACTTCCCCGGCGCGTTGCTGATTGTGCCGTTGTTCTTCCATTACTGGTACGTGACGAAGCATCAGAATCGCGCCGTTCGTGCAGCTGGCGGTCTTCCCTATTTGGGAGCGCCGGAGGTCGATAGCGCGCCGCCTACGCCGGCGTGACGGGGTTGTGCTTGGCGGGCCACGTCCGCCGCTTGCAGGCAGCGTGCGCGAAGCGGCGGACGAGCTCGTCGCGCAGCCGCGACGGATCGATCACCGCGTCGACGACGAGCTCGGAGGCGAGGTGCAGGATGTCGATGTCCTGCGCGTACTCCGTGCGCAGCTGCTCGGTGCGCTGCGCACGCTCAGCCTCGTCGTCGATCGCCTGCAGCTGGTTGAAGTAGACGGCGTTGATCGCCGCCTGCGGGCCCATCACGGCGATCGACGCGCTCGGCAGCGCCAGGCAGCAGTCGGGCTCGAACGCCGGGCCGGCCATCGCGTACAGCCCGGCGCCGTATGCCTTGCGCACGATCACCGAGATCTTCGGCACCGTCGCCTCGCTGACCGCGCTGATCATCTTCGCGCCGTGGCGGATGATGCCTTCGCGCTCGACCTGCGTGCCGATCATGAAGCCGGGCACGTCGGCGAGGAACAGCAGCGGCACGTTGAACGCGTTGCACGTCCAGATGAAGCGAGCGGCCTTGTCGGCGGAGTCGCCGAACAGCACCCCGCCCTTGTGCTTGGGCTGGTTGGCGACGATCCCCAGCGCCTCGCCGTCCAGCCGCGCGAAGCCGACGACCAGCTCCTTGGCCCAGCGCGGGTGGATCTCCAGCAGCGAGCCCTCGTCGACGAGCGCGTCGATCAGCGTCTTGATGTCAAACGGCTTGTTCTCATCGGCCGGGATCAGCTCGGCGATCGCCGCTCCGTCGGCCGGCGCGCGGGGCGCCGCCGGTGCGGCGCGCGGCGGCGGCTCTTCCCAGTTGCCGGGCAGGTAGGAGAGGTAGCGGCGCGCCGTGGCGATGCCCTCCTCGTCTGACTTGACCAGCTGGTGCCCGCAGCCCGATACGCCGGTGTGCATGCGCGCCCCGCCCATCTCCTCCAGGCTGACCTTCTCGCCG
Source organism: Solirubrobacteraceae bacterium (assembly GCA_017882375.1). Taxonomy (GTDB): domain Bacteria; phylum Actinomycetota; class Thermoleophilia; order Solirubrobacterales; family Solirubrobacteraceae; genus Palsa-744. The sequence continues at coordinate 35,157 of JADGPP010000008.1, read as the reverse complement.
ATCACCATCTCGGCCATGCGCGGGGAGCCGAGGTACATCGACGCGTTGCCCTCGCGCATGATGACCACGTCGCAGAACGCCGGGATGTAGGCGCCGCCGGCGGCGCTCGGCCCGAACAGCACGCAGACCTGCGGGACGACCCCCGACAGCTTCACCTGGTTGTGGAAGATCCTCCCCGCGCCGCGTCGGCCGGGGAACATCTGCACCTGCTCGGTGATCCGCGCGCCGGCGGAGTCGACGAGGTAGACCAGCGGCACGCTCAGGCTCATCGCGCGCTCCTGGATGCGCAGGATCTTCTCGACGGTCTTCGGGCCCCACGAGCCGGCCTTGACGGTCGGATCGTTGGCCATCAGCGCGACCGGCCGGCCGTCGACCGTGCCGACTCCGGTCACGACGCCGTCGGCGCCGAGACCATCCTCCTGCCAGTTGGCCAGCAGCGCCTCCTCGGCGAAGCTGCCCTCGTCGACGAGCAGCGCGATGCGCTCGCGCACCCCCAGCTTCCCCTGCTCGCGCGCCTTCTCGCGGTGACGCTCGGGACCACCCGCGAGCGCGCGGGCGGTGGCCCCGCTCAGGTCGCTCACGGTCGCGGTAGCCCTCGGTAGCGGCGGCGGCGGCGCTCGCGCGCCAGATGACGTTCGTGGCGCACCTGCAGGCGGGCTTGAACGACGTCGAGGTCGGAGGCGGGGCCGAGCAGATGCCAGGCGTCGCGCACGACGGGCAGCAGCGTGACGCCGATCACCCAGCCTGGCCAGAAGCTGGCGGCGGGCCCGCTGGCGAGCCAGATCCCGACGCTGAGCGCGGAGACGCCCAGCGATCCGCCGGCCTCCTGGCGCAGGCGACGGCGCAGCTGCGTCTTGCGCTTGCTCAGCGCGAGCTTGACCGAGGTCGAGCTGACCGGCAGGTCGACGCGCAGCGCGTCGAGGTCAGCGCGCGTGGACGCTGCGTAGGCCTCACCGATGCGCTGCTCGAGCTCCTCCGAGGTGAGCCGGCCCGCGCCGGCGTGCTCGCGCAGCTCCTCGATCAACTGCTCGCGATCGGCGTCGGCGACGCGCAGGCTCGACTCCTCGCTCATGCCAGGAAGGTTAGTTGGTCGCGGGCCGGCGCTCGCGCCCCTGCGCACGGGAGCGGCGCCGTTCAGATTCCCGGGTTCTCGACAGGCGACTCGCCCGAGTAGTCGTAGAAGCCGATCCCCGTCTTGCGGCCGAACCAGCCCGCGGAGAGGATCTTGCGCAGCAGCGGCGGACGCGCGAAGCGGCGCTCGCGAAACTCCTCGAAGAGCACGTCGCAGATCGAGCCGAGCGTGTCCAGGCCGACGAAGTCGGCGAGCGTCAGCGGCCCCATCGGGTGACCCGCGCCGGCCTTCATCGCCTCGTCGATCTCCCCGACCGAGCCGACGCCCTCTTCGTAGGCGCGGATCGCGTCGAGCATGTAGGGCACCAGCAGGCGGTTGACGATGAAGCCCGCCTTGTCCTTCGTGGGGATCGCCAGCTTGCCCTCCGAGCGGGCGAACTCGAGCGCCGTGTCGAAGGCCTCGTCGCCGGTGGTCACGCAGCGAACGACCTCGACGAGCTTCATGACCTGCGCCGGGTTGAAGTAGTGCAGGCCGACGAACTGCCCCGGGCGCCCGGTCACGGCCGCCTGGTCGATCACGGCCAGCGACGAGGTGTTCGTGGCGAACACCGCCTCGGGCTTGACGATCTCGTCAATCTCCTTCCACATCTCGAGCTTCAGCGCCAGGTTCTCGGTGATCGCCTCGATCACCAGATCGCAGTCGGCCAGGTCCCGGTAGTGGATCGTCTCCTTGATGCGCCCGCGCACAGCGTCGGCGTCCTGCTGGCTGGACTTGCCCTTCTCGACGGCCCGCGCCAGCTGCTTCTCGATCTTGCCGACCCCCTTGGCGAGCGTCGCCTCGTCGACCTCGCGCAGCACGACCTCGTATCCCGCCTGGGCGGCCACCTGCGCGATGCCGTGACCCATCAGCCCCGCTCCGAGCACTCCCACCTTCTCGATCTGCTGCGCCATTGGGCCTCCCCATCGGTTCTAGGTTGCCGCGGAGCCTATTACGCGCCGCGTCCTCGGCTCGCCGCGACGACGCTCGGCCGAGCGCGAACCGACGATGGGAAGTTTCCGCGCGCGCCGGCGTCTGAACGGATGAACGCCGTCCTTCGTCCGGGCGCACCCCCCCCGCGCCCGGACGGAGGCCGCAGCAAGCGGTCGGCGTCCAGGCGGAGACGGTCCCGCTGGTCCTGCCCCCGATCCGGGTGGGGCCAGCGGGATCGGCTTCGCCACCTCTTTGTGGCCGCGCATCGCAGACCGGCGCGACCGTGTCTCACACGGCGCGGCTCGCGTGTCGCAGATCGTCGGCGCAGCTCGCGTGTCGCACGTCGTCGGCGCGGCTCGCGTGTCGCACGTCGTCGGCGCGGCGGCGGTAGCCTCAGCGCACGTGTCGTCCCAGCCGGGACGCGACCACCGATCGCCAGGAGCCAATCGATGAGCATCGTCGTCACCGAGGACCGCGGCGCCGTGCGCCACGTCGTCCTCAACCGCCCGGAGAAGCGCAACGCGATGAACCAGGAGCTGCTGCGCGCGCTCGGCGAGGCGCTGCGCGAAGCCGCCGCCGACGTCGACGTGCACTGCGTCGTGCTGCGCGGCGAGGGGCCGGTGTTCTCCGCCGGCGTCGACCTCGGCGAGCTCGCGCAGTCGGCCGGCCGGCCGGGTCACTTGCGCCCCTTCCGCAAGGTCTTCCTCGACTGCGCGAACCTCTGTGAAGAGATGGCCAAGCCGGTCGTCTGCCAGATTCATCGCACGTGCGTCGGCGGCGCGCTGGAGGTGGCGCTCGGCTGCGACATGCGCATCGCCTCCAGCGACGGGCAGTTCGGCCTGCCGGAGGTCAAGTTCGGGCTCATCCCGGACGTCGGCGGCTCCACGCGGCTGCCGGCCGTGGTCGGGCTCGGCCGCGCCAAGGAGCTGATCATGACGGCGCGCACGATCGACGCCGCGGAGGCCGAGCGCATCGGGCTGGTCAACCGCGTCGTCGCGCCCGACGAGCTCGAGCAGGCCACGCAGGCGCTCGTCGACGAACTGCTCGCCAACTCGCACGTGGCCGTCGGGCGCGCCAAGCGCGTGATCGACGCGTCGGCCCGCCCGGCGCTGGCGCAGACGCTGGAGATGGAGGTCGCCGTGCAGGAGTACTGCGTCGCGGCCGCCCGCGAGAGCGCGCGCGAGGCCGAGCAGGCGCAGGACACCGCGACGCCCGTCGCCGGCTAGCGGCGCGCGCCCGGCCTGGACGCGCGAAGCCTGCGTTTGCGCGCGGCGATAGCAATGGTATTTACGCGGCGGAGGGCTCGAGGGTGCAGTCGGCGCGGGCGATAGCGATGGTATTTACACCGCACGGCCGTCGTGTTTGTCGCTGGCGCCAGCGATAGCCATGGTATTAACACCGTATATACGATTGCTATCGCAGTTCAAAGAATGAGCAACACCCCGCGGACCCTTCACACCGCCAGGCCGTCGGCGGGGCGGCAGTGCGCGTCCGCCGCGACGGCGCGCCGCGACGGCGCGGCCATGCCGCACCGGCCGACGCGCCGAGCGCTGCGCGTCAGCGCCAGTCGACCGGGCCGGCGACCAGCGTGTGGCTGCCGAGCGGGCGGGCGAGGATCTCCTGCACGCGCCGTGCGCAGGCGAGCAGCGCCGCCAGGTCGATGCCGGTCTGCACGCCCATCTCGTGCAGCATCGAGACGAGGTCCTCGGTGGCGATGTTGCCGGTCGCGCCCGCCGGCACGGGGCAGCCGCCGAGCTCGCCGAAGCTCGACTCGAAGCTCTGCACGCCGGCGTGCAGCGCGGCGAGCACGTTGGCCAGACCCTGCCCGCGCGTGTTGTGGAAGTGCGCGGTCAGCTCGAGCTCGCCGCCGAGCGCAGCGCGCGCGGCGGGGAAGAACTCAGCCACCTGGCGGGGATTGGCCATCCCGGTGGTGTCGCCGAAGCCGATCTCCTGAGCGCCGGCGTCGCGCAGGCGCGCGGCGAGCTCGAGCACCCGCTCGGGCGCCACGTGACCCTCGTACGGGCAGCCGAAGGACGTCGAGATGACGCCCTCGCAGCGCAGTCCCTCCGCCCTCGCGCGTGCGAGCACGACCTCGAGCTCGGCCAGCGACTCGGCGATCGAGCGATTGACGTTCTTGCGGTTGTGCGTCTCAGACGCCGACATGAAGACGTTGATCTCGTCGATCTTCTCGCGCTGCGCGAGCGCCGCATCGAGGCCGCGCGCATTGGGGATCAGCACGCTCACGGCGACGTCGTCGGGCACGTCGATGCGCCGCAGGACCTCGGCCGCGTCGGCGAGCTGGGGGATCACGTCGGCGCGCACGAAGCTCGTCACCTCCAGGCGCTTGAGGCCGGTGCGCGCGAGCGCGTCGATCAGCGCGACCTTGTCCTCGGTGGCGATCGTCTCGGGCTCGTTCTGAAAGCCGTCGCGCGGGCCGACCTCTCTGATTCGCACGCTCGGCTTCGCCTCGACGGCCATGCTCCAAGCCTATACTCGCCGCGATGCCGTCCCCGCCCGCCGACCCCGTCGCGATCATCGGCGCCTCCGGGGCGCTCGGCTTCGGCCTGGCCGTCAGGCTCGGCCGGGCCGGGGTGCCGATCGTGATCGGCTCGCGCGAGGCGTCTCGCGCGCAAGAAGCGGCCGAGCGCGCACGCGCGATCGTCCCCGACGGCTCGTTCTCGGGCGACGACAACGCGTCGGCCGCGCGCGCCGCCGAGATGGTGATCCTCAGCGTGCCGTTTCGCAACCACTCCGAGACGCTGACCAACCTCAAGGACGCGCTCACGCCGGGCAAGCTGCTGATCGACGCGACGGTGCCGCTGGCGGCGGCGGTGAGCGGCAAGGCCACACGGATGCTCGGCGTTTGGCAGGGCTCGGCTGCCGAGCAGGCCGCGGAGATGGCGCCGGACGGCGTGCGCGTGGTCTCGGGTCTGCACACCGTCAGCGCCGCCTCGCTGACCGACCTGGAGTATCCGCTGGAGCAGGACGTGCTGCTGTGCGGTGACGCGCGCGAGGACAAGCGTGCGGCCGCGCAGCTGATCGAACGGATCGAGGGGCTGCGCTGCGTCGATTGCGGGCGCCTGGAGATGTCGCGCATCACCGAGTCGCTCACCGCCCTGCTGATCGGCGTCAACGGCCGCTACAAGGTGCACGCGGGCATCCATCTCGCGGGCATGTTCGACAAGCTGTGGGAGTGAGCCCGCGCGACGGTGCGGTCGTCGTGCTCGCCGGCGGCACGGGCGGCGCAAAGCTCGTGCGGGGGATGGCCGAGGTCGTCGAGGGCGAAGGCCTGGTGGCGATCGCCAACACGGGCGATGACATCGATATCTACGGCGCGCACGTCTCACCGGACCCCGACCTGATCTCCTTCTGGCTGGCCGATGAGATCGACGAGCGCGGCTGGGGACTGCGTGGGGACACCTTCTGTGTGATGGACGCCCTGCGGGCGCTCGGATCGGACGTCTGGTTCAACCTCGGCGACCGCGACCTCGCGTGGTGCGTCGAGCGCACGCGCATGACCAACGAGGGACTGTCGGCCACCGCGGCGCTCGATCGGCTCAATCAGAGCATCGGCGTGCGCGCGCGCGTGCTGCCGATGAGCGACGACCCGGTTCACACGTGGGTCCGCAGCGTCGAGGGCTGGCGCTCCTTTCAGGAGTTCATGATCCGCGACCGCGCGGCCGGGCCGGTCGAGGGCCTGGAGTTCCGCGGCGCCGAGCAGGCGCGACCGACCGAGCAGGTGCTGGCGGCGATCGCCGGCGCGCGGGCGATCGTGATCGGACCGTCCAACCCGCTCGCGTCGATCGCGCCGATCCTCGCGGTGCCGGGGATCCGCGAGGCGCTGCGAGACGCCGCCGCGCCCGTCGTCGCCGTCAGCCCGATCGTCGGCGGCGAGGTGCTCAAGGGCCCGACCGCCTCGTTCATGGCATTCGCCGCGCTGGAGTGCGACGCCGGCGGCGTCGCCGACTTCTACGGCGAGCTGCTCGACGGGATCGTCGCCGACGAGGACGCCAACCGCGCGCTGCCCAGCCTGTGCATGGACACGCGCATGGACGACGCGCAGTCGCGCGCGCGTGTGGCCGCCCAGACGCTCGACTTCGCCGAAGCGCTCGCCGGCTAGTACGCCGGCAGGTTCTCCTCGCGCCAGGCCTGCAGCGCGTCCAGCGCGCCGCCGATCACGCGCCCGAGGAACGTGTCGCGGTCGTTGGCGTGCGGCAGCGGCTCGTCGGGCACGTCGACCTCGAGGAACTCGCACAGCGGTTCCCAGCCGTCGGTGACCTCCCACACGAGCAGGCGCTCGGCGGGCACGACGCGCTTGACCTCCTCGGTGTGTCGGACCATCTGCTCGATCAGCTGCGCCGGCTGCTCGTGGCCGGCGGCGAACGTGCCCTGCGGCTCCCAGAACATGCGATCGACGAGCTTCAGATAGCGGTGCCAGCGCGGATCGACCTCGGCGCGGGCGCGGGCGAGCAGCGCCATCAACGAGTCGCCGTGCGACATCGTCCAGATCGTCTCGCGAAAGCTTCGCTCCCAGGCCTGCGGATCGCGCACGCTGAGCAGCACCTTGGCCTGCGGATAGAAATCGATCAGCTTGCGGTAGAAGTACCCGCCGGGCCAGTCGACCGTCGAGTTGTGGCCGGCGAAGACCTCATCCCAGACGGCCTCGCCGTCGAGCGCGCGGTCCCACAGCTGCACCTGGTCGAGGTCGGCGATCACGTTGACCCAGTGGTAGCAAGGCCCCAGGCCCAGCTGCTCCAGCGCGAGCTTCTGCGTCAGCGTGCCCGTGCGTGGCAGCCCTGCGCCTATCAGCCTCATATGGTCCCTCCTCGGTGGCGATGAACGGCCCGATGGCCCTTCGATGACGGCCCCATCGCATCAGATCGGTGCAGGAGACACGCGAAGAACTAGGTAAGAACGGCACAGCGAGGCCGTTAACAAGCTGTTACTGCGCCTATCGTCAGAGTTCGGACGCTTCTCGCCGGACGCCCAACCCCTCCCGAAGGAGCTTCGCCTGTGTCCACCGGCCTGCACCGCCACGGCGGCCTTCCGACTCTCGCCGATCCGATCGCCGCCAGACGCAATCGCTCGCGCGGTTCGGGTCCGCGAATCAGCGGGCTCGCGGTGTCGGACTCGCCGACCGTGCTCACGCAGGAGCAAGCGCTGGCGGGCCTCGGGCTCGACGGCAACGCGTTCGCCGAAGGCATCTTCGAGCGCAGCGGCGTCAAGCGCCGCCACTTGAATCTCAGCGAGGAGTTCATGGCGCGCACGCTGCGGGGCCGCACCGCGCAGATCGAGCGCGAGTTGATGGCGCACGCGGTCAGCGCCGTCGAGCAGCTGCAGATCGATCCCCTGCAGATCGGCACGGTGATCAGCGCGAGCCTCTATTCGCTCGGCTGTCCTACGCTCGCCCACCGCCTGGTCGACCACTTCGAGATGGGCCCGACGACCGACAAGTACCACATCACCGGCGTCGGCTGCGCGAGCGGCGTGCCGCTGATGCGTCTGGCCGGTCAAGCGCTGCGCGAGCACCCGCACAAGCAGGCGCTCGTCGTGGCGGCGGAGAGCATGAGCGGGATCCTCACGCCGTCCTCGGCTGCCGACAGCAAGGCCAAGATCGTCGGCTCGGCGATCTTCGGCGACGGCTGCGCTGCCGCCGTGCTCTCGAGCGACGCGCGCGCGCACGGCCCGGCAATCCTCGCTTCTCAGGTCCACCAGATCGCCGGCACCCTCGGCGCGGTCACCTTGGAGCTCAGCCACGAGGAAAGCTACCTACAGCTCGAGCGTGAGCTGCCCGACCTCGCCGGCGCCGGGCTGGGCGACGTCGTTGACGGCTTCCTGCGCCACAACCATCTGCAGGGCTCGGACATCGACCACTGGATCGTGCACCCGGGCGGCCGGCGGATCATCGAGAACGTGCAGTCCGCGCTGGCGCTGTCAGACGAGGACGTGGAGACGAGCTGGCGGGCGCTGGCCGAGCACGGCAACGTCGGCACCCCGTCGATCTTCTACGTGCTCAAGAACACGATCGAGCGCGACGAGCCGCAGCCCGGCGAGCGCGGTCTGATGGTCACGATCGGGCCCGGCGTCACCGTCGGCCTGATGCTGCTCGGCTGGTGAGCGCCCGCTGGCGCTCACTATCGTCTGCGGGCAGATGCGCACCGCAGCGATCCTTCCCGTAAAGCGCTTCGACCGCGCCAAGTCGCGCCTCGGCGCGAGCGTCGCCGAGGCGCTGCGCGGACAGCTGGCGCGCGCGATGGTCGCCGACGTCCTGCGCGCGCTCGCGCGCACCGCGGCGATCGAGCGCACGATCGTCGTCACGTGCGAGCCGAGCCTGTCGCAGACCGCGCGCGAGCACGGAGCGCTGCTCGTGCCCGACGGCGACGAGCTCGGCCAGTCGGCCGCCGTCACGCTCGGCGTGCGCCGGGCGCTGGCCGACGGCATCGAGCGCGTGCTGTGCATTCCCGGCGACTGCCCCGCGCTGGACCCGGGCGAGCTCGATGCGCTGCTGGCCGCCCACGCGGCCGGCGCGGATGATGCGGCGGAAGTCGTGATCGTGCCCGACCGTCACGGCGCGGGCACCAATGGCCTGCTGCTGTCGCCACCCGACGCGATCTCCCCCAGCTTCGGCCCGGGCAGCTGCGAGCGCCATCGCGCGCTCGCGCTTGCGGCCGGCGTCAGCCTTCGCGAGGAGCGTCCCCCCTCGCTGCTGCTCGACGTCGACACCGGCGCGGACCTCGCCGCCCTGCGCGACCGCCTGACCGACGGCGACGCCCCGGCCGTGAGTACACGCGCTGTGCTTAGCCAGGACGAACGCCCGAGCATCCTCTCCATCATCAACAGCCACTGAGCGGGCGCACACGCATCATGGCCAGCCTCCGCGCCCGCGCTCTCAGCGGCCTGCCCGAGCTGCGCGCCGGAGACGACCTGGCACAGATGATCGCCGACGCCGCCCAGCGTGACGAGCCGCTGCGCGACGGACGGCTCGTGGTGATCGCGCACAAGGCCGTGTCCAAGTGCGAGGGCGCCGTCGTCACACTCGCCGGCGTGCATCCAAGCGAGCGCGCGCTGGAGCTCGCCGCGCAGGCCGCAGCCGCCGGCCAGCAGCGCGATCCGCGGGCGATCCAGGTGGTGCTCGACGAGTCCGTGGCGATCGTGCGCGCCGAGCGCGGCGTGCTCGTCTGCCGCACGCGCCACGGCTTCGTCTGCGCCAACGCCGGCGTCGACGCCTCCAACTCCGCCGATCGCGAGACGCTGATCCTGCTGCCACGCGATCCCGACGGCTCGGCCCGGCGCATCCGTGCGCGTCTGCGCGAGCTGACCGGCGCGAGCGTCGCCGTGCTCGTCACCGACAGCTTCGGCCGCGCCTGGCGCCACGGTCAGCTCGACGTCGCCATCGGCCTCGCCGGCATGCAGCCGCTGGACGACTGGCGCGGGCGCACCGATTCCGGCGGCATGCAGCTGCGCGCAACCTGGCTCGCGGTCGCCGACGCCGCCGGCGCCGCCGCCGAGCTCGTCCGCGCCAAGGACTCGCGCGAGCCGGTGGTGATCGTCGACGGCCTGCAGCGCTACCTCAGCGACGACGACGGACCCGGCGCCGCCGCCCTGCTGCGCCCGCTCGACGAGGACATGTTCCGCTAGAGCGCTGGCGGCGGTGCGGTGCGCTCAGCGCCGAGTTCGGCCAAGCCGTTGAAGACCGCACCGGGCTCCCGCTCGGCGGCGCGTGGGCGCTGTTCGAGGGCTGGATGCTGCGCGGCGGGTGGGTATTGGGCGGCGGGTGGGCGCTGGGCGGTTCTCTTCTCACACGCAGCGATAGCCATCGTATCTACGGCGTATAGACCATGGCTATCGCTGCGTGCAAAGCGACACACGGGCCCCCCGGGTCCCCCGGGTCCCCCCGGCATGCGAGCGGGATCGGCGCGCCTGGCCGTCAGGCCGCGACGGCCAGCTCGTAGCGGCGTCTGATGTCGTACAGCGTCGTGCGCTCGGCCGCCGGGCGCCCGGCGCGGTGGGCCGCGGCGACCAGCTCGTCGGGGTCGAGCTTGGTGCCGTGGTAGCTGCCGGCGAGGCGGCTGATCGACTCCTCCATCAGCGTGCCGCCGAGGTCGTTGACGCCCCAGCGCAGCGACTCGGTCGCCGCGTCCAGTCCCATCTTCACCCAGCTCGCCTGCAGGCTTGCGATCGTGCGCCCGAGCGCCAGGCGAAAGACGGCGGTGTGCTTGAGGTTCTCTTCGCGCGAGATCTCCTCGACCCCGTGCGTGCGCCCGAGCAGCGTCTGAAAGGGGATGAACGACAGCGGCACGAACTCGGTGATCCCGCCCGTGCGCTCTTGCAGCTCGCGCACCACGCGCATGTGCTCGGCCAGCTCCCACGGCTCCTCGATGTGCCCGAACATGACCGTCGAGGTCGAGCGCAGTCCGGCGCGGTGCGAGGCCTCGATGATCGCCACCCAGCGCGCGACCGGCAGCTTGTTCGGCGAGATGCGTTCGCGCACGCCGTCGTGCAGCACCTCGGCGGCCGTGCCCGGCGTCGAGCCCAGCCCGGCGTCGCGCAGGCGTGCGAAGACCTCGTCGGGCGCCAGCTGCGAGATGTCGCACATGTGCGCGATCTCCATCGGGCTGTAGGCGTGCAGGTGCAGCTGCGGCGCGAGCTGCTTGGCGAAGCGCAGCCAGCCGAGGTAGTCCTGCAGCGTCCAGTCGGGGTGGATGCCCGACTGGATGCACAGCTCGCTGGCGCCGTACTCGACGGCTTCGTGCACGCGCCGCGCGAACTCGTCGCGGTCGTGCTCGTAGGCGTCCGGCGAGCGCTTGCCCTGGCCGAAGCCGCAGAAGGCGCAGCCGACGATGCACACGTTGGAGACGTTGATGTTGCGGTTGACGACGAACGTCACCGTCTCCCCCGCGAGCTCGGCGCGCAGCTCGTCGGCCGCCTCGCGCATCTCCTCGATCGCCTCAGCGCGCGTCTCGGCGAACATCGCCGTCAGCTCCTCGGGGCTCAGCGCAACGCCGTCGCGGCCCTTGGCGATCGCCCCCGCGACGAGGTCGGGGCGGATCGGCCGGGCACCGCTTGCGGTCGGGTCGGTGCGCCCGGAGCCGCGGCGCGGGATGAAGCTCCAGTACTTCGCCTTGATCGTGTCGAGCACGCCCGGTGCGACCCACTCGGGATCGATGTACTGCGGGTACACGCACAGGCGCTCGGTCAGCGCCACGCCATCGCGCTGCAGCTGCTTGCGCACCTGATGCGGCGACGGGAACGGGTGCTCGGGCGAGATGTGATCGCCGTTGGCGCTCAGCCCGCCGAGGTCCGTCGCCCCGGCGGCGACGAGCTCGCCCCACCAGTCAGCGAGGTTCGGCGGGATCTGGATGCCGACGTCGGGCATCAGCCGCCGCGTCTCGGCGATCAGGCGCTTCATGTCCTCGATGCTCACCGGGCAGGCCCAGTCGGGCAGCGGCAGGCTCGGCCGCTCGAACGCCGGCCCGTCGCCGTCGTCGGCGACGCCCGTCCGCCAATAGGCGCGCGCGGTCGCGTCGGCGATCTGCGCGGGCTCCTGGCCGTAGTAGCGCTGGTGGGGTACGAAGTTCTGCAGGATCACCTCCTGGATGTGGCCGTGCTCGGCGTGGACCTGGGCCAGAGCTTCGAGCGATTGCACGCGCTCCTGCTCTGACTCGCCGATGCCGACGAGGATGCCGCTGGTGAACGGGATCTTCAGCTCGCCGGCCGCGCGGATCGTCTCCAGGCGACGCGCCGGGTGCTTGGTCGGCGAGCCGGCGTGCACGGTCTGCATGAGGCGCTCGGAGATCGACTCGAGCATCAACCCCTGCGAGGCCGTCACCTCGCGCAGCCGAGCCAGGTCCCGCGACGACAGGACACCGAGGTTGGTGTGCGGCAGCAGGCCTCGCTCGAGCGCGCGCTCGCACGTCCACACGACGTACGCGGTGAAGTCCTCGTGGCCGTACTCGGCCAAGCGCGCGGCGACGCCCGGGTTGACCTCGGGCTTCTCGCCGGTCAGCACCAGCAGCTCCTTGACCTGGCGCTTGGCCGCGCCGTCGAGGATCTCGATCACCTCGTCAGGCGGGTGCAGGTGCGCCTGGTGCGTGGCGAACGCGCAGTACTTGCAGTAGCAGCGGCACGTGCGCGACAGCGACAGCGTCAGATTGCGCGAGAAGGTGACCCGGCGACGCATGGGTGGAGTCTATGACGCCCGAGCGCCCTCTCCCCCGCGAGCACGGCGGGCGCACCGCCCGCGTTACAGTCCCGGCGTGCCCACCCGCCGCGTGATGATCGACCACCTGACGGTCGGCGTCTCAGACCTCGCGCGCAGCCACGACTTCTACGAACGAGCGCTCGCGCCGCTCGGCTTCGCCGAGACGAACACCAGCGACGTGCTGCCCAGCGAGATCGAGTTCGGCAGCGCCGACAAGATGGACTTCGCGATCTCCACCGACTACGACGTCGGCGCACCCGTGCACATCGCCTTCTCCGCCGACAGCGCCGAGCAGGTGCGCGCCTTCCACGCCGCCGCACTCGCCGCCGGCGGGCGTGAAAACGGCCCCCCCGGCGAGCGCCCGCACTACGGCGAGGGCTACTACGGCGCGTTCGTGCTCGACCCCGACGGGCACAACGTCGAGGCCGTGTTCCACGGCGAAGGCTGATCGTCCAGACGCACCTCGCCGTCCGCGAGACCGTGTCCGATGGCCGCACCGGTGGCCGGGCGGTCAGCTCGTAACGACGCCGCGAGCGTGCATCTGCTCGTACACCTCGCGCGCGACATCCTCCGCGTCGCGCTCGCTCGTGTCGATCGTCAGATCGATGCCGCCGAGTCGCGGGATCGCCGCCGCGAGCGTCCTGGCGTGTTCGATCAGCCCGCGCTTGCCCGGCCAGCGGAAAGCCGCGCGCGAGCTGCTCGCTCTCGATCGCGCCGTGCGCCACGCCCTCGATCTCCAGCCGCGTCGTGAGCGCGTCGAGCACCGACGACTTGCCCGAGCCGGGCGCTCCCGTCAAGACGACCGCGCGGACCATCGACGAAGTATCCGACATCGAAGTTCATGTCCGGATCACGACCCAATCGTGCTTGCATGAGTAGCCTCTTGCTCGCCGAGCGCGCCGCGTCCTGACCCGAAGGAGCCGCGATCCATCCGCTGTCGATCAGAGCAGCACACGGCGAGCAGCGACCCAGCAGAGGCACCAATGAGCAGAAAGGCACGAGGACGACATGACTGAGAGCGTCAGCGAGAGCGAGAACCCGGCAATCCCGAGCCCGACCTCCGAGGTGCCCCGCCCGAGGACGAACCACGACTGGTGGCCGAACCAGCTCGACCTCAGCGTGCTGCACCGCAACTCGCCCCTCTCCGACCCGATGGGCGAGGGCTTCGACTACGCCAAGGAGTTCGCGAAGCTCGACCTCGAGGCGCTGCGGCGCGACCTGATCGAGCTGATGAGCTCCTCGCAGGACTGGTGGCCCGCCGACTACGGCAACTACGGGCCGCTGTTCATCCGCATGAGCTGGCATGCCGCCGGCACCTATCGCATCGCCGACGGTCGAGGCGGCGGCGGCAGCGGCGCGCAGCGCTTCGCGCCGATCAACAGCTGGCCCGACAACGCGAGCCTCGACAAGGCGCGCCGGCTGCTGTGGCCGATCAAGCGCAAGTACGGCCGCAAGATCTCGTGGGCCGATCTGCTCGTATTCACCGGCAATCTCGCGATGGAGTCGATGGGCTTTCAGACGTTCGGCTTCGGCTTCGGACGCGAGGACATCTGGGAGCCCGAAGAGATCTTCTGGGGGTCGGAGGACACGTGGCTCGGAGACGAGCGCTACAGCGGCGAGCGCCAGCTCGCCAACCCCCTCGCCGCCGTGCAGATGGGCCTGATCTACGTCAACCCGGAGGGTCCCAACGGCATCCCCGACCCGCTCGCCGCCGCGAAGGACATCCGCGAGACGTTCGCCCGCATGGCGATGAACGACGAGGAGACGGTCGCGCTGATCGTCGGCGGCCACACGTTCGGCAAGACGCACGGCGCCGTCGACCCGAGCTACATCGGCCCGGAGCCCGAGGCCGCCCCGATCGAGCAGCAGGGCCTCGGCTGGAAGAACACGTTCAACAACGGCAACGGCGCACACACGCTGACCAGCGGCCTGGAGGGCGCGTGGACGAACGAGCCGACGAAATGGGACAACGGCTTCCTCGAGAACCTGTTCTCCTACGACTGGGAGCTGACGACGAGCCCCGCCGGAGCGAAGCAGTGGACGCCCAAGAATCCCGAGGCCCAGGGCACGGTGCCGGACGCGCACGAGCCGTCGAAGCGACACGCGCCGATGATGCTGACGACGGACCTGGCGCTGAAGCTCGACCCGGTCTACGAGCCGATCTGCAAGCGCTTCTACGAGAACCCGGACCAGCTCGCCGATGCGTTCGCGAAGGCCTGGTACAAGCTGCTGCACCGCGACATGGGACCCCTCTCGCGCTACCTCGGCCCCTGGGTCCCGGAGCCGCAGCTGTGGCAGGACCCCACCCCTGCGATCGATCACGAGTTGATCGGCGATGCCGACGTCGCTGCGCTCAAGGAGAAGGTCCTCGCGTCGGGACTGTCGATCTCGCGGCTGGTCTCGACCGCGTGGGCGGCGGCGTCGTCGTTCCGCGGCACCGACATGCGCGGCGGGGCCAACGGAGCGCGGATTCGCCTCGCGCCCCAGAAGGACTGGGAAGCCAACGAACCGGCTGAGCTCGCCCCGGCGCTGCAGACGCTCGAGCGGATCCAGCAGGACTTCAACCAGTCGCAGCCCGGCGGCAAGCAGGTGTCGCTGGCCGACCTGATCGTGCTGGGCGGGTGCGCGGCCGTCGAGCGGGCAGCTAAGAACGCGGGGCACGAGATCTCAGTGCCGTTCACGCCTGGGCGCACCGACGCGTCGCAGGAGCAGACCGACGCGGAGTCGTTCGCCGTGCTCGAGCCCACCGTCGACGCCTTCCGCAACTACTTGCGCCCGGGCGAGGCCCTGCCGCTGGAGCATGGGCTCCTGGAGCGGGCCTTCATGCTGACGCTGACCGCCCCGGAGATGACGGTGCTGGTCGGCGGCATGCGCGCCCTGGACGCGAACTTCGGGCACTCCCAACACGGTGTCCTCACCCACCGGCCGGAAACCCTGACCAACGACTTCTTCGTCAACCTGCTCGACATGGGCACGGAGTGGAAGGCGCAGGGCCCGGCCGAGAACTTCTACGAGGGAAGCGATCGCAGGACCGGCGAGGCCAAGTGGACCGCCACCTCGGTCGACCTCGTCTTCGGCTCGAACTCGGAGCTAAGGGCCCTGGCGGAGGTCCACGCGTGCGATGACGCCAAAGAGAAGTTCGCGCGCGACTTCGTCGCCGCCTGGGACAAGGTCATGAACCTCGACCGGTTCGACCGATCCTGACCAAGCGCTCCTCCGGCGGCGTCTACCTCGCACGCCACGGCCGGACGGCCTACAACCTGGAGGGCCGCTTTCAGGGTCGGCAGGCCGTCCCGCTGGACGAGCTCGGCCGCGAGCAGGCCGTCGAGCTCGGCGAGCACGCGGCGTCATACGGCTTTGCCGCCTTGTGGTGCAGCCCGCTGCTGCGAGCGCGCGAAACGGCCGACGCCGTCGCCGCGCGAATCGGCCTGCAGCCGCGCGAGGATGCACGGTTGATGGAGACCGACGCCGGCGACTGGACCAACCGCTCGTTCGCCGACGTCAGCGCCGAGACGCCTGAGCTGTTCGCCGCGTTCGCCAACGCCGACCCCGACTTCGCGTTCCCCGGAGGCGAGTCGTTCGTGCAGCAGGAGCTGCGCGTCGGCGCCGCGCTCGACGACATCGAGCAGGGCGAGCTGCCGGCGCTGGTGGTCTGTCACGGCATGGTCATCCGCGCCGCGCTGTCGGTGCGCATCGGCCGCTGGCTGCCACAGGGCCAGCGCGTTCCCAACGGCGCGCTCGTGCCGCTGGAACCGAGCGAGGCCGAACTCGCCGCGCTCGGCCGCCGGCCCGCGCCGCAGGCCAGCTGAGCGCCGCTCAGCCGAGGATCACGGAGCCGCTGCGCGAATATACGTAGTTGACCGAACTCGGCTGCGGTTGGACCCCGATGCCCGCGACGCACGCGGACGGCAGGGTGAGCGCCATGACCTTCGTCTGGTTCATAATCTGGCTCATCGCCGATCAGATCGGCGGGCACGAGCCGCTGCTGTTCGATCCCGTCAACGCCTGGGCGGCGACGCTGATTCTCGCTGTTGCCCTGGATCTCGGGCGTCAGGGCGTGGTGCCTGCGAAGCGAGGCCGCTAGCCGGTGATGCTCCGCTGGACGTGCATGGTCGTCGCGCACCGTCGCGCGATCATCGTCACGTGGATCGCCCTGCTGCTGCTGGGTGGCTGGGCCACGACCGATCTCGGCAGCCTGCTGACCAATCGCTTCAGCGTCCCGGGCTCGGACGCAGAAGCGGGGCTCAACGTGCTGCGCACCCGCTTTCACGAACGCGGCGACGGGGCGTTCACGCTGGTGGTGAAGTCGAGCGCACCGGGCGCCGCGCCGCAGGCATCCGAGGCCGCCGCCCGGCGGGCCGCGGCGCAAGTGCCCGGCGGCCGAGCAGGGCCGGTTCGCTCGGCCAATGCGCAGGTCTCCTACGTGCAGATAACCACCCCGCTGCAGGCTGCCGACGCGAAAAACTACACCGAGCGGATGCGTCGCGCGATCGGCGCCGTTGCAGGCCTGCACACCTATCTGACCGGGTTTCCCGCGCTCAGCCACGACCTGCAACCCGTCTACAGCCACGATCTTAGCCGGGGCGAGACGATCGCGGTGCCGATCGCGATCCTCGTGCTGCTGTTCATGTTCGGCACCGTCGGAGCGGTGATCGTGCCGTTCATCTTCGCGCTGGCGACGCTGCCGACCACGCTCGGGCTGGTCTGGATCGTCGCGCATCTGGGCAACATGGCCGAATACGTCACGAACATCGTGACGCTGATCGGGCTGGCGATCGCGATCGACTACTCGATGCTCGTCGTGTTCCGCTATCGCGAGCAGCTCAGCGAGGGCGATACCCCGAGCGAGGCGCTGGAGACGACGATGGCGACCGCCGGGCGCGCAACGCTGTTCTCCGGCCTGACCGTGGCGATTGGACTGGCCCTGCTGCTGCTGATGCCGCTGCCGTTCATGCGCTCGATGGGCGCCGGAGCCGTGCTCATCCCGCTCGTCTCGATCGCCGCCTCGGCGACGTTCCTGCCGGCGCTGCTGTCGGTGCTCGGCGGTGGCGTGAACCGCCTGCGGGTCGTACCGCGCGCGCTGCTGCAACGGCGCGCGAGCGGCGCACCGGGCATGTGGTCGCGCCTGGCCCACTCGATCATGCGCCATCCGGTCGCCTACCTGCTCGGCGCCGCCGCGCTGATGCTCGCGCTCGCGACACCAGCGCTGCAGCTGCATCTGACCGGAGGCGACAACCGCGGCACGCCACACGGCACGCAGGCCAGCGACGGCCTCTACCTGCTGGAGGCGAGCACCGGGCCGGGCCCCCTGGCGCCGCATCAGATCGTGATCGACACCGGGCGCAGCGGCGGGGCCAGCGCGCCCGCGACGGTAGCGGCGGAGCGGCGCCTCGTCGGCGAGCTGCGTCGCGACCCGCGCATCGAGCCGGCGACGATCCAGGCGCCCGCGCTGAGCACGCCGGCGATCGGCCGCCAGGCGGGTCTCGTGGACCCGTCGGGGCAGGCGCTGCAGGTCCGCGCGGCGGGACGCACCGACGCCGGCACCTCCCAGGCCAAAGGACTCGTGCGCACGATCCGCAGCACGTACGTGCCGAACGCCGGCTTTCCGCACTCCGACCGCGTCCTCTTGACGGGCGCGCCCGCGTTCGGCGTCGACTTCGTCGACACCGCCTACGGCGCCTTTCCATGGCTGATCGCGGCCGTTCTGATCATCACCTACTTCGTGCTGCTGCGGGCGTTTCGCTCCGTCTTTCTCCCACTGAAGGCCGTGCTGATGAACCTGCTCTCGGTCAGCGCGTCCTATGGCGCGCTCGTGCTCGTCTTCCAGCACGGCGTCGGCTCGGGGCTGGGCTTTGCGAGCTCGCCGCAGATCGAAGCATGGATACCGATCTTCCTGTTCGCGACGATCTTCGGCATCTCGATGGACTACGAGGTCTTCCTGCTGTCGCGAACCCGCGAGGAGTGGGACCGCCATCACGACAACGAGCGTGCGGTGGCCTACGGCCTGGAGCACACCGGGCGCATCATCACCGCTGCGGCGATCATCATGATCGCCGCCTTCTCCGGCTTCATGACGGGCAGCTTCGTCGGGCTGCAGGAGTTCGGTCTCGGCCTCTCCGCGGCGATCTTCCTGGATGCGACGATCGTGCGCGCGCTGCTCGTGCCGGCGGCGATGAAGCTGCTCGGCCGCTGGAACTGGTATCTGCCCGAAGGCATGCGCCGCGCGATGCGTCTGCGGCGGCCCGCGCCGGAGACACGTCCGGCGGGCTCCTGAGCGCTCGACGACCGGCGCAGGGGGTCGCGTCGCAGGCGCGGGCTACGCCGCCTGGCGCACGTCGCCGCGAGGACGCTCGCGCCCTCGCCGCGCGAGCCACTGCTCGAGCGCCCAGACGACCACCCCGGCGCCGGCGAGCGCAGCGCCGAGCGTCGACACGGCGCCCCAGCCTGCGGAGTCATAGATCGCCGACGCGGCCGCCGAGCAGACCGCGGCCGAGGCGAACACGGTGGTCATGTAGGCCGTCGTCAGGCGGCTTCGCGCAGCTGGGTCCAGGGCGTAGATCACGCTCTGGCTGGTGATCTGCGCGCCCTGGACTCCGAGGTCAAGCGCGGCGATGCCGACGATCAGCGCCGCGAGCGAGGATCGGCCGGCGGCGATCGCCGCCCACGAGGCGAGCATCGTCGCGAAGAACAGACCGGTCGCGCGGTGGTGGTGGCCGCGGTCGGCAAGTCGACCGGCCACCTGCGCGGCCAGCGCGCCGCCGAGGCCGACCAGGCCGAACAGCCCGATCGTCGCCTCCGAGTAGTGGTAGGGCCTGCCGGCGAGCAGGAACGCGATCGTCGTCCACAGCACGCTGAACTGGCCCATCTGCAACGCCCCGTAGACCATCCGCACGCGCAGAGTCGGCTGCTCGACGACGAGCTGCGCGACCGACCGCAGCAGCGCCGGATAGGAGAGGTTGGTGGTCGGGCGCAGCGGCGGCAGGCTGGCGCGCATGACCAGGCTGAGCGCGATCATCAGCGCGGCCGAGACGCCGAACACCAACCGCCAGCCGCCCAGCTCGGCGAGCAGGCCGCTGGCCGTGCGCGCGACGAGGATGCCGACGAGCAGGCCGCTCATCACCTTGCCCACCACGCGGCCGCGTTCGGACTCGGCCGCCAGCGCGCTGGCCAGCGGCACGAGGATCTGCGCGACCACCGACGTGACGCCGACGACGAGCAGCGCCGCCGCGAGCAGGCTGAAGCTCGGCGCCGCGGCCGTGGCGAGCAGGGCGAGCGCGGTGACGAACAGGATGCCGGTGATCAGCCGCCGCCGTTCGAGCAGATCGCCGAGCGGGACGAGCAACACCAGCCCCGCGGCGTAGCCGACCTGCGAGGCGGTCACGAGCAGGCCGGCCGTGCCATCGGACACCGAGAACTCGTGGGCGATCGTGCTCAGCAGCGGCTGGGCGTAGTAGATGTTCGCGACCGCCGCGCCGCAGGCGATCGCCATCAGCAACACCAGCCGCGAGGACAGTGGTCGCTGCTGTGTCTCGCTCGTCACACGACGAGGTTAGAAGGCGATCGGCGTCCCTCCAAGCGTTCGGTGCCGCCCCAAGATCGGCGTCCCTCCAAGCGCCCGGCGCTGCCCGAGACCGGCGTCCCTCCGAGCGCCCGGCGCCGCCCGCGCGTCAGGCGCCGTCGGCGAGGCGCGTCACCAGCTGCGCTCCCTCGCGGGCCATGCGCGAGCGCGGAACGACCAGATCGAAGCCGGCGGCTCGCGCGCGCTGACCGACCGCCGTGTCGACGTGTGAGAAGAAGGCCAGCGTGCGCACGCCTTCGAGCAGGTCCTCCGCGGCGAGCGCCTGCAGGATCGCCGCGCCGTCGAGCTGCGGATCGGTCAGGTCGACGACCAGAACGGCGCCACTGGCGGAGCCGTCGCCGGCCAGCCGCGCGCGCAGCCGGGTCTCGTCGCCGATCAGCTCGACCTCGTGACCGGCGGCCGTCAGGTCACCCTGCACGCGCGATCCGAACAGCAGATCGGGCACGAGCGCGAGCACGCGCGCCATCGCTACTGCGCCCGCAGGCGGCGAAACTCCTCGCGAGCCGATTGCGGACGGCCCCAGCCCTGCGTGATCTCGGCGCGCCCGCTGCGCGTCTGGCGCACGACCAGCTCGCCGCCAATGCCCGCGTCGTCGAGCAGCGCGAGCGTGCCGTGCACGGTCTGCGCCGAGGCGGCGTGGCCGAAGCGATGGGCGACGAGCAGGCGCCAGTGCCAGTCGTGATGCGAGTAGGGACGCGCGTTGCACGTGACCAGGTACAGAGCCGCTTCGACGTAGCGCGACTCTTCGCCGATCCGCAGGTCGAGCTCCAGGTCGGTCCAGTCGTCGGGCAGCGAGTCGACGATCCGCTGAAAGGTGTCCGCGAGGCCCATCGCGGGCAAGCCTAGCGCGGCTATCCTCGAACCATGGCCGCGACGGAGACAGACCAGGCCGGCGCCGAGCAGCACGCGCTGAGAGACGCCTGCGCCCTGCTCGACCGCTCCGAGCGCGGCAAGCTCGCCCTGACGGGCACAGGCGCCGTTGAGTTCCTCAACGGCCAGGTGACCAACGAGCTGGCCGACCTGCGCCCAGGCGAGGGACGCTATGCGGCGTTCCTGACGGCGAAGGGCAAAATGCTCGGCGACCTGCGCATCCTGGCTGTCGGCGATGGCGGCGATGGCGCGCCCGTCGAGCTGCTGCTCGACACCGAGCGCAGCGCCCTGCAGGCGCTGTTCGACATGATCCGCCGCTTCAAGGTCGGCTACGACGTGGAGCTGCACAAGCGCACGCTCGAGCGCGGGCTGCTGTCACTGATCGGACCCGCCGCCCTGACAACGGCCGGCGTCGAGCCTCTCGGCGACGCGCCCGAGCACACGAGCAGCGCGCTGGAGATCGATGGCGTGCAGGTCGTCGCGGTGCGCACCGACGTCGGCGTAGATCTGATCTTCGACGCAGCGGACACGCCGCGGGTGACCGCCGCGCTGCTCGCGCGCGGCGCGCTGGCGGTCTGCGAGCAGGCCGCCGAGTGCCTGCGCGTCGAGTCCGGCCGTCCGCGCTTCGGCGTCGACATCGACGACACGACGATCCCGCAGGAGGCCGGGCTGAACGAGCGCGCGGTGAGCTTCACGAAGGGCTGCTACGTCGGGCAGGAGACGGTCGCGCGCCTGCACTACAGGGGCAAGCCCAACCGTCACCTGCGCGGGTTGCGCCTATCGACGCCGGCCGGCGTCGGCGAGGAGCTGCACCTCGGAGAGCGCAGCGTCGGGCGCGTCGGCAGCAGCGTGATCTCCCCAGAGCACGGCCCGATCGCACTGGCGCTCGTGCGCCGCGAGGCCGAGCCCGGCGCAACCGTCAGCGTCGGCGAGAACGGCATCACGGCCGTCGTCGTCGAGCTGCCGTTTGCCGCCGGCTGACGGCTAGATGCTAGGTGTGATCCACCTCACAGATGGAATGGTTGCGTGGAAAATATACTTCCATCCATGCAAGCAAATGCCATAGCCGGCGCAACGGATCGCGAGGCGCTCTCGCGCGACATGGCGGCGCTTGCGAGCTTCCTCATGCGCACGGCGAACATGGGCACGTTCAACGCGATCGCCGAGCTGGACCTGTCGTTCACGCAGATCAAGGCGCTGTGCGCGCTGGAGGCCGACGGCGAGGAGCGCTCGGTGAAGGCGCTCGCCGAATCGCTCGGCGTGTCGCTGCCGGCGATGAGCCGCGCCGTCGACGGCCTGTTCGAGCGCGGCTTCGTGTTTCGCGAGGAGGACACCGCGGACCGGCGCATGAAGCGCGTCGGGCTGACCGAGGCCGGGCACTCGGTCCCGCGCGCGCTCAACGAGGCGCGCCTGTCGGCGCTGCAGGAGCTGATGAGCTCGCTCGTCGACGAGGAGGCGGACGCGCTGTCGCACGCGCTGGGCCTGATCCTGGAGCGCCGCGAGGACATCGCCGCCTACCGACCCATCAATAAATAGAAGGAAGTACATGACCGAGCGAATCCGAGCACTGCAGATGCATGATGGAAACCGCCGCTGGTGGGCGCTGGGGGCGATGTGCTTCGCGCTGTTCATGATCATGCTCGACAACACCGTCGTGAACGTCGCGCTGCCGTCGATCCAGCGCAGCCTGCACGCGTCGACGTCGTCGCTGGAGTGGACGGTCAACGCCTACACGCTCTCCTTCGCCGTGCTGCTCGTCACCGGCGGGCGCCTGGGCGACCTGTTCGGTCGCCGCAAAGTCTTTCTCGCCGGCGTCGTCATCTTCGCCACGTCCAGCGGCGCCATCGGCTTCTCCCCGAACGACACGTGGCTGGTCGCCTGGCGCGCGGTCCAGGGGACGGGCGCGGCGCTGATGATGCCGGCGACGCTGTCGATCATCACCAACGCGTTCCCGCCGCAGGAGCGCGGCAAGGCGATCGGCACGTGGGCCGGCGTCTCGGCGATGGCGCTGGCGATCGGGCCGGTCGTCGGCGGCTTTCTCGTGGAGAGCGTCAGCTGGCAGTCGATCTTCTTCCTCAACCTGCCGGTCGCCGTCGGCGCCGTCGTGATCGCGCTGTTCGCCGTGCGCGAGTCGCGCGACGAGACGGTGCAGCGGTCGGTCGACATCCCGGGCGTGCTCAGCCTGACGGTCGGCTTGGCGGCGCTCGTGCTGGCGCTGGTCGAGGGCAACGAATGGGGCTGGGGCTCGCCGCGCGAGCTCGCGATGCTCG
Source organism: Solirubrobacteraceae bacterium (assembly GCA_017882375.1). Classification (GTDB taxonomy): domain Bacteria; phylum Actinomycetota; class Thermoleophilia; order Solirubrobacterales; family Solirubrobacteraceae; genus Palsa-744. The sequence continues at coordinate 12,196 of JADGPP010000008.1, read as the reverse complement.
TGATCGCCGTCGTCGGCCTGACGGCCTTTGCGCTCGTCGAGCGCCGCCGCGAGGCGCCGATGGTCGACTTCAGCTTCTTCCGCTCGCGCACGTTCCTCGGCGCGAACATCGTCGCCTTCATCGTCAGCTTCGCGATGCTCGCGATGTTCTTCTTCCTCGCCCTGTACATGCAGAACATCCGCGGCTACTCGCCGCTGCAGGCCGGCGTGCGCTTCCTGCCCTCGACGGTGATGATCATCGTGATCGCGCCGCTGGCCGGGCGCCTGGCCGACCGCGTCGGCTCGCGCCCGCTGATCACCTTCGGCCTGCTGTGCGTCTCGGGCGCGCTGTTCTGGCAGTCGCATCTGACCGTCTCCAGCGGCTACGGCGCGCTGCTGCCGGGCTTCATGCTGATGGGCGTCGGCATGGGCTTCGTGATGTCGCCGATGAGCCTCGCCGCGATGAACGCCGTGGACCGCACCAAGGCCGGCGTGGCCTCGGGCATCCTGTCGATGAACCGGATGGTCGGCGGCACGTTCGGCGTGGCGATCCTCGGCGCGCTGGTCGCGACGCTCGGGCGCTCGAAGATCGACCAGCTGCTGCCCCAGCTGCCGGACTCGGCGCGCTCGCGCCTGGCTGCCGGCCTGGGCTCGGGCGGCGTGTCGCACGGCGTCCCGGCTCGTGTCATCGACGGGGCCCAGCAGGCGTTCGTCTACTCGCTTCACTACGGCCTGCTGCTCGGTTCGGGGGTAGCGCTGCTCGGGGCGCTCGCCGGCTTCGCGCTGATCCGCAAGCGTCCTGATGACGAGAGCGTGACCGAGACGATCGCCGAGCCCGGTGCAGCGGACGCCGTGGGACGCGAGCTTTCGAACTCCGGCGCGGCGCCGCCGCACGGCGCGGGCCGCGTGCCCGAGACCGTCAACGCCTAGAAGCGTCATGTGTTTTGTTTTGCAAACTGCGATAGCAATCGTATATACGATGTAAATACTATGGCTATCGCTGGCTTCGTCTGCACACACCAAACCCCCGCGGCGTAAATACCATGGCTATCGCCGGCGGTACGAGCGCCGCGGGCGGCGCGCTACGTGTGGACGATCAACCCCGGATCAAGCGTCTCGGCCCGCCACGCGCCGGGCGCCGCCAACGCCTGCGAAGCGACCCGTGGGTAGGATTGCGAGCGCACCCCGTCCCCGACACACGAGGTCCAACAGCACGTGGCAATCGACCTGCAACAAGTATCTGACGTCAGCACCGAGCCCGGCGAGCTGCCCGAGACGATGGCCGCGTGGGTGATCCGCGAGGAGCGCTACGGCGAACCGAAGGACGCCTTCCAGGTCGAGGAGATAGAGGTGCCCCAGCCGGGCGCGTTCGAGGTGATCGTCCGCGTGATGGCGGCGGGCGTGAACTACAACAACGTGTGGGCGGCGCTGGGCAAGCCGGTGTCGGTGATGAGGTACGGCGACCATCCGGAGTTCGGCCACCACATCGGCGGCTCGGACGCCTCGGGGGTTGTGTGGAAGGTCGGCGCGGGCGTGACGCGCTGGAAGCCCGGCGACGAGGTCGTCGTGCACTGCAACCAGGCCTCCTACGAGGACCCGGAGGTGCATGGCCTGGACCCGATGGCGGCTCCCTCGCAGAAGATCTGGGGCTATGAGACGACGTGGGGCTCCTTCGCGCAGTTCACCAAGGTGCAGGCCCAGCAGCTGCTGGCAAAGCCGGCGGCGCTGACCTGGGAGGAGTCGGCCTCCTACGGCCTGGTCTACTTCACCGCCTACCGCATGCTGATCACGCGCTGCAACCTGCAGGCCGGGCGCAACGTGCTGATCTGGGGCGCGGCCGGCGGGCTCGGAGTGTTCGCCACGCAGATCTGCGCCGCCGCCGGCGCGCACTGCGTCGGCGTCGTCTCCTCGCCGGAGAAGGGCGAGCTGGTCAAGCGCCTTGGCGCGGTCGACTACATCGACCGCAACGACTTTGCGGGGATGATGCGCACGGGCACCGAGACGCCCGAGGAGGAGAAGGCGCGCTTCGGCGTCTCGCGCGAATTCGCCAAGCGCGTCAAGCAGATCCTCGGCGACGCGCCCGACATCGTCTTCGAGCACGTCGGCCAGGCGACCTTCCCGACGTCGGTGTTCACGGTCAAGCCGTTTGGCAAGGTCGTGATCTGCGCCGGCACGACAGGCTTCAACCTCGACTTCGACGTGCGCTACCTGTGGATGAAGCAGAAGGAGATCCTCGGCTCGCACTTCGCCAACGCGTACGAGTGCATGAAGGCCAACGAGCTGATCGAGAGCGGCCAGATCCGCCCGGTGCTGTGGCGCACGCTCGGCTTCGACGGCGTCGCCGAGGCGCACCAGCTGATGCTCGAAAACAAGCACCTCGGCAAGATCTCGATCCTGATCGGCGCCGAGCGCGAGGGCGACGGCAAGACCGCCGAGGGGCCCGGCGCGATCCACGCGGAGGTGGGCGCGTAGTGGCCGGCACGGTGATCGTCCCGTGGTACGCCACGGGCTTTCGCGCGGACGCCTTCGAGGAGGTGCTCGGCGAGGTCGCCGCGACGGCGCTTCGCTACGGCGCAACCTCTTATGAGGTCTACCGCGCGCGCGACGACCGCTACAGGTTCCAGCAGCTGGCGCGCTTCGAGCAGCACCTGCAGTGGGACCGCTACTGGGCCGGCCCGGAGATGACGCGCTTTCGCATCGAGCACTCCGGCTGGTATCAGGTGCCGCTCCTGTATGGCTGGTGGGACCGCACGGCCGGCGGTGAGATCCTCACCGAGAAGACGTCGCGCGGCAACGGCCTCGCCGGAAACGGCCACGCGCCCAACGGCCACGGCACACGCGACATCGTCGAGGGCGAGTCAGCCTAAGTCAGCCCTGCTCTAGGGGAGCCATCGTCAAGCCGGCGCCCTTGAGCTGCTCCCAGTAGTGCTCGGCCGGCTCCTGCATGCCGGTGAAGACGATCGCCTGGCCGGTGCTGTGGACCACGTTGGCGATCTCGTGGCCGCGATCGAGCGACACGCCGGGTAGGAAGCGCGCGAGCGTGCGCGCGACGTGCTCGAAGGTGTTGTGGTTGTCGTTGCGCACGATCACCCTCCACGCGTCGCCCAAGCCGCTGCCCGGGCCTCCCACTCGCGGCACCTCGACGGTCTCGCTCACGCACAAGAGGATAAGGGGCGCGGCGCAACCGTACAATTGCTGCATGAGCGGCGATCAATCCCCGCGGCTGCCAGAGCGCGACCGGCCCTGGATGATGCGCACGTACGCCGGGCACTCGACGGCGAAGGCGTCCAACGAGCTGTACCGGCGCAACCTCGCCAAGGGCCAGACGGGGCTGTCGGTCGCCTTCGACCTGCCGACGCAGACGGGCTATGACCCCGACGACGAGCTGGCGCGTGGCGAGGTGGGCAAGGTCGGCGTGCCGATCTCCCACCGCGGCGACATGTCGGCGCTGATGGACGGCATCCCGCTGGAGGAGATGAACACGTCGATGACGATCAACGCGACGGCGGCGTGGCTGCTGGCGCTGTACATCGTCGCCGCCGAGGATCAGGGGGTGGCGCAACAGGCGCTGCAGGGCACGACGCAGAACGACATCATCAAGGAGTTCCTCGCGCGCGGGACCTACGCGTTCCCACCGGCGGCGTCGATGCGGCTGATCGCCGACATGATCGCCTACACGGTCGAGCACGTGCCGAAGTGGAACCCGATCAACATCTGCTCCTACCACCTGCAGGAGGCGGGGGCGACGCCGGTGCAGGAGATCGCCTATGCGATGAGCAACGCGATCGCCGTGCTCGACGCGGCGCGCGAGCGCGTTGAAGCGGCGCACTCCAGCGACAACGGCACGCGCGGCGCGGAGGCGCAGGAGCTGATGGAACAGGTCTTCGGGCGTATCTCGTTCTTCGTCAACGCGGGCGTTCGCTTCATCGAGGAGCACGCCAAGCTGCGCGCGATGTCGGTTCTCTGGGAGGAGCTCGGACGCGAGCGCTACGGCGTGCAGGACCCACGCCGGCTGCGCTTCCGCTACGGCGTGCAGGTCAACTCGCTCGGCCTGACCGAGGCCCAGCCGGAGAACAACGTGCAGCGGATCGTGCTCGAGGCGCTCGCGGTCACGCTCGGGCGCGACACCCGCGCGCGGGCGATCCAGCTGCCGGCGTGGAACGAGGCGCTGGGGCTGCCGCGCCCGTGGGATCAGCAGTGGTCGCTGCGCATCCAGCAGGTGCTCGCCTACGAGACCGACATCCTGGAGTACCCGGACATCTTCGAGGGATCGATAGTGATGGATGGGCTCGTAGGCGAGTTGCTGCACGGCGCGCGTGCCGAGATGGCTGTCGTGGCCGAGCACGGCGGGGCCGTGGAGGCGGTCGCGTACATGAAGGGCGCGCTGGTCGACTCCCACCGTGAGCGCCTCCGGCGCATCGAGGCCGGCGAGCAGGTCGTGGTCGGGCAGAACCGCTACACCGAGTCGGAGGTCTCGCCGCTGACGGCCGACGCCGAGGGCGGCATCCTGGTGGTCGACCCGGCGATCGAAGCGCAGCAGATCGAGCACTTGCGCAGCTGGCGCTCGCAGCGCGACCAGCCGGCCGTCGACGCTGCGCTGGCCGAGCTGGCCGAGGCGGCGGCGGCGAAGGGCGGCGAGCAGAACCTGATGGTCGCAACGATCGCCGCCGCACGCGCCGGCGCGACGACGGGCGAGTGGTCGCGCACGCTGCGCGACGTGTTCGGCAGCTACCGCGCGCCGACCGGTGTCGGCGAGGCCTCTGCGGCGCCGCCCGACGCGGACCTCTCAGAGCTGCGCGAGGAGGTCATGCGCCTGCAGGAGAAGCTCGGGCGCCGGCCGAAGATCCTCGTCGGCAAGCCGGGCCTGGACGGTCACTCAAACGGCGCCGAGCAGATCGCCGTGCGGGCGCGCGACGCGGGGATGGACGTGGTCTACGAAGGCATCCGCCTGACCCCCGCGCAGATCGCCGCGTCGGCGCTGCAGGAGGGCGTGCACGTGATCGGCCTGTCGATCCTCTCGGGCTCGCACCGCGAGCTGATCCCCGCGGTGATCGACGCGCTGCGCGAGGCCGGCGTGCAGGCGCCGGTGGTCGTCGGCGGGATCATCCCCGAGCAGGACGTGGCGGCGTTGCGCGAGGCGGGCGTCGCGGCGGTGTACACGCCGAAGGACTTCGACATCACGCGCATCATGCGCGACATCGTCGAGCTGGTGGGCGCGGAGGCCCCGGTGCCGGTGGCCGGCAGCGTCGCCTCCGTCAACGGCTCGGCGTGAGCGGGGCACCGCGGCCGACGGGCACACGCCCCGAAGGGGTGGGTCCCTCCGGTCTGGGTGCCCACGGGGTCGGAGCCGCCCTCGGCGCGCGGCTGCGCGATGGAGATCTGAGCGCGGCGCCGGCCGTGCTGAACCTGCTGGAGAGCACGACCGCGCAGGACCGCCGCGAGGCTGCGGCGCTGCTGGCAGAGGTCTCGCCGGCCGCGCTTGGCGGCGAGGCGCCCGGCCAGGTGATCGGCGTCACCGGACCGCCCGGCGCGGGCAAGTCGACGCTGCTGTCGGCGCTGCTGCGCGCCTGGCGCGCGGAGGGTCAGAGCGTGGCGATGCTCGCCGTCGATCCGAGCTCGCGGCGCTCGGGCGGCTCGCTGCTGGGCGATCGCGCGCGCATCGAGTTCGACCCCGCCGACCGGGAGACCTTCATCCGCTCGACGTCGGCCGGCGAGCGCCTCGGCGGCCTGGCGTGGGCGACGCGCGCAGCGGCGCACGCGCTGGCAGCGGCATTCGACGTCGTGGTGATCGAGACGGTCGGCGTGGGCCAGGCCGAGACGGAGGTGGCAGACGTCGCCGACACGGTGGCGGTCGTCGTGCAGCCGGGCAGCGGCGACGTGCTGCAGTTTTACAAGGCGGGCATCATGGAGATCCCCGACGTGCTCGTCGTCACCAAGGCCGACCTCGGGACGATCGCAATGCGCACCAGGCGCGACGTCGGCGCGGCTTTGCGCTCGCTCGGCTCGACCTCAACGAGCGTCGTGGCCGTCTCCTCGCTGGCGCCGGCGCAGGGCATCGAGGAGCTGATCGCCGCGCTGCGCGAGCACGGAGCAGGCGCCGACAGGGCCGAGCGCCGGCTGCGCGCGCGGCGGGCAAACGCGCTGGCCGACTACGCGCACGAGCACGGCGAGCGCGGCCTGCGCGCGCTCGGCGGGCGACTCGCCGCCGAGCAGCTGCTGCGGTCGCAGGATCCGCAGCTCGACACGGCCGCGCTCGTGGCGGCGCTCGTGGCGGCGCTCGAGCGCAGCGCAGGCGAGCGATGAGCCGGCGCAGACCGCCGGCGGACGAGCCCGGCAAGGCGCCCGAGCGCCGGCCGCGCACGAGGCGCTCGAGCATCGGCGTCGACCTGCTGCTGATGTTCGCTGCGTTCGTGCTGGCGAGCGCCCTCGCCGGCGCCTTGGGCGCGGCGAACCTCGGCACTGCTCTGTCGTTCGGGCAGATCGCGTTCGCACTGGCGGCCGTCTACGTGATGCTGCGCCGCTGAGCGTTACCGGCGCCCGTCCGACTGGCCGCACGTAGGCTTTCGGGCGATGCTCGTGCTACTCGGCTTTGCCGTGCTCGCCGGAGCGGGCACGGCTCTATCGCCGTGCGTGCTGCCTGTGCTGCCGGCGCTGCTGTCGGCCGGCGGCGTCGGCGGCAGGCGCCGGCCGTTGGGCATCGTGCTCGGGCTGTCGATCACCTTCACGGTCACGATCGTCGGCGTCGCGAAGGTCGTCGACGGCGTCGGACTGGGCAGCGACCCGTTGCGCGACGTGGCGATCGTCGTGCTGCTCGTGTTCGGCGCGGCGCTGCTGCTGCCGAGCATCGCCGATCGCATCGAGGCGCCGCTGTCGCGCCTGGCGCGCTTCGGCCCGCGCTCGCGCGGCGACGGCTTCCGGTCGGGCATGCTCGTCGGCGGGGCGCTGGGCTTCGTGTACACCCCGTGCGCCAGCCCGATCCTCGCGGCAGTCATCTCCGTCAGCGCCGCCAGCGGGAAAACGGTCGTGATCGCGCTGGCCTACGCGCTCGGCTCGGCGGTCGTGCTGCTGGCCCTCACGCTCGGCGGCAGGCGCCTGTTCGACCGCGTCCGCAACGCCGGGCGCGGCCCGCTGCTGCAGCGCGCGCTGGGCACGATCATGATTCTCACGGCGGTCGCGATCATCGCCAAGCTCGACGTCAACTTCGACCAGTTCGTCGCCCAGCACATCCCCGACGTCAACCTGACGGCGTCGCTTGAGTGCTCGGAAACGGTGAGGAGCCATCTGCACGAAATCAGCGGCCGTGAGGCAAAGTTCAAGCCCGCCAACGGCTCCTCGACCTGCGGCGGCTCGGGTTCGCGCGTGAAGGCGGCGCCGGCCAACGCCAGCCAGGCCACGCTGCTCGCCGCCGCGCATGGCCTGCACGACCTCGGCCCGGCGCCTGAGTTCACCGAAACCCAGGACTGGTTCAACACCCCGGCCATGCGCCCGCTGTCGCTGTCCACCCTGCACGGGCACGTCGTGCTGGTCGACTTCTGGACGTACACCTGCATCAACTGCATCCGCACGCTGCCCTACCTGAAGGCTTGGGACGCCAGCTACCGCCGCGACGGCCTGACGATCGTCGGCGTGGAGACCCCGGAGTTCGCCTTCGAGCACGACGCCGCCAACGTGGCCAACGCGATCAGGCAGTTCGGCCTGCACTACCCGGTCGTCCAGGACAACGCCATGGGCACGTGGAACGCCTACGGGAACGAGTACTGGCCGGCCGACTACCTGATCGACTCGACCGGGCAGGTCCGCTACGCGACGTTCGGCGAGGGCGACTACGCCAAGACCGAAACGGCGATCCGCGCGCTGCTCGCCGAAGCCGGCGGCGACGTCGGCGCCAGGAGCCACCCGGCCGACGTGATCGTGCCCAGCGGACAGGCGACGCCGGAGACATACCTCGGCACCGAGCGCGCGCGGGGCTGGATCGACGCCCCGAAGACCGGCGTGCACGACTACGGCCCCCCGCCGACGGGCACGCTCTCGCTCAACGACTTCGCCTTCAGCGGCACGTGGAAGATCGCCGGCCAACCGGCGACGGCGGTCGAAGATGCCGGCATCGACGTCGAGTTCCAGGCCAAGAACGTCTATCTCGTGCTCAGCTCCGCGGGTGGCAGCCCGCGACCGGTGCAGGTGCTGCTCGACGGGCGTCCGATCTCCACGCCACAGGCAGGTGCCGACGTTCACGCCGGAGTGGTCAGCGTTCGCGGCCAGCGCCTGTACACGCTCGTCTCCCTTGCTCACGACGAACGCCACCGCCTGAGCCTGCGCTTCGCGCCGGGCGTGAGCGGCTACGCGTTTACGTTCGGGTAGAGCCGACGGCGTGAGTTCCCGAGCAGGTGCGAGCCGCGCCGCCGGCACGCGGGGCGCCGAGAGCGGACTGCCAAAGCGTCCACAGGGCGCAGCGCGCCGCGCGCAGCGCGCGTACCTTTCAAGGATGTTCGGCGACGCCCGACCATCGCAGCGCTCGCCGGCGCGTTGCCCGGCACGCTGCGCGCGGCGCAACGCCTCGCCCGGCCGCTCCCGACCGTTGAGGTTGCGCGGAACACTCGCGCGGGGCGCGATGCTCGCCGCCAGCCTGCTGCTCGCGACGGCGATCTGCGGGAGCGCCGCAGTAGCCGTCACGCTGCCCGGCGGTCCGCTGAGCGTGTCGATCGCCCCGCTCGGGCAATGCCAGTCCAGCTACCCGGACACCGGCAACAACTTCTACCCCGCCCGCGGAGCCGTCGGCGACTGCGGGTTCTTCATGGGCTTCCCCGATGCCGGCAACCCCACGTTCGTGCAGAAGAAGGTGTTCGGGTTCCAGGGCATCCAGGGGCCGGGGCTCACATCGCAGTACACCGCGGTCGATCAGGGCGCCGTGACCGGGACGGGCACGCCGGAGGATCCGTACCAGCTGGTCACGACCTTCAAGGTCAGCGACCCGGCGAAAGCCGAAAACAACGACTATGCGCTGATCGAAGACACGACACGCTATGTCAATGGCGAGCCGCAGTTCACTTCGACATTCGACGTCGAGAACGTCACCGGCGAATCGGTCCCTGGGCTGAGCACCGCGCCGTCGGCACTGCTGAGATTCCACGCGATCTACGCCGGCGACCTGTTGACCGGTGAAAGCGACTTCGGCACCGGCGTCTTCTTGGCCGGGCCGTTGCGCGAGATCGGGGGCGCGAACGAAGCGACGGGTGTGTTCGGCGGATTCGTCGAGGCGCCGCCGCCGTCGCCGCCATGGAGCGACTATCAGGCGGGCTGCTGGGACGTGGTGCCGGAAGCCGAAGGACGCTGCCCGACGACGAGCCCGTCCGACGGAGGCATCTGGGCGGCGGTGCGCGCCGGCACCGGCGAAGCGCCGGTCTTCAACGACGACATCGATCCCAATCCGATCGATAACGCGGCCGGTGTGAGCTGGGACGACCATCTCAACAGAGCGCTGAAACCGGGTGAACACGCGATCTACACGATCGTCAGCCGTGCGCGGATTCCGAGCGGCTTGACCATCCAGCCGGCCACACAGACACACACGGTCGGGCAGACGGCGACCATCCTGGTCACGGCTTCGGACAACACGGGCGCCCCGTACGCGAACCGCCCGGTCGTCTACTCGATCGGCGCGACCAACCCGAAATCCGGCAGTGTGCTGACCAACTCCTCCGGCGTCGCGGCGATCAGCTACGTCGGCACGGCTGCCGGTCTGGACACGGCGCAGGTTTTCCTTGATCTCGCCGCCACCGGCGTCAGGGCCAACCGGGATCCGTCGTTTGCCGCGAAGATCGCCTGGGCGCCCGCCGCACCGACTCCGCCGTCTCCCAACAGCGGCTACCGCGTACAGAGCATCCACGCCAACTCCCATGGCGCGATCACGATCGCCTTCGTACCGGTGCAGAACGGGACGGCGACGGTGGAGGTAACGGTGCCGACCGCGACGATCTCGCGCCATGGAGCGGCGGCAGTCAAGCAGCGGAAATGCAGGCGCGCGCAAATCCCGATCAAAGGCAGATGCCGCCCGCGGACGACTGTCTCAGGCAAGGTGTCGGCGAGCGGCAGAGCCGGCGTGGCGATCAGGCTCACCGTCAAGCCTTCGAGTAAGGTCAAGAAGGCGCTGTCGAAGGGCAGGACTGCTCAGCTCACGGCCAAGCTCAGCTACAAGTCCAGGCTCGGCGGGAAAGCAACGGTAAGGGTCTTCCACGTGAAGGTGAGGGGGACAAGGAAGCACCACGGCTAAGAGACCGTGATCGGCGTGTAACCACCAACAGCTGCTGGTCGCGCAAACGAACACCGAACACCGGAGGTACAAATGAAGCGTGTGGGGCATTCACTATCGGCCGCAGTCACAGCCGCAGTCATCATCGCGGCGATCGCCGCTCCGACCGGCGCGGCGACGCCGCCCGCGCTGGCGAGCGCGAGCGCGTGCACTCCGGCGACGAACATCGAGGCAATCGTCGACGACTCGGGCTCGATGGCGAGCACCGACCCGAGCACGCTGCGCGTCAAGGGGCTGAAGCTGCTGATCAACACCCTGAGCCCTGCCACGACCCTCGGCGCGATCGAGTTCGGCGGCAACTTCTCCGAAAGCTCGACGCCGGCGGCTGACACCGTGTTCCCGCCCGAGGCGGTGGGTGCCAACGGCGCTGCGATGGCCGCCGCGCTCGAAGCCAAGATTCTCGCTGACAACGGCGGCACCGACTACAACGCGGCGTTCGCGCAGTCCGATGCGGACAACCCCGGCGCGCAAGCGCGAATCTTCCTCACCGACGGCGGACACGACATCGGCACCTACAACAACGGCCATCTGACCCACAAGGTGCCGACCTACGTGATCGGCTTCAGCCCCGGCGTCGCAGCCGCCGAAGACCAGCAGCGCCTGCAGACGATCGCCAGCGATACGGGCGGGCAATTCTTCCCGCTGACCGACTCCAGCCAGCTTCAGTCGGTGATGAACACGGTCGGCGCCGCGATCACATGCCAAACGCCGCCGCAGAGCTTCACCGACCTGCTCAAACAGGGCGCCGGCAAGACGCACAGCGTCTCGGTGGGGGCGAGCACCAAATCGCTGCAGATCGCGCTGACCTGGTCCAGCCCGCTGGACAAATTCGCGATCTCGCAGCTGAAGCTCGTCAATCACGGCAAGACGATCGCCAAGGCAGCCCGGCGGAGAGTGAGGAAACTCAAGATCACGACCGTCACGAGCCCGACGTTCACGGTGCTCAAAGTCTCCGGCCTCAGCAAGGGGAAGCTGACCTTCAAGGTCCAGGCAACGGCGGTCGGCTCGGGTCAGCCCCAGGTGACGCTGACCACACAGGTTGGACGCACGAAATAGTCCCGCGAACAGGTCCGGCGCCGCGAATCCGAACGTGGCGCCGGGCCGCTCCGCGCCGGGTGAGGCGTTGAAGAGCAAGGATCACGACAAGTCCCCGGCACGCCGCACCCCGCGTTGCTCTCGCCGAGGCTGCGCGGGAGAGAGCGCGCCCTACAATGGCCCCTATGGAGAGCTCGACACCGGAGACCGGAGCGCGCAGCTGGCTTCGCTGCTACCGCTGCTGGTCGCAGGATCTGGAGGTGCAGGTCCACTACGAGGGCATCCACAAGATCGACCCTGACACCGGCGAGCGCGCCGAAGTGATCGACGAGCTGCAGGAGGCCGTCGTGCAGTGCCTGGACTGCATGCACGACCAGCCGCACCTCGGCTTCAACAACAGTCGGGTCGAGCCGATCGAGGATCGTTGGGAACGGATGATCGCCGGGACGCCGTGGGTGGCATCGTGCACCGTGGAGGTCGACGCCGACGAGGTCGAGAGCTGCTCGGGACCGGAGGCCGGCGACGCGCTCTCATACGCCGCATTCGGCGACCACGGCGTGCGCGAGTTCTTCACGCATGTGCGCTTTCACAAGCACGAGGACGACTCGCGCATCATCGTGCACCTGCTCGTCGAGCTGTACGCACGCTCGCTGGAGGAGGCCACGGAGGTGCTGGAGTCCTCGGCGCGCGGCGCGCTGACGATCACCTCGCTGGCCGAGGAGTCACGTCCTCCGGCGGCCGCCGGCGAGACGCACGGCCACGACTAGATCTGCGCCAAGCGCAGCACCGGAACGTGCCGGATCCCGGCCGTGCGTTCTTCGTAGTTGCCGTACCCGGTGTACAGCTGCTTGGCCAGCTCGTACAGGCGGGCGCGATC
>JADGPP010000002.1 GCA_017882375.1 Solirubrobacteraceae bacterium | reverse complement strand
GCGCTCAAGCGCGTGACGCTCGAGCTCGGCGGCAAGTCGCCCAACGTGATGCTCCCCGACGCCGACATCGAGGCGGCGATCAAGGGCTCCTTTCAGGGGATCTACTTCAACTCCGGACAGGCCTGCAACGCGGGCTCGCGCCTGTTCGTGCCGGCGGACAGCTTCGACCAGGTGATGGGCGCGCTCGCCGAGGCGGCCAACGCCGCGCGTCTGGGGCCGGGTCTTGACCCGGAGACCCAGCTCGGACCGCTCGTCTCAGCCGAGCAGCGCGACCGCGTGATGAGCTACATCGACTCCGGGCGCGAGCAGGGCGCCGAGCTGCTCGCCGGCGGCGAGACGGCGCTTACCGACAGCGGTGGCTACTACGTCGCCCCGACGCTGTTCAGCACCAGCTCCGACGAGCTGAAGATCGCCCGCGAGGAGATCTTCGGCCCGGTGCTCGTGGCCTCGCCGTACGACAGCCTCGAGGAGGTAGCCCAGCGCGCCAACGCCGGCGAGTACGGGCTCGCCGCGGGTGTGTGGACGCGCGACGTCGGCAGCGCGCACAAGCTGGCGGCGATGCTGCGCGCCGGCACGGTTTACGTCAACACGTGGGGCAACGCCGAGCCGTCGGCGCCGTTCGGCGGCTTCAAGGCATCGGGGCTGGGCCGCGAGCACGGTCACGACGGCCTGGACGCCTACCTGGAGACGAAGACCGTCTGGACAGCCTTGTGAGCCGCGCGGCGTCGTGAGCGTCGCCGCGCAAAGCGAACTTCGGCTGGCACGCACACGCTCCGCGCAGTGGGCGCCGGCGCTCGCCGCGGTGTGCGCGCTGGTGCTCGTCGCAGCGACCGCCGAGATCGTGCTCGACGGCGCCGTCGGGCACTCCGCGCTGATTCCCAAGTCGCCGCAGATCGCCGGCTGGCTCTCGGGGATCGGCGAGCGCCTGGGCTTTCGCGTGTTTCTGATCGCCATCCTCGCCTTCAGCGCCGGCTATGCCGGCCTATGGGCGCTGGGGCGCACGGTCTCCAAACGCTGGGCGATCGCGCTGATCGCGGTCCTGCACGCGATCGTCTTCGTCGGGCCGATCCTGCTCTCGACCGACGTCTTCAGCTACATCGCCTACGCCCGCATGGGCGTCGAGCACGGGATCAACCCCTACCTGCACGGGCCGATCGCGATCCCGCACGATCCCGTCTATCACTACGTCGGGACGGACTGGAAGCTCGTGGCGACGGCGTACGGCCCGCTCTACACGCTGCTCTCCTACCCGTTCGCGCCGCTCGGCGTGGAGGGCGCGCTGTGGGGGATGAAGGTGCTGGCGATGCTCGCCAGCGCGGGAACGCTCGCGCTCGTGTGGCGCTGCGCGCGCCTGCGCGAGATCAACCCGGTCGGGGCGATCCTGCTCGTCGGCGCCAATCCGCTGTACGTGATCTATTGCCTGGGCGGCGCGCATAACGATCTGGTCATGCTGCTGCTGATGATGGCGGCCGTCAGCCTCACGTTCGCCCGGCGCGACGCGCCTGCGGCCGCCGCAGTCGTCGCCGGGGCGCTCGTCAAGGCGACCGTCGCGGCACTGCTGCCGTTCATGATCCTCGCCCGGCGCAGCCGCGCGCAGATCTTCGGAGCCCTCGCCGCGCTCGTCCTCGGTCTGCTGATCGGCCTGCTTGCCTTCGGCGTCGACGGGATCAACATCATCGCCGCGCTCAATCGCGATGCGGCGTTCGTCTCGACCGACAGCTTTCCCACGGAGATCGCCCATCTCGTCGGCAAGCCCGGGGTCTTCCCGATCGATCACGACCTGCTCAAGGCGGCGCTGGTCGTGGTCGGGCTGCACCTGATGTGGCGCACCTGGCGCGGTTATGACTGGGTCGCCGCCTCCGGCTGGGCGTTGCTCGCGATCTCGGTCACCAGCAGCTGGCTGCTGGCCTGGTACATCCTCTGGCCGCTGCCGCTGGCGGTGATCTCGCGCGATCGCCGCCTGCTCGTCGCGACGCTCGCGGTGCAGGCGTTGTTCATCGTCCATCAACTGACCCCGCTGTTCGCTCCCGTCTCATGAGCGCGGACGCGACACCGCTGAAGCGAGGCCGGCAGCGCCTGCCGGCGCAGCTGCGCCCGCGCGACGCCGAGCAGCCCGGCAGCGGTCGCCTGTGGCGGGTCGAGACGGTCGTCCTGCTGCTCGTCGGGCTGCTGCTTGCGATCGCCACGGTCAACGACGTGGTGCTCGCCACGCACACCAACCACCGCCTCGTCGTCGACCTGCGCACGTGGCGCCACTACACCGGCCACAACTACAAGAACGTCTCCGCCGAACAGGACATCCGCAAGTACACGACCACCGATGTCGTCTGCGGCAACACCACGCCCGGGCCGCCGAAAGAGCGCATCCAGCTGTGCCTGCAGGTGACCGGGCCGACGGTCAAGGGCCTGCGCGCGGCGCGCGGGGGCTGGTACCTGCCGCCGAAGGCCGACAACCTGCACCGCTACCGCTACGGCTGCTTCGGCCCGCCCAAGCAACAGGGTGTGTGCCCGCGGTGAGCGCCGTGGCCGCTGCCCGCCCGGTCGGCGCCGAGAGCGATCGGCGGTTGCCGTCGTGGTGGCCGCTGGCGGTGCTGATCGTGCTGGCGGCCGTGCTGCGTCTGGCCACGCTGGATCAGCAGAGCTTCTGGTACGACGAGGCGTTCACGCCCGTTCACGTCCTGCACAGCGGCCTCGGGGCGACGCTGAGGGGGGTCGTCCACCACGAGAACACCCCGCCGCTGTGGTACCTGATCGCGTGGGCCGACGTGCGCCTGTTCGGCGACGGCGCGCTCGCGCTGCGGCTGCCCTCGGCGCTCGCCGGAGTCCTCACCGTCCCGGTCGTCTGGGCGATCGGCCAGCAGCTCGCCGGCCGACCGATCGAAGATCGGCCAGTGACGGGCCGCCGCGCCGCGCTGATCGCGGCGGCCATCGTCGCCGTCAACCCGCTGTTCGTGTGGTACTCGCAGGAGGCGCGCGCATACGGGCTGTTCGTGTTCATGTCGGCGCTCGCGATGCTGTGCTTCGTGCGCGCGCTGGCCGAGCCGACGCGTGGGCGCATGGCGGCCTTCGCGGTCGCCGGTGCGCTGGCGCTGCTGACGCACTACTTCGCCGTCTTCCTGTTGATACCGATGGCACTGTGGCTGCTGCGCGAGCATTCGCACCGGCGCGCGGCGCTGGCGGCCGTGGCGGCGCTCGTGGCCGTCGGCCTGGCGCTCTTGCCGCTGATCTCCGCCCAGGGCGGTCACGGCACGCAGTGGATCGGGCGCTGGGCGCTGTCCAGCCGCCTGCAGGCGATCCCGCAGTACTTCCTCACCGGATACTCCGGAGCGCCGCTCGGACACGGCGTCGAGCTGCTCGTCGCCCTGCCGATCCTCGCCGGCGCCGCGCTCGGCGCGTGGCGCCTGAGCGCCCCCCCGACGCGCGCGCAGAGCGCCGCGGCGGACCCGCGCGCGCGCGACCCGCGCCCGGCGGTCGCCAGCCTCGCCAGGATGCGCCGAGGAGCGCTGATCGCGTTGTCGATCGCCGCCTGCGGCGTGCTCGCCCCGATCGTGCTCGTGGTCTTCGGCGCGGACTACCTCGCGCCGCGCAACCTCGTCGGCGCGATGATCCCGCTGAGCGTCCTGATCGCCATCCTGCTCGCCGCGATCGATCTCGATCCGCCGGCGCGGCAGGGCGACGAAGGGCGTTTCGCCGCCTCGGCGCTGCTGCGTCCCGGCGCGGCGCTCGCCGCGACGATCGTCGCGGCCTTCGCGGTCGTGTCCGTCGACGTCGATCTCAGCCCCCGCCTGCAGCGCGGCAACTGGCGCGACGTCGCCGGCGCGCTCGGCGCGGGCGACGGCGCGAGGGCGATCACCACCGTCGAGCTCGGCGCGGCGCCGCTGGACTACTACCTGGGCCACCTGCACAATCTCGCCCGCCACTCCAGCGTGCGCGTGAGCGAGATCGACGAGACCGGCTACGCCCCGCTGCGTCACGGGGCCGGCAGCGCGCCCGCGCCCGGGTTCCATCTGCTCGCCCGCAAGGACGTCGACGGGTTGATCGTCTATCGCTTCGTATCCTCGGTGCCGCGCCTCGTGTCGGAGGCCGAGCTGCGCCGTCACGTGATCACGCTCGCCCACCCCGAGGTGCTCGTGCCAGCCGGCGATCGGAACTCCGTCACGGCCGCAACCACAGGCTCGTTGCGCTCGCAAATGTCATCGTCCGATGAAAACATTTAAGTTCCCGCAATGGCGTCGTCAACCATAGAGGCCCAAAACGAGGCTCAGATGGCGTTGGAGCTCGCCTGCGAGCACCTGCTCTCGCTGCAGGACCGGGCCGGCTGGTGGCAGGGCGAGCTGCAGACCAACGTGACGATGGACGCCGAGGACATGCTCCTGCGCGAGTTCCTCGGCGTGCGCCGAGCCGACGAGACCGAGCGCTCGGCGGCGTGGATCCGCTCCCAGCAGCGCGCCGACGGAACCTGGACGAACTTCTACGGCGGCCCCGGCGACCTGTCGACGACGATCGAGGCCTACTGGGCACTGCGTCTCGCCGGCGATCGGCCCGACGCCGAGCACATGCGCACGGCCGCCGAGTTCATCCGCGAACAGGGCGGTGTCGCGAACGCGCGCGTGTTCACCCACCTGTGGCTCGCGCTGTTCGGCCTGTGGTCGTGGGAGGACGTTCCGGCGCTGCCGCCGGAGATCGTCCTGCTGCCGTCGTGGTTTCCCCTGAACATCTACGACTTCGCCTGCTGGGCACGCCAGACGATCGTCGCGCTTTCGCTCGTCAAAACCCACCGGCCGGCGCGCGAGCTGCCATTCGACCTGGACGAGCTGCGGGTCGAGCGCCCGCAGGACGCGGCAGAGCCCCAGGCCGCGCCGCGCGCGCGGTGGCTGGCTCGCGGGGACCGCATCCTGCGCGCCTACGAACGCCGGCCGCTGCGACTGCTGCGGCGGATCGCACTGGCACGCGCGGAGCGCTGGATCGTGCGCCGCCAGGAGGCCGACGGCTCGTGGGGCGGGATCCAGCCGCCGTGGGTCTACTCGCTGATCGCCCTGCACCTGTCCGGCTACGCGCCCGATCACCCGGTCATGCGCCGCGGAATGGACGGCCTGAACAACTTCATGGTCGAGGACCGCGACGACTCGCGGGCGGTCGGTGCGCCGGCGGGCCGCAGCCGGCGCCTGGAAGCCTGTCAGTCGCCCGTCTGGGACACCGCGCTGGCGCTGATCGCGCTGAGCGACGCCGGGCTGCCCGGCGACCATCCCGCGCTCGCGCGCGCGGCCGACTGGCTGCTGGGGGAGGAGGTCACGATCCCCGGGGACTGGTCGGTCGCCAGGCCGCGCCTCGCTCCCGGCGGCTGGGCCTTCGAGTTCGCCAACGTCAACTACCCCGATGTCGACGACACCGCCGAGGTCGTCCTCGCCCTGCGCCGCGTCAAGGACAACGCGCGGCTGAGCGGTGCGGTGCGGCGCGCCGCCCGCTGGGTGGAGGGCATGCAGAGCTCCGGCGGGGGCTGGGGCGCCTTCGACGCGGAGAACACGCGCACGATGGTCCGCGAGCTACCGTTCCTGGACTTCGGCGAGGTGATCGACGAGCCGAGCGCCGACGTCAGCGCGCACGCGCTGGAGATGCTCGCCGAGCTCGGGCTGCTCGACACGCCCGTCGCACAGCGCGGGATGCGCTGGCTGGTCGAGCAGCAGGAGGCCGACGGGTCGTGGTTCGGGCGCTGGGGCGTCAACCACGTGTACGGCACCGGCGCCGCCGTTCCCGCGCTCATCGCCGCCGGCATGGACCCCTCCGAGCAGTGCATTAAGCGCGCGCTGCGCTGGCTGCTGGACCACCAGAACGACGACGGCGGCTGGGGCGAGGACCCGCGCTCCTACGACGAGGAGGAGTGGATCGGGCGGGGCCCGAGCACGGCCTCGCAGACCGCCTGGGCGCTGCTGGCCCTGCACGCCGCGAAGGGCGCTCCCGAGGCGATCGAGCGGGGGGTCGGCTGGCTGGTCGCCACCCAGCGCGCCGACGGGGGCTGGGACGAGCCGCAGTACACCGGCACCGGCTTTCCCTCCGACTACTACATCAACTACCACCTCTACAGGCTCGCCTTTCCGATCATGGCGCTCGGACGCTGCCGGCGATGATGCTGCTCGCCGACGCCGCGCCGAGGGCGCCGAGCGCTCGCGAGGTGATGGCGCGCGCCGAGGGCGAGAACTTCCCGGTCGCCAGCAGGGTGCTGCCGCGCCGCGTGCGCGCGCACATGCTCGCCGTGTACGGCTTCGCTCGGCTGGTCGACGAACTCGGCGACTCCGCGCCCGGCGATCGGCTGGAGGCGCTCGATTGGCTGGGGCGCGACCTGCAGCGCGCCTACGAGGGCACGCCGGAGCACCCGCTGATGCGCCGCCTGGCGGTGACCGTGCGCGAGTGCGCGCTGCCGCGCGAGCCGTTCG
The DNA here is from genome assembly GCA_017882375.1 of Solirubrobacteraceae bacterium. GTDB lineage: Bacteria > Actinomycetota > Thermoleophilia > Solirubrobacterales > Solirubrobacteraceae > Palsa-744. The sequence goes on along the minus strand of JADGPP010000002.1, from coordinate 92,824 downwards.
AGCGCCTGATCGAGGCAAACCGCGCCGACCAGCGCATCAGCCGCTATGAGACCTGGCAGCAGTTGCGCGGCTACTGCGCGCTGTCGGCCGACCCGGTGGGCGAGATCGTGCTCGGCATCTTCGCCAAGGCGACCCCCGCGCGGATCGCCCTGTCGGACTCGATCTGCACGGCGCTGCAGCTGGCCGAGCACTGCCAGGACGTCGCCGAGGACTTCGCCGCCGGGCGCATCTACCTGCCCGCCGAGGACCTCGCGCGCTTCGGCGCCACGACGGCCGATATCGACCCCCGCGCCGAGCGCGACGACACGGCCCTGCGCGCCGTGCTCGCGTTCGAGGTGCAGCGCGCACGCGCCCTGCTCGACGAGGGCACGCCGTTGGTGGGCGAGTTGCGCGGACGCGAGCGCCTGGCCGTCGCCGCGTTCGTCGCCGGCGGGCACGCCGCGCTGCACGCGATCGAGCGCGCGCGCTATGACGTCCTCTCCGGGCCGCCGCGAGCTTCGGGCTGGGAGCGGCTGCGCGCGCTGGCCGGCGTGCTCTTCAAGCAGCGCCGGAGCGGCACGACGGGCGCAGCACCGAGCCGCTCGTGATCGGCGGCGAATGCCGCGCCAGGGCGGCGTCGTGAGCCGCGAGATGCCCACGAAGGAGGCCTACGCCCGCTGTGCGGCGATCACGCGCTCGCAGGCGGCGAACTTCTACTACGGCATCCGCCTGCTGGCGCCCGAGCGTCGCCGGGCGATGTGCGCCGCCTACGCGTTCGCCCGGCGCGTCGACGACATCGGCGACGGCGACCTCGACCGCGAGCGCAAGCGTGCGCTGCTCGACGAGGCCGCCGAGCAGTTGAGCGCGCTCGAACGGACCGGCTCGGCGCAGCACGCTGCGCGGGACCCGGTGATCGTGGCGCTCGCCGACGCGCACCGTCGCTTCGCGCTTCCGCCCGGTGCGATGGGCGAGCTGATCGAGGGGGTGCGCATGGACGTCGACGGCGTGACGTATGAGCGCATCGAGGATCTCGTGGTCTACTGCCGGCGCGTGGCCGGCGCGATCGGGCGCGTCTGCCTGGCGATCTTCGGCACGCGAGCGCGCGGCGCAGCCAGGGTGGACCGCGCGCAAGCCGAACGGCTCGCCGACGAGCTCGGCGTCGCGCTGCAGCTCACGAACATCCTGCGCGACGTGCGCGAGGACGCCGAGATCGGGCGCGTCTACCTGCCCGCCGAGGATCTGCGGCGCTTCGGCGTGATCTCCGGGCCGGGCGCCGCCGGCGCCGCCGAGATGCTCGCGGCACTGCGTGGAGAGACGGCGTCGCCGGATTCGCTCGGCGCGCTCGTGCGCTTCGAGGCCGAGCGCGCGCAGCAGTGGTTCGATCGCGGCATGCGGCTCGTGCCGCTGCTGGACAGGCGCAGTGCCGCGTGCGTGCTGGCGATGAGCGGCATCTACCACCGCCTGCTGGCGCGGATCGGGGCCGATCCGCAGCGCGCGCTGCACCAGCGCGCCTCGCTGTCGGCCGGCGAGAAGGTCCGGGTTGCCCTGCGCAGCATCGCCGGGAGGAGCGTGTGAGCGGCGAGCGGCGCGTGCTGGTGATCGGCGGCGGCCTGGCCGGGATCGCCGCGGCGCTGGACTGCGCCGCGGCCGGCGCGCGCGTCACCCTCGTCGAGGTCCGGCGCAGGCTCGGCGGCGCGGCCTACTCCTTCGAGCGCGACGGCATGCACTTCGACAACGGCCAGCACGTCTTCCTGCGCTGCTGCTCGGCCTATCGCTCGTTGCTGGCGCGGCTGGGCTCAGAGCACCACGTCTCGGTGCAGGAGCGCCTGGAGATTCCCGTGCTGAGCCCGCGCGCGCAGCCGGTCGTGCTGCGCCGCGGCTCACTGCCGCCGCCGTTTCACCTCGCCGGCGCGCTGGCGCGCTATCCCCACCTCAGTCCGTCTGAGCGCCTCAGCGCAGCGCTCGCGGCGCGCGCGCTCACGAGCCTCGACCCGGCCGACCCGGCGCTTGACGGCCAGACGTTCGGCGCGTGGCTGGCCGAGCGCGGCCAGGATGCGCACGCGGTGAGCGTCCTGTGGGACCTGATCGCCTTGCCGACGCTCAACGTCCCCGCCGCCGAGGCCTCGCTCGCGCTCGGCGCGTTCGTGTTCCGCACAGGGCTGCTCACGGGCGCCGATGCCGGCGACATCGGCTTTCACGTCGGCACGCTCGCAGAGACGATCGGCGAGCCGGCCGAGCGTGCGCTGGCCGACGCCGGGGTTCAGTTTCGCCTCGGCTGGCGCGCGCACGGCCTGCGACGCACAGGCGCCGGGTTTGAGGTCGAGGGCGGGGAGGGGGGCTTCAGCTCCGAGGCGGTGATCGTCGCCTTGCCCCACGCCCGCGCGGCAGGTCTGCTGGAGGCACTGCTGCCACAGCTGGCGCAGACGGTTCGCGGACTGGGCAGCTCGCCGATCGTCAACCTGCACGTGGTGTTCGACCGCGTCGTCTGCGAGGAGCCCTTCGCGGCCGGCGTGGACACGCCCGTGCAGTACGTGTTCGACCGCAGCGCCGCCGCGGGCGCCCCGCCGGGATGTCAGTATCTGGCGGTCTCGCTGTCGGCGGCCGACGAGCAGATGCGGATGAGCGTCGACGAGCTGCGCGCGCGCTACGTGCCGGCCTTGAAAGAGCTGCTTCCCGGCGCGCGCGACGCGACGGTCGAGCGCTTCCTGGCCACGCGCGAGCACGCCGCAACGTTCCGCGCCGTACCTGGGACGGCGGTGCTGCGACCGCGGCCGCGCACATCCGTTCCCGGGCTCGTGCTCGCGGGCAGCTGGACGGACACCGGATGGCCGGCGACGCTCGAGGGTGCCGTGATGAGCGGGCACGCCGCCGCTGCCGAGGCGCTCGCGGCGCTCGCCCTGGAGCCGGCGGCGCCGAACGCGCACGGCCCGCAGGCCAGCACGGCAGCGACCGGCGAGCCGGGCGCGGTGCCAGGATGAGCCGCCGCGTGGTCGTCGCCGCGCCGCTGAGTCTCGAGGAGATGCTGATCCGCTCGGGCGCGCGCGGGGCGCACGTGCGCAAGACGGGCATGGGTCCGGAGAAGTCGCGCAGAGCGGCCGACGCGCTGTCGCGCGAGCCCGGCGACGCGCTGCTGGTGCTCGGCTTCTGCGGCGGACTGGACGCGCAGGCGCGACCCGGCGAAGTGATTGTCGCCGATCACGTGCTCGCCGCCGCCGACGAGGGGCACGATCGCGTCCAGGCGAGCTGCCACGGCGCGACGCAGCTGGCCGACGCGCTGAGCGGCGCCGGGCTGACGGTGCGGCGGGGGCCGATCGTCGGCGTCGCCAAGATCGCCACCGGCGAGCGGCGCGAGCAGCTGCGCGCGGCCGGGGCGCTGGCCGTCGACATGGAGTCCGCGTGGCTGGCCGCCGGCGCCGCCGGACGGCCGTTCGCAGTCGTGCGCGTGGTACTCGACAGCCCCAGTCACGAGCTGTTTCGCCCGCGGGCGCTGGGCTGGGCGCTGCACGCCGCGCGCGTTCTGCGGCGCGCTTCGGCGGTGACCCTTAAGGACTGGGACACGGCGGGCTAAGGTACCCGGCATGGCGGTCCGGGTCAGGCAGAGCACGCGCATGGGTTGGTACCTGATGCGCCAGCGTCTTGCCAAACGTGAGAAGTTCCCGCTGATCGTCGAGCTCGAGCCGCTGTTCCAGTGCAACCTGGCCTGCTCGGGCTGCGGCAAGATCCAGCATCCCGAGCACGAGCTGCGCCGGCGGATGCCCGTCGAGCAGGCGATCGGCGCGATCGAGGAGAGCGGTGCGCCGATGGTCTCGATCGCCGGCGGCGAGCCGCTGATCCATCCGGAGATCCACGTGATCGCCGCCGAGCTGATCAAGCGCAAGAAGTTCGTCTACCTGTGCACCAATGCGCTGCTGCTGGAGAAGAAGCTCGAGAACTTCAAGCCGAGCCCGTACTTCTCCTGGGCGGTGCACATGGACGGCCTGCAGGAGCGCCACGACGCCTCGGTCGAGCGCGAGGGCGTCTTCGACAAGGCCGTCGCGGCGATCAAGGCCGCCAAAGCGGCGGGCTTTCGCGTCACCACGAACACGACGTTCTTCACGCAGGACTCGCCGAAGACCGTGCGTGAGGTGCTGGACTTCCTCAACGACGACCTCGAAGTCGACGAAATGATGATCTCGCCCGCCTACGCCTACGAGAAAGCTCCCGACCAGGAGCACTTCCTCGGCGTGACCGAGACGCGCAAGCTGTTCAAGGAGGCCTTCGGCGAAGGCCGGCGCAAGAAGTGGCGCCTGAACCACAGCCCGCTGTTCCTCGACTTCCTCGAGGGCAAGGCCGAATTCGACTGCACCGCGTGGGGCATCCCCAGCTACTCGCTGTTCGGCTGGCAGCGCCCCTGCTACCTGATGGCCGACGGCTACACCGAGACCTACAAAGAGCTGCTGGAGACGACCGACTGGAGCAAGTACGGTCGTGGCAAGGACCCGCGCTGTGAAAACTGCATGGCGCACTGCGGCTACGAGCCCACGGCCGTGCTGCAGACCACGCGCTCGCTGCGCCAGTCACTGCGCGCGATCGCCGGCTGACGTCCCCTCGCCACCTCCGATCGACGCCGCCTCGCCCGGGCTCGACGGCAGATCGTCCGGCGATGCCTCCTCGCGCGCTCGCTCGGTCTGCGACTCCGCGCGGATCTCACGCCACGTCAGCCCCTCGCCCAGCAGCGCCGGAACGCCGAGGGCGAGCGCCGTCAGCACCTCCACCGCCTGCAGGATGATGCCGTAGGCCAAGCCGGGGCCGCCGCCGACGCCGTAGGCGGTCAGGACGACCAGACAGGCTGCCTGAAAGACGCCGACGTTAGAGGGCGTGGCGGGCAGGATCGCGCTGACGTTGACCGCCAGCAGGATCGCCGCCGCCGCGGCCAACCCGGCCTTGTCCTGCAGGCCCAAGGCGAGCACGACCATGTAGCAGGCGAGCCATTGCAGCGCCCACGCCGCCAGCTGACCGGCGACCGCCGTGCTGCCATAGCGCGGACGCGCGAACACGATCAGGCCGCGGCGCGCGAGGCTGAGCGCCGCGGCGACCGCGTCGGCCGCCTTGGCCACGCGCCGCGAGCGCGCCCGGCGGCCCAGCGCGACCAGCCGCGGGCCGGCGACGACCAGCGCGCAGATCAGCAGCGGGATCGCGATCGCCGTGGCGATCCCCGCCGGATGCCCGTTGAGCAGCGGGACGCTGGTGAACGTGATCGCCGCGAGGATGCCCAGCGCGAGCAGGTTGATCAGCGTCTGCGAGAACACCGTGCCGGCGACGATCGGCAGCTGGCGCTTGCTGGGTCCGTCGAGCCTGCGCGTGAGCACGACGACGCGGGTCGGCTCGCCGATCCGCCCGGGGACGACCGCCGAGGCCATCACCCCGATCATCGTCGCGCGCGTGACGGCCGGCCAGGGGATCCGCGTCTCCGGCAGCGCCGCGCGCAGCGTCTGGTGCCAGGAGACCGAGCGCAGCACCAGCGAGCAGGCCATCAGCACGAACGCCAGCGCCACCCATCCCGGCTTGGCGGTGATCAGCGCGTGGCCGATCCGATGCAACCCCAGCCGCGAGAGCGCAAACGCGAGCAGCCCCGCGAGCAGGATCGCCGCGACGATCAGACCAGCGCGCCGCTGGCGGGCTCGTCTGCGAGGGGGCGGCGGCTTCGCGGGGGGGCCCATCGTGCGGGGTCTATCAGAGTCCCCCGCCGGCTCTGCGCCGGCCCACGTCCGCCAGCCGGCCAGTCGCGGCCACCCAGGCCGGCTCGCTGCTGACGCTGCAGCGCGACCGGCTCGTGCCCGGCGTGGCGGTCAGCGGGACGGTCAGGCTCACGCCGAGCCCGATCGCCGGCGATGGTCAGAGCGTGCTGGCGGCGCTCACCGTGAGGGCCGCCGCCGTGGCCCCGGAGTCCCTCACCGCCACCTGGACGACCACCGGCGCCGACGCCGCGGCTCGGGTCGCCGGCACGGCCGCCAAGCGCTCGCTCAGTGGCACGACGCCCGCGCGTTGAGCGCTCACGCCACGCCCTCGGCCTGATCGAGCTTCTCCGCGACGGCGGGAGACGCGAGTGCCGTCGGCGTTCGCTGCAGCTGTGCGACCGTGCCCGTCGCCGGCGCTACGTGCACGCTGAGGATCGCGATGTCGTCGCGCACGTGTTCGTCGAGCTCGATCAGGCCGAGCAGCGCGTCGATCGCCTCCCGAGCGCCCGCCGGCGAGCGACGCTGCAGTTGCTCGAGCATCTGCTCAGGCGTCACCGTGAGCGCGGGAGCGTGCGCCTCGATCAGGCCGTCGGTGTACAGCGCCAGCGAATCGCCGGTCTGCAGCACCGTGGAGACCTCCTCGATGATCGGGTCGGCGAACACGCCCAGCAGCGAGCCGCGCTCGCCGAACTGCGTCGCCGCGCCGTCGCTGCGCGTGAGCAGCGCAGCCGGGTGACCGGCCGAGGCGATCGTCACGGCGACCTCGCCGCCGGCAATGCGCAGGTTGACGAGGATCGCCGTCGCAAAGCGGCCTTCGAAGTCCTGCTCGAGCATCACGCGGTTGACCTGGGCGAGCACCGTGCGGGGACTGTTCGCATCGCGTGCGTAGGCGACGGTCGTGTGTCGCAGAAAGCCCGTCAGCGCGGCGGCCTCCGCGCCCTTGCCGCAGACGTCGCCGACGACCAGCCAGCAGCTGTGCTCGTCGCCGAACACGTCGTAGAAGTCGCCGCCGACTTCGCTGCCGGCGCCGAGCGGGCGAAAGTAGCTGGCCAGCTCCAGCCCCGGTATCGCGGGCAGCACCGCCGGCATCAGGCTGCGGCGCAACGTCTGCGCGACGCGTGTGCGCTCGGCGTACAGCTGCGCGTTGTCAAAGGCCATCGCCGCGCGGCCGCTGAGGTCTTCGAGCACGTCGAGCACGCCGCGCGAGTAGCGCGCCTCGCTGCGCACGTGCAGGAAGGAGATCGCGCCGTGCGTGCGCCCGCGCGCGATCATCGGGAAGACGGCCGCCGAGCGGTAGCCGGCGCCGCGCATGAAGCGCTGGTGCTCGTCGCTCTGAGCGGCCTGCGCGAGCTCGAGCTCGTCGGTCAGGTCGTCGACCACGCACGGCATGCCGCTGGCCAGCGCGCGCGCCACCGGATGCGTGCCGTCGAGGTCCAGCGGGAGGCGCCTGCGCAACTCTTCCAGGTCTTCGGCGACCTCGGGCTCCAGCGCCGCCGCCACCGTGCTGGCGACCGATCCGTTGCGATCGAGCAGGTCGATCACGCACAGCTCGGCCAGCTCGGGGACCGCCGCGCGCGCGAGGTTGCGCAGGGACTCGGCGGGGTCGAGCGACGTGTCGAACGAAGCGGTCGCGTCGATCAGGAATTTCAGCCGGCGCCGATGCTCGCGAAGGCCATTGAGCGCGAGATGGATCACGACCGTGGTCAGCACGGCGAGCACGATGCCCACGATTGCCACCGCACCGAACATTTCCGGGACGTTTTCGTAGGTGAGCGGCAGCAGAAATGCGACGAGCGAGGCGATCAGCACGACGATGTAGCGGTTGCGCGGCTGAAAGCCCGCGGCGTGGCCGATCGCGAACAGGTAGATCAGCGCGAACGGGCTGCTGGCGCCGCCGGCCGCCGCGCACAGCACGCCGACGAGCACGACGCCCCACAGATCCCCGGCGAACGCCAGCCCCAGCCCGCCGCGCTCGCGACGGGCGGCGACCACTAGCGCCGCGGCCACCATCTGGGCGTTCACCCCCACCGCCGCGACGGCCTCGGGAGCGCGCACATGGGGGATCAGCAGCGCCGTCGCGCAGAGCAGGCCGCCGACCACGTACAGCACGGCCTCGGCGAGGATCGCCGTGCGCACTTCGCGCCGGCTCAGCGAAGGCCCGCGCGCCTGCATGCGCAGCTCATCCCTGGAAATCGCTGCCGTATCGGTCATCCTCGTTCTCCCCAAACAAGACAGATCCACCCGCACGCTGCCCGCTGCGGGCAAAGCCGTTTGATTGCTCGCATCTATCGTAGGCGCACGATCGCGCGCGCGTTGCGCGTGCACCGTGAACTGCGCCGTCGCGCTGCGCGCGGATCGGCAGCGGCCGGGCCTCGGGCGTCGATCTAGGCCTCGGCGCGCTCGGCGTCCGCGGCGGCAAAGCGCCGCAGGCCGTCGCGAATCCAGTCGGGCAGCTCGGTCTTCGCCCAGGTGTCGGTCGCGACGCAGACGTGGCGAAGCGTGCCCGACACGAGCACGTCGCGGTCGCGCACGACGTCGATCTGCGTGGTGATCGAGGTCGTGCCGATCCGCGTCACCTGCGCCCTCAGCTCGAGCTCGTCGTCGAAGCGTGCCGGTGCGCGAAAGCTGATGCTCGCGTCGGCCACGACGGCGTCGAGGCCCCGGTCGACCATGTCCTGCCACGGCCCGATCGCCGCGCGCCACAGCTCCGTGAAGGCGACGTCGAAGTAGAGCAGGTAGTTGGCGTTGAACACGATCCCCTGCGGATCGCACTCGCCGTAGCGCACGCGCAACTCGTGGACGAACGGCGGAAAGGGGGAGCCCATCGCCGCGCTCTGGGGCCGGCGATCCCGGCCGGCACCGCTCGCCGAGCTCATGCCATCACGCAGCCCGTGCGCCGCCAGGCGCCAATAGAGATCAGGACGGCAGTCGGATCGACGTTCACGTCAGGGCTCCCCACAGGTCGAGGTCGCAGTAGCTTAGATGTCGAATCGAGACGCCGGTGAGCGGCCGATCACCGCCGGCGCTCCGCGGCGCCGGAGCGCACGTCCACCGCAGGGCAGCCCGTTTCAAGGCCGGGCGACGGCGCGTCGATGTGACACCTGGTGCGCAATCGGCTGCCAACTGTCAATACGCGAGGGCTGTTCGACTCGAGGTCTCGGGCCCTCGTCGCCGCCTTCGCGGCGGTGAGCTTGGCCACCGCGTTTGCCGCAGCGCACGCGACCACAGGGCTCGGGGGCTCGGGCCTCGACGACTTCGCCAACGATTGGGTCTACATGAGCATCGAGCTCGTCGCCGTGGGCCTCTGCGTCGCGCGCGCATTGCGACGACGCGGGAATCGGGCCGCGTGGCTGCTGATCAGCGCGGCGCTGCTGGCCTGGACGGGCGGTGACTTCGTCTGGACGATCTGGCTGGGCAACGTGGCCAATCCGCCGTATCCGTCGATCGCCGACGCGCTCTATCTGACGTTGTACCCGGCGATGTACGCCGGCCTGACGCTGCTGATGCGCTCGCACTTTCGCCACACCGGCGCGGCGGTGTGGCTCGACGGCATCGTCGTCGGCCTGGCGATGGCGGCGCTCGGCGCTGATCTGGTCTTTCCGGCGGTGCTCGGCGCGGCCAGCGGCAACGCCGCGTCGGTGGGCGTGAACCTGGCCTACCCGTTCGGCGATTTCCTGTTGCTCGTGTTCATCGCCGTCGGCTTTGCCCTGTCGGGTTGGCGGCCCGGCCGGCAATGGCTGCTGCTCGGCGTGGGGATCGCCTTGAACGCGATGGCGGACATGCTCTACGTCTACCAGGTGGCCAAGGGCACCTACGTGGAAGGCAACCTGCTCGACACGCTGTGGCCGGCCTCGATGGCGGTGATCGCCCTTGCGGCGTGGCAGCCGGGGTCGAATCGGCGCGCGCGCAACGTCGTCGGGCGTCACACGATCGTCCTTCCCGCCGCATTCGCGCTGCTCGCACTCGCCCTGCTGGTCAGCGCGTCGATCCATCCCCTTACCCGCCTGGCGGTGGCGTTGGCAACCCTCGCGCTGCTGGCGGCCGGAACGCGCGCGGGGCTCACCTATCGCGAGAACGTGCGCATGCTCAGGCGCGAAACGCGCGACGCGACGACCGACGCGTTGACCCAGCTCGGCAACCGGCGGCAGCTGATGGACGACCTGGAGGTGGCGCTGGCGTGCGCCAGGCGCGGCCTCGCCTCGACACTCGCGTTCTTCGACCTCGATGGCTTCAAGCGCTACAACGACAGCTTTGGCCACGGGGCGGGAGACGCCCTGCTGGTCCGTCTCGGAAAGTCCCTGGCGACGGCCGTCGCGGGGGAGGGGGAGGCCTACCGCCTCGGCGGTGACGAGTTCTGCGTGCTGCTGACGGGTCGTTACCCCCGCGATGACGATGTCGTGGTCAGAGCCCAGAGCGCGCTGACCGAGCACGGCAGCGGCTTCACCGTGACCGCCTCCTGCGGCGTGGTGATCCTGCCGCAGGACGCCGACACGGTGAGCGTCGCCTTGAACCTGGCAGACGAGCGCATGTACGCCGACAAGTCGGGCGCCGGTCGCTCGACGCGGGCGCGGGCACAGACCGTGCTGATGCAGCAGAGCGTGCTGATGCAGCTCCTGACCGAGCGCGAACCGAGCCTGCACGATCACGTATGTGACGTAGGGTTACTGGCAACGGCTATCGGTCGCCAGTTCGAGCTGAACTCCGAACAGCTCGACGAGCTTCGCCGCGCTGCCGAGCTTCACGATCTGGGCAAGCTCGCCGTTCCTGACCAGGTGCTCAACAAGCCGGGGCCGTTGACCGACAGCGAGTGGCGCCTGATGCGCCAGCACACGATCATCGGCGAGCGGATCCTCAACGCCGCACCGGCGCTGCGACCGGTTGGGCGCCTGGTTCGCTCCAGCCACGAGCGATGGGACGGCGGCGGCTATCCCGACGGCCTGTCCGGCACGGAGATACCGCTCGGATCGCGCGTCATCGCTGCGTGCGATGCCTTTGACGCGATGGTCTCCGAGCGCTCCTACGACGCGGCGCGCTCGACTGGGGCCGCGCTGGCCGAGCTGCGCGAGAACGCCGGCACGCAATTCGATCCGGAGGTCGTCGAGGCGCTGTGCGAGCACGTCGAAGGGCACTCCGAAGACGAGAGCGTGCCGTCGCCGAAGGCCAGCGTGTCCGTCAAGGACGAGCGCCCTCCAACGCGCCGGCGCGACAGAGCCGGCGAAGGCAAGTTGACGGGTCGCAAGGCGGGTGACCGCCAGAACGGACCGAGCGGCGAACTCGAACATGCGTCTATTGACCCCTGGCGCCGACAGCGTCTACACCAGACTCAAGTCACCGACCCACCAGATTGAAAAAGGCAAACTCGTCGCGAGGCGAGGACGCAAAGCTAAGAGGTCTCATTCGAGATAGCTCGGCCGCCAGCAGACCCAACAGAGGAGCTAGCGTGCTTTCGTCTCGTCTTGCAGTGTGCGATGCGCCGCCCGGCGCGAACGAGGGGGTCGGACGCGAGCGTCCAGCGGCTCGGTCTCGCCACGAACGCCGATCGTCCTCGATCAAGCAGTGGGCCCAGGTCGCCACGGCGACGCTCCTGGTCACCGGGCTTCCGGTGGCGATCGTGTGGTGGCTTCGTGGCTCCGGCGCGATCTCCTCAGTGGTCGTTTGCGTCGCGCTCGGCATGGCGCTGTCGCTCTGCGCCTCGCAGCTGGGGTGCTTTCTGTGGGAGAGGCGGCCGGCGTCTGAAGATCTCCTGTTCAGCGAGTTGATGCTGTGGGGCTTTCTGCACCGGCGCTACAGCGAGCATCGCTTGGCTTCGGCCCACGACATCCTCGGCCCGATCGGCGAAGCACGAGACGACGCACCCGGCGCCGCGAGCGCCAAGCGCCAGGCCAAGCTGCTGGAGAGGCTCGTCGCGGGCATGGAGACGCGCGATCCCTATCTGCATGGTCACTCCCGCCGGGTGGCGCGCCATTCTTGGATGATCGCGCGGCGGATGGGACTGCCCGGCGCGGAAGTGGCCCGGATCCGCACCGCAGCCGCGATCCACGACGTCGGCAAGGTCAACACGCCAAAGGCGATCCTGCACAAGCCGGCGCGTTTGACAGACGAGGAGTACGCGGTCATCAAGCGCCATCCCGGCGACGGCGGGGAGATGGCCTCGGTCCTCGGCGATCAGGAGCTGACCTCGATCGTGCGCCATCATCACGAGCGTCTCGACGGCTCCGGCTATCCCGACGCTCTGACAGCTGAGAGCATCCCGCTGGGTGCACGGATCGTCGCTGTAGCCGACACGTTCGACGCAATGTCCTCAGCGCGTCCGTATCGGCCCGCCAGCCCCCACAGGAGGGCGATCGACATCCTCCAGGCAGAGGCGGGCACGACGCTCGACGCGGCGGTAGTGCGGGCGTTCTGCAGCCACTATGCCGGCCGTCGTCCGATCGCGCTCTGGGCATTTCTTGCAGGCCTTCCCGAGCGAGCGGTCTCCTGGCTCGGCGGAAGCGTCGGGAGCGTCGCTTCGGCTGCCAAGATGCTGGCCGTCGCCGCGCTGGTCGGCGGTACGGCTGCGGCGACGTCGCCGCTCGCGCTCCCGGCCAAGCAGAGCTCCACAGGGTCGCCCGAAGTATCGGCGGCGGCGGCGCTCGGACGTCCGAATCAGGCCCTTGCGCTGGGGCTGACCTCAGGGACGACGGCGAGCGCGCGCCAGCGGGCCAGAGGGCGTGCCGCCGGGGCGGGGCTGCTCTCGCGCAGCAGCTCGCCGGCCCAGCCATCGATTCGATCGGTTGGCGGCGTGACCGCAGCGCAGGCGCCGCAAGGCAGCATCGCTGGCGGCGCTGGGCAGGCGGCAGCTGGCGCGCCAGGCAAGAGCAGCGCGATCCACGGCGGCAGCGAGACGACCCTCGGACGAAGCGAAACGCCGCACAGCATTCGGGAAGTCGCGCAAGGCAAAGCCGGAGCGCCGCACGGCAAAAGCGAAGAAGCGCACGGCAAAGCCGGAGTGCCGCACGGCAAAAGCGAAGAAGCCCACGGCAAAGCCGGAGCGCCGCACGGAAAAAGCGAAGAACCCCACGGCAACAGCGAAGAAGCTCACGGCAACAGCGAAGCACCGCATGGCAAGAGCGAAGAAGCGCCGGGGAAAGGCGAAACGCCGCACGGCAACTCCGAAGAAGCTCCCGGAAAAAGCGGTGAAAGCAGCGGTGGCAAGGCCGAAGAAGCTCACGGCGGCGGCGAAGAAGCGCACGGAAAGAGCGAAGAAGCGCACGGGCACACCTAGCGTCCAACACGGATCCCGGTTTGACCGCCTGACAATTGGGTAAGGTAGAGTTTCTTAGCGGAGACGCGAAGGCGGGCGGCAAGACAACGGGTCCGAACCCGCGCTCACGAGACATCGGGAGAGGGATTGGTCAATCGCCATCGAGCAGCCGCAGTCGTGCCCGGCGCTCGTGGTCGCGTGTGGCCTCGTTTTGCGGCGGATGACCGCCTCGTTGCGCTCGTGCGCCGCGGCGACCTGACGGCGTTTGAGATCCTCTATGACCGCCACGCTCGCGAGCTGCTGGTGTTCTGCAGCTACATCCTGGACTCCAAGCACGACGCCGAGGACGCCGTGCAATCGACGTTCGCGTCGGCGTACAGAGCGCTGATGGCCGACGAGCGGCGCGTGGATCTGCGCCCGTGGCTCTTCTCGATCGCTCGCAACGCCTCGCTGAGCATCCTGCGCAAGCGCCGACCGACGACGGAGATCCACGAGGCGGCCGTGGCGGGCGAGGATCCGGCGGTGCAGGCCGAGCAGCGCGAGAACCTGCGCCAGGTGGTCGCGACGATGCTCGATCTGCCCGAGCGCCAGCGGACCGCGCTGGTCCTGGCCGAGCTGCACGGACTCAGTCACGGTGAGATCGGCACGGTGCTCGGAATCCCCGCCGAGAGGGTCAAGTCCTACATCTATCAGGCGCGGTCGAGCCTGATCTCCGAGCGGGTCGCGCGCAGCGTCGACTGCGCGGAGATACGCATGGAGCTCTCCACGGCTCGCGGCGCAGCGCTGCTGAAAGGCAAGCTTCGACGCCATCTGCGCTCGTGTGAGGGCTGTCGCGACTACGCCGCCGAGCTATCCCGTCAGCGCGGGCAGCTGGGCATCCTGCTTCCGCTGGCGCCTACGCTGGCACTCAAGCGCCGGGTGCTCGACGCGGCGGCGGGCAACGCGCCCGGCGCCGGGACGTGCATGGGCGGCGCGACCGTCGGGGCATCGGTCGCGGGAACGACCGCGGAGCTCGCCGGCACCGGAGCCAAGGCGCTGGTGGCCAAGCTGCTCATCGGCGTAGCCGGCGTGGGCGTCGGAACCGGTGCCGGGACGCTGGCGCTGAGCACGGCTGCGACGAGCCCCCCGCGCTCTGTGACACGCCTGCGCCTTGCGGCCGATGCAGCCGGCTTGCACGGACTCGCCACGCGCGACACCAGCGCCAACGCGGCAGTGTCCCTGCGGGCTGGCGGTGCGGGAGACGCCAAGCAGACGGGGCAGAGGCCGGCCACCGATCGCCCCACGAGGTCGTCCAGAACCGCCAGCGCCGCCGGCGCCGGTCACGGCAAGGGCGCGCAAATGCAGAGCAGCGGCGCAGGTCCGGGAAAGAGCGCCGAAGCTCATGGCAACGGCCTCGGCCGCGGAAACAGCGAAGAAGCCAAAGGCAAGAGCAGCGAAGCTCACGGCAGCGCCACGGCCCACGGCAAGAGCGCAGGAGCCCACGGCAACGGGACAGCCCACGGCAGTAGCGGCCAAGCCCACGGCAACGGCAACGGCAACGGCAACGGCGCATCCCATGGCCAGAGTGGCCAAGCCCACGGCAACGGCCCGAGCTCGGCGGCGGGCAGCCCGGCAGCGCATCCAAACGGCGAAGGCGCCGGCGGGCACGGCGTCGCGCCGGGCAACGGGAACACGGCGGGCAGCGCAAACGCCAACAGCCCCACCACCGGCAATCCGCCGGGCCAATCCGCCGGCGGCCACGGGGAAGGCGCTTCGCCGCCGGGCGCACCTGGTCCCAGCGCCGGCAGTGCCGGCGGCTCTTCCCACGGTCAGGGCGAACAGGGCGCGTCGGCCGGTGGCGCCCACGAAGCACCCAGCGGGCATCCGCAGAAGCCCTGAGTCCCGGTCCCCTCCCAATCTCCGCGGCCCCGTCACGTTAATACGGTTGCCACCTAGCAAGGGCGATCCTGAAAACGAGGTAGGAGGGAAGCTGTGCAAAAGCTTGTGCTGAAGCTCATTCTGGTCGCTCTGGCGGCAATCGGGTGCGCCGGTTTCGCCGCGGTGTCGGCCGGAGCCGCCGAAGAAACGGGGACGACGTGTTCATCGGACAGTGGCGTTGCGACGCTGTCTCCGGGCATCGAAGAAGTCGCAAAGGTGCAGAACATCACGATCAAGGGCGCGCTGTCGGGATGCACCGGCAGCACGGGAGCGTCGGCGACGTACGTGGCGCACCTCAAGACGACCGCTGGCGTGACTTGCGCCTCCTTGGACGCCGGAGGGGCGACCTCAGAAGGCACGGTGATCCTCAAGTGGGGACACGGCCATGGCAACTCGCAGGGCACGCTCGTGGTCACGGGCAGCCCGAGCTCCGGTTTCACGCTGAGTGGAACGGTTACCTCGGGGCCGTTCGAAGGCCTGAGCATGTCGAGCACCCTGTCGGGCACGAGTGTGTTCAAGGGCAAAGGTGAACCGTGCACCAAGAAGAACAAGCTCAAGCGAATCGACGTGACCGGGACGACGCCGTTCACGATCGCCTAGGAACGTAAGCCAGCGCAGAGGCTCCACCCGGCGGAGCCTCTGCGATGGTGTCGTGGCCAGGCGAGGCGAGTTGAAAGCGGGGGAACGTCCGGCCGAGTCGATGCCCGTCGCCGTCGACCTCGTCAGGCGTGCTCGAGGTGCTCGGTCCTCAGCCAGGCGAGCGTCGCCTCCAGGCCGGCCGAGTACTCGACACGCGGCTCCCAACCAAGCACCTCTCGCGCTTTGCGATTGCTGAAGTCCTGGTTCTTTCCGAGGACCTGCACCGCTTGACGGGAGAGCAGAGGCGGCGCGTTCAGGCCGGTCGTCCTGCGCAGCAACCGGTAGCCGTGCTCGAGCGAGAAGCCGACGCTGTTGGCCGCCCAGTAGGGCAGGCTCCAACGGACCTTCGAGCAACCGAGGCCCTCGGCCAGGCCATCGGTGAACTCCCTCCAGGTGACGCCGAGGCCGTCACTGACGTTGAAGGCGTGGCCGGGCGCGGCTTGGTGGCGGAGCGCGAGAAGCGCGGCGTCCACGAGGTTGTCGACGTAGCAGAGGCCCGCGACCGCGCGCCCTCCGTCGACCAGCAGCATGTTGCGCGCGCGGATCGCGCGCGCGATCTCGCCGACGAGATCCGTCGAGCCGGGTCCGTAGACGGTCGCCGGGCGCAGGATGACGGCGTCCAGCGCGTGTGACCCTTCCACGCGACGGACTTCCGTCTCGGCCTCCAGCTTCGTCTGCGCATACCAGTTGCGAAAGCGCCCGGAAGCGTAGGCCTCGTCGATCTCCGCGCCGCCGGGATAGCCGTAGACGTCCGTCGTGCTGAAATGGATGAAGCGCTGTACCGACGCGTCGACGCAGGCTTCGAGCAGGCTCCGCGTGCCCTCGACGTTGGTTCGGATGATCTCTTGCTTGGTGGCCCAGTCCGATACCAGCGCGCCGCAGTGAAAGACGTAGTCGCAGCCGTCCACCGCGCGGGCGAGCGAGTGACCGCTGGTCAGATCGCCGACGGCGATCTCGACATCCAGCTCGTCCAGCAGCGACGTGTCGCTGCTCGCGCGCACCAGGCAACGCACCGGATGACCTTCCTGCACCAGTCGTCTCGCCAGGCGCCCGCCGATGAACCCGGTCGCACCGGTGACCAGGCAGACGTCGTCACGCGACGGATCGACCGGCTTGCCGCGAGACGGGGTCCAGTCGCCGACAGGCGCGTCCGGCGGCGGCCGGCGACGCAGCGTCGAGGTGGCGATGTCGCGCACGACGCCCCAGTTCTTGCCGGCAGCGCCGTGACAGTCGGCGAGCACGGCGTCGAGCGCGCCGAGAAAGCTCCGCGCCTCGCTTTCTGAGAGCGTCAGCGGCGGCAGCAGCTTGATCACGTCGTTCTTGCCGGCGGCCATCGTGATCACGCCGTGGTCGCGATGCAGAGGGATGACGATCAGCTGCGGAAACAGCCCCTCGCTGGCCATGTGGATCAGACGCCAGTTCAGCCGCGCAGCGCGGGAGCTCGGCGCGCCGAGCTCGATGCCGATCATCAGCCCGCTGGCGCGAACGTCCTTGATCATCTCGTAGCGCCCCTGCAGCTCGCTGAGCCCGTCCAGCAGCAGGCCGCCCATCCGCGCGGCGTGCTCGACCAACTGATCGCGCTCGATGATCCGCATCGCCGCCAGACCCGCCGCCATCGACAGGCGATTGCGCCCGAACGTCGACTGATGCACGTAGCTGCGCTCCAGCGTTCCCACGGCCTTCTGGTAGGTCTCCCTGGTCGTGACCATCGCGGCGACCGGCATGTAGCCGCCGCTGAGCGCCTTGCCGACGAGCACGAAGTCCGGCTGCAGTCCCCAGTGCTCGAGCGCGAACCACTTGCCCGTGCGTCCGAGGCCGGTCTGGATCTCGTCGATCACGAACATCGTGCCGTAGCGCCGGCACAGCTCCTGTGCGCCCTGCAGATAGCCGGCGGGTGGGAGCGTCACCATGCGGCCTTGGATCGGCTCGACGATGAAGGCCGCGACATCCTTCGTTCGCAGCTGCGCCTCCAAGCGCGCGAGGTCACCGAGGGGAACGCGCGCGCAGCCGGGCAGCAGCGGGCCGAAGCCCTCCTTGAAGAACTCGTCGCCGACAAGCGACAGTGGCCCGAGCGTGACACCGTGAAAGCCGTTGTCGCAGGAGATCAGGCGCGGTCGCCCCGTCGCCGCGCGCGCGAACTTCATCGCCGAGTCCACGGCCTCGGCGCCCGTGCTCGTGAAGAACACGGCGTCGAGTCCGTGGGGCAGACGCTGCGACAGCGCTTCGGCGAGCATGCCGGCCAGCGGCGAGTAGTGGATCTGCACGCCGTCGACCAGGTCGGCGTCGAGCGTGGCCTGAAGCACCTCTCGCACGCCGGGATGGTTGTGACCAAGGCTCGAGAACCCCTCGCCGGTGTGGAAGTCGAGATACGCCCGGCCCGCCGTGTCATACAGATAGGACCCCTGGGCCGAGGCGTACTGCTTGTCGAAGCCGAGGATGCGCAGCACGTCGACGAGCGATGGGTCGAGGTGGCGGGCGGCCAGGGGCAGGGCTTCCCCGGCGCGCACCTTGGCGTCGGCGGTCACGCCAAGCGCGTCGACGATCGGCGTGGGGCGGGGGGTGTCGTTCATGGCGGTCGAGGCGTCTCCTGCTCTGCGGCGGTGCGCGTTGGGGCCGGAAGCGTAATCGCACGGCCCCGCGGAGATCGCCGATCCGCCTCCTCGGATCGGGCGGCCAGCGGCGTAGGGTCACGCTGCGAAGCCGTGGCGGCCGGTGCTACGCAGCCCCGGCGACCCGCTTGGCCCGCTGATGCTCGGGGCGCACGCGCACGACCGCCCACGCCAGGCGAAGGCGCTCGAGCCCCCCGATCAGCCACGCGCCGGGGTCGAGCTGGCGACGTCCGAGCCCGTGGCGCGCGGAGGTCGGAAAGGCGTGGTGGTTGTTGTGCCAGGCCTCGCCGAAGGTGATCGGCGCCAGCCACGCCAGGTTGCGCGACTGATCGCCCGTGGCAAACGACCGCCGGCCGAAGAAGTGGCACAGCGAGTTGATGCTGAACGTCGCGTGGTGCAGCAGGAAGATGCGCACGGCACCGCCCCACAGCAGCCCCGTCAGGCCGCCGACAAGCGAGCCGGTCAGCGCTACGCCCAGCCCGAACGGGAGCGCCAGCCCCACCAGCACCCACAGCGGGAACGTGCGGCTGATGAAGCGAAGGTCGCCGTCGGCGAGCAGGTCCTTGGCGTAGCGGCGCGGGTTGGCGATGTCCTGGCCGCGGAACATCCAACCGAAGTGTGCGTGGACGAGCCCGCCCAGCGCCCCGCGCAAGCCGGCCGAGCGCTCGGCGTGCGGGCTGTGGGGGTCGCCGGGGAGATCTGAGAATCGGTGGTGCTTGCGATGCGTGGAGACCCACTCGATCAGTGGCCCCTCGACCGCCATCGAGCCCAGCAGCGCGAACGCGATCCGCAGCGTGCGGGTCGTCTCGAAGCTGCGATGCGTGAACAGGCGGTGGAACCCGACCGTGATGCCCATGCCCGTGAACACGTAGGTGATCAGCAGCACGAGCAGATCCTGCCAATGCAAGCTGCCACCCCAAGCCAGCCAGGCGGCCAGCACGACCGCAGCGAGCGGCAGCGCGATCACAAGGGCGTTGGCCACGCGCTCCGCTGCCTCGTGCTCGATCGGGACCATCTCGGCGGGGCGGTCGCCGACAGCTGTGGACGGCAAGGCATCGTCGCCTCGATCGTCGGACACGTACATGGTGCGAACCTCCTTGATCGCCCGCGGACTGCCCCCATGGAGGCCCTCCGAGCAACTCTCGTCGTGAACGGCTCTACGTCGCTTGGGAGAAGCGGTCCGGTAGGTCGCCGCAGGCATCTCGGCCGGCGGTGCCCTGCAGGCTGGTTCGCAGAAGCGGGTGTGGCCTTTTGCGGGTTCGATGCTACGCCTGACGCGGGGCCATGGCAAGTCGGTGCTCAGCCCAGCGCGTGGTCGACCTTGTACTGCCGTGGCGACGGGCCGTGTCTACAGTTGTTGGGCCACCTGGCGCCGCTTCGCCTCGGCGTACAGCGGCTCAGGCGCCATGTCGAGGCCGTCCTCGGGCCAGACGATCGTCCCTCCTTCGATGTGCACCTTCGCGAAGCGCGCGGGGTCGCGCAGTGGCTCGAACACGCCTGTCCACTCGTCGTCGCCGAAGCTGACGTCGCCGACTGTGCCGTCCTCGAACGTCAGGCGTAGGTCGTGCTCACCGATCAGCTCGACGCCTGTGACGTGGACGAGTGGGGGGATAGTGGTCACGATTCGATGTTAGGGGAGAGGGTCGATCGGCGCGAGGGGCTCATGCAGCCGAGCACGCCTCCAGTTCGCCACCAGCTCGTCGTGGTGCAGGTGAACCCACCGGCGGACCAACCTGACAGCTCGGGGCGGAAGGCTCCCGGCGAGCACCGTGCCGTCGATTGCGACCGACGCGCTGCGCCCGTCGTATTCGGCATGGAAGTGGGCTACCGGATGATCGCGCTCGTTCCAGTACATGCGGATCACGATCCCGTAGAAGGCGCAGATCCGCGGCATCAGGCGCCGGTCGATATGAGGGTCATGGGCGACGATGGCTCGACGCGATTGGCACCGTGATTCCGCCCGAGGCCTTTGCACCCCGAAGTGCCGACAATCTACGTCCCTAGTCCCGGGACTAGGGACGAGCTGCTATTCTGTGCCCATGCTCAAGGGCGAGGACATCGTCGTGCTGCTCAAGCTGGCCGCCGAACCCGCGGACTGGACGGTGCGCTCGCTCGAGGCCGAGATCGGTATTCCCCGCAGCGTGATCCATCGTTCGATCGTCCGTCTTACGGACGCCGGGCTGCTGGACCCCAAACGCCGGCGCGTGAACGCCAGCCAGGCCGAAGAGTTCCTCGTGCACGCGGTCAAGTATGTGTTCCCGCCTGTGCTCGGCGGCGAGACCCGGGGCATTCCGACCGCGTGGTCTGCGTCGCCCCTGGCCGCAGAGCTCGCCCCGACGAACGAGCTACCTCTCGTCTGGCCTGATCCGATGGGTCAGGCCAGGGGCATCGCGCTGGCGCCGCTGCACGCCTGCGCTCCTGAGATCGCTCGCCGCGACCCGGCTCTAGCCGAGCGCCTTGCATTGATCGACGCTCTGCGCCTCGGTGACGCGCGCGTGCGCGGGCTGGCTGGCAAGCTGCTCCGTGAGCGGCTCGCCGGCACAGCGGTGCCCGCGTGAGCGTTGAGCTTCTCGAGCTCGCCGCTGCCACGCTTGAGCCTGTGCTCGATCAGGTGGTCTTCCTCGGCGGCGCGAGCGTCGCCCTGTGGATCACCGACCCGGGAGCGCCACCTGTGCGCCCGACCATGGACGTCGACGTCGTCGTCGAGGTCACGACCCGCTCCGCCTTCTACGCCTTCGAGGAGCGTCTGCGATCTCTGCGCTTCAACGAGGACCAGATCGACGCCGTCATCTGCCGCTGGCGCCACAGCGACACCGGCTGATCCTCGACGCGATGCCCTCCGACCCGAGCATCCTCGGGTTCGCCAACCGCTGGCAGGCAGCCGCAATCCCCCACGCGATCGAGCGCGAGCTGCCCTCCGGTGCGAAGATCCGCGCCGCCCCGCCGGCCTATCTGCTCGCCACCAAGATCGAGGCGTTCAAGGGCCGCGGGAACGGGGACTTCCTCGCCAGCCGCGACCTCGCCGACATCATCGTCCTCGCCGACGGCCGTGAGGAGCTCGTCGGCGAAGTCCGCGATGCCGCCCCCGAGCTGCGCGCCTATCTGGCAGACGAACTTGCGCTCCTGCTCAGCCATCCTCGATTTCCCGACGGCGTATTCGGGGCGCTAGCGCCGGATGCCGCCAGCCAGGCCCGCGCGGATGCCGTCGTCCTACCCCGGCTGCGGGAGATGAGCGCCAACGCCCCAAGCGAGTAAGTCAAGCGCCCCCAAGCATCATTGACCACGGGTGCAGCGCCACCCACGGTAGGCGGCCTCTGGCTAGAGCTTGGCCTGCTCGGCGAGCCAATCTTCGAGCATGGGGCGCGTGAAGCGGATATGGCGCCCGACTCGAAGGCAGGGCACCCGGCCTGCGCGCACCGCCTCATAGATCCAGCTCGTTCTGACCGACAGCAGGCTCGCGGCCTCCTCGGGACGGAGCAGCGGCCCCTGTGTGAGGGTGGTCCGGGTGGTTGCGGTCGATGGTTCGCTCATCTCGTTACAGACCGCCAACGGCCCGAAGCGGCCGGACGGATTGGGCACGCTAGCCGTAGCCGCCGATGATGGCGATGAGCGCCCCCCGGACCCAGCTCCGGGAGTGCTCCGCGCAGGGCTTCTGGCGATGCCGGAGGAGGGACTCGAACCCCCGACACGCGGATTATGATTCCGCTGCTCTAACCAGCTGAGCTACTCCGGCGGGGTCGCGGCGGTCGGTCGTCCCGCACACGTTGAAATGGTGCCCGACGTCTCTTCGCAGGCGTCGCGATCACCGTCGCCCAGTGTATTCGAGGGCCCGCCGGGGCCGTTGCCCGGGCATCGGCGCCCGAGCGCCAGGCCGCGGGGCGCGAACGCGTCAAGATCTCGCGTTCGGCATGGCACGTCGTCGCCCCCGTCCATCTCCGCCGCACCTGGCAGTTCGCCACCCGCATCGCAGGCTCGCCTCGCTGCGCGGGCGTCGGGCGGGGGTGCTGGCGCTGGTGGCCGTCCTGGGACCGGGGCTGCTCGCCGGGCTGTCCGACGACGACCCCGCCGGGATCACCACCTACTCGATCCTCGGCGCCGACTTCGGCTACCGCCTGCTGTGGGTGCTCGCGCTCTCCACGGTCGCGTTGATCGTCTTCCACGAGCTCGCCGCGCGCACCGGCGTGGTGACCGGCAAGGGCCTGATGCGGCTCGTGCGAGAGCGCTACGGCACGCGCGCCACGACCGTCGCGCTGAGCGCGCTGGTCGTCGCCAACGTCGGCACGATCTGCGCTGAGTTCGCCGGCGTGGCGGCCGGCATGGAAGTGCTCACCGGCGCCAGCCGCTACCTCACCGTTCCCTTCGCCGCGCTCGCCGTCGGCGTGCTCGTGCTGCGCGGGTCGTTCGGCCGCGTCGAGCACGTGCTGCTCGCGCTCAGCGCGATCTTCCTCGCCTACATCTTCTCCGGCTTTCTCGCCGGCCCCGATTGGGGCGCCACGGCTCGCGGGCTGGTCGTCCCCAATCTGCCCTCCACGCGCCACGGGCTGCTCGTCGTCGTCGCGACGCTCGGGACCACGCTCGCCCCGTGGGGCCTGGCGTTCATCCAGTCCTATGCCGTCGACAAGCGCCTGAAGGTCAAGGACCTCGGCTACGAGCGCGTCGACGTCGTCAGCGGCGCCGTGCTGACCGGCGTCATCGGCGTGTTCATCGTCGTCGCCTGCGCCGCCACGCTGCACGCGCATGGCCGCCACATCCACGAAGCGAGCGACGCGGCGGTCGCGCTGCGCCCGCTCGCCGGCAGCGCCGCGCAGACGCTGTTCGGCCTCGGCCTCGTCGGCGCAGCGCTGCTCGCCGCCGCCGTCGTCCCACTGTCGACCGCCTACTCGGTCGCCGAGACCTTCGAGCAAAGCGCCGATCTCAATGACAGCTTCTCCCAGGCGCCGCTCTTCTACGGCGCCTACGGCGCCAGCGTCCTGCTCGCGATCACCTTCGTGCTCATACCCGGCGCGCCGTTGATCTCCATCCTCTTCCTCTCCCAGGCGCTCAACGCGGTGCTGCTGCTGGCGATCCTGCCCTTCCTGCGCGCGCTCGCGCGCGACGGCCAGCTGATGGGCGCGCACCGTCTCGGGCGCCTGGACTCGCTGCTGACCGCCGGCGTGATCGCGCTGGTCGCCGTGTCCGTCGTCGCCCTCGGCGTGCTCAGCCTCACCTGACGCGGGCCCTCGGGCTAGCCTCGTAGACATGACGCCGCCGATCCTGCTCGCCGTGCCCAACGTCTCCGAGGGCCGCGACGCGCGCGCCATCGACGCGCTCGCCGCCGCATTCGCGCTCGACGCCTCGGCGCACAGCGAGGTCCGGCTGCTGGACGTGCACAGCGACCGCGACCACCATCGCGCGGTGTTCACGCTCGCCGGGCGCCAGCGAGCGCTCGCCTCGGCGCTGCTGCGCGGCGCGCGCGTGGCCGTCGAGTCGATCGATGTCATCGCCCGCGCCGGCGGCGATCCGGCGGAGGCCGGCGCGCACCCGCACGTTGGCGCGCTCGACGTCGTGCCGCTCGTCTACCTCGACGCCTCTGCGCGCGGCGCCGCATGCGCCGAGGCGCTCGTCGTCGGCGACAGGATCGCCTGCGAGCTCGGCGTGCCGGTGTTGCTCTACGGCGAGCTCGCCGGCGGACGGCAGGGCAGAACCCGAGCGGACCTGCGGCGCGGCGGGATCACCGCGCTCACTGCGCGAATGAAGGCCGCCGCCGGCGCGCACGATGCGCTGCGGCCCGATTTCGGCCCGCCCCTGCCGCACGCGAGCGCCGGCGTGACGCTCGTCGCCGCGCGCGAGCCGCTCGTCGCGTTCAACTTGCACCTGCAGGCGCCGGCGGGCATCGCCGACGCGCGTCGTGTCGCTGCGCTCGTCCGTGAGGGCGCAGAGCACGGCCTGCCGGGGGTGCGCGCGATCGGCGTGCAGCTCGCCGGTGGCGTGGCGCAGGTATCGATGAACGTCGAGCGCCCGCTGGAGCTGTCGTTGGCTGAAGTGGTGCACGCCGTCGCTCGCCACGCGCCGCTCGCGAGCGCCGAGCTCGTCGGCCTGGCACCACGCGCGGCGCTCGACAACTTCCCCGAGAACCTGCCCATGCCCGGCTTCGATCCCGCGCGCCACGTGATCGAGAGCGCACTCGGCATCGACACGGCGATATCCGATCCATCCAAATAAAGAAGATCCGACGGTCCAGAACGCCCTCGGCGAGAACGCACTAGGCTCCTGACATGGCTCAGACCAGGCGCAAACGCCGGACCAAGCACCGCGGCAACGCC
Organism: Solirubrobacteraceae bacterium; assembly: GCA_017882375.1. Classification (GTDB taxonomy): domain Bacteria; phylum Actinomycetota; class Thermoleophilia; order Solirubrobacterales; family Solirubrobacteraceae; genus Palsa-744. The sequence continues at coordinate 68,418 of JADGPP010000002.1, read as the reverse complement.
GCCGGCATGGTCGAGTCGCGCGGGCGCACCGGACGCAAGCCCACCGCCGCGGAGAAGAGCGGCAGCGCCGCCGAGGCCGCGCGCGCCAAGGAGAAGCGTCTGGAGCGCGCCGACCGCCCGCCCACATGGCGCGGCGCCTTCTACCGCGGCCTGCTCGCCGCCGGCGTGCTCGCGCTGCTCTCCGGGCTCGTGCTCAACGCCAAAGCCGGGCAGACCGTCGCCTACTTCTTCGTCGGACTGATCGCCTACACGCCAATCAGCTTCTACAGCGACCAGTGGATCTTCAACCGCCGCCAGCGCAACAAGGCAAAGCGCGGTGGCAAGGCGGCGCCGCGGTGAGCGCCCGCGCCGCGACGAGGGGCATGCCGCGATGAGCGCTCTGGACGTGCGCTCGTTCACCGTCGGGCCGGTCCAGGAGAACTGCTACATCGTCAGCGACTCGAGCGCGGTCGCCGGCGCCGACGGCCTGCGCCCCGCCGTCATCGTCGATCCCGGCGACGAGCCGCAGCGCCTGCTGCAGGCGGCGCGCTCGCTCGGCGTGCGCATCGAGGCGATCCTCGTCACGCACTGCCACTTCGACCACATCGGCGCCGTCGCTCCGATCGCGCAGGCGACCGGCGCGCCGGTCTACTGCCCGGAGATCGAGCGACCGGTGCTCGCCGACGTGATGAGCTGGGTGCCGCCCGGCTTCGGTCCGTTTGACAGCTACGAGGCCGACCACACGGTCACCGGCGGCGATCGGCTCACGCTCGCCGGCCTGGAGATCGACGTGCTGCTCACGCCCGGTCACAGCCCCGGACACGTCACCTACGCGATCGCCCGCGCGGATCCGGCGCAGCAGGGCGGACGGGCGCCGGCCGAGCCGGCGCTGCTGTCCGGCGACGTGCTCTTTGCAGGCTCGGTCGGGCGCGTGGACCTTCCCGGTGGCGACTGGGCGACGCTCGAGCGCTCGATCGGCAGCCTGCTGCGCGCGTTCCCGGCGCAGACCGTCGTCTATCCGGGTCACATGGGCGTGACCACGCTCGGCCGCGAGCGCGACACCAACCCGTTCCTGCAAGAGCTGCGTGAGCGCGTGCCGCGCGAGACGGTGACGCCGGACGCGACGGCCGCCGGAAGTTGAGCGCGCCAACGCTCAAAGCGCCGCGCGGCACCTACGACGTGCTCGGCGAGCAGGCCGAGGCACGCGCGACGCTGGAGGCGCGCGCCAAGTCGCTGCTGGCGGGCGCCGGCTACGAGCGGATCGAGACGCCCGCGTTCGAGCCGACCGAGCTGTTCGCGCGCGGCGTCGGCGAGTCGACGGACATCGTGCGCAAGGAGATGTTCACCTTCGACGACGGCGGCGGGCGCTCGCTGACGCTGCGCCCGGAGGGCACCGCGCCCGTCTGCCGCGCGTATGTCGAGCACGGCATGCACAAGCGCCGCCAGCCGGTCAAGCTCTGGTACCTGTCGAGCTTCTTTCGCCACGAGCGCGCGCAGGCCGGGCGCTACCGGCAGTTCTGGCAGGTCGGCGCCGAGGCGCTCGGTTCCGACGACCCGGCCGTCGACGCCGAGTCGATCGCGCTGCTCGCCGCGCTGCTGTCGCAGATGGGCGTGCGCGAGGTGCGCCTGCGCCTGTCGAGCCTCGGCAGCGCCGACAGCCGCGCCGAATATCGCGAGCGCCTGCAGGATTACCTGCGCGCGCACGAGCAGAGCCTCTCCGAGGACGTGCGCAGCCGCATCGAGCAGAACCCCCTGCGCGCGTTCGACGCCGATCACGCTGCCACCAGGCGCGTGATGCACGACGCGCCGCGACTGCTCGACCACCTCAGTGACGACGACACGGCGCACTTCGCGCAGGTGCGCGAGCTGCTCGACGAGGCCTGCGTTCGCTACGAGATCGACTCGACGCTCGTGCGCGGCCTGGACTACTACACGCGCACCGTCTTCGAGTTCACCTCCGACGCGCTCGGCGCGCAGAGCGGAGTGGGTGGCGGCGGACGCTACGACGGCCTCGTGCAGCTACTCGGCGGGCACCCGACGCCGGGCATGGGCTGGGCAGCCGGCGTCGAGCGGATGATGCTCGCCGGCGACGGGATCGCCGCCGGTGCCAGCCCCGTCGACGTGTTCGTCGCGCTGCGCTCAGACGGCGCGCGGCGCGCCGCGTTCGGCCTGCTGGAGGCGGCGCGCTCGGCTGGGTTGCACGCGCAGATGGAGCTCGCCGGGCGCTCGCTCAAAGGCCAGCTGGGTCACGCCGATGCGCTCGGCGCCCGCTACGTGGCGATCGTCGAGGACGGCGCCACCGTGCTCAAGGACATGCAGGACGGCGGCCAGGAGCGGATCGCCACCGACACCGTCGTGCACGCCGTCTTGCGCGGCCTGCGCGCGCTCTGAGCGGCGCCTTGCGCTCAGCGCGCACGGCGCGACAGCGCGTTTGCAGCGACGCCTGAGCCGTCCAAGCGCCTCTGCGCCGTTCAACTCTCGTCGTCGAAATGCCGAAGAAGGGGCCAATGACGCAGATCTCGCGCCCCTTCCAAATCGCGCTCGCCGCGATGGCTCTGCTCGTCGCCGTGTGGTTCGTCGCGCTGCGCGGGCACTCCTCCGGGAGCGAAAGCTCGGGCTCGGCGGCCTCCTCCAGCGCGCAGCCGGCGACACCGCAGCAGGCCTCCGGATCGAGCTCCGGCTCGGGCTCGGGCGGCTCTTCCGGCTCCGCTTCCTCGCCGAGCTCGACCTACCACGGCTCGGCGCCCGGCGTGGCGGGACTGACCCGGGCGATCGCCAAAGCGCGTGGCGCCGTGGCCCAGTCCGAACAGAGTGCGCGCCAGTCCCAGCAGAGCTCTGAAAAAGCCTCGAGCTCCGGCTCCACGCAGTCCGGCCAGACGAGCTCGACGAGCGCGTCACAGGCCGGATCCTCGACCAGCTCCCAGCGCTCGGCGACGGTGTCGCCGGCGACCAGCTCCCCCGCCAAGGCCGCGCCGCATGGCGCCGTCAAGACGAAGCCCGGCGCGTCAGGCGCCGGCTCGCACGCCAAGAGCGGCGTTCCGGCTATGCAGCTGCAGGTCGAAGGCCAGCTCAAGCACGGAAAGACCGTGGCGATTCTCTTCTGGAATCCGCAGGGGTCGGTCGACGCGGTCGTGCACCGAGAACTGCAGGCGGCCGCGAGCAAGTTCGCCGGCAAGCTGGCCGTGCACAACGCGCGCTCCAGCCAGGTCGGCTCGTTCGGCACGTTCACGCGAGCCGTGCAGGTCTACAGCACGCCGACGATCCTGCTGATCAACACCAGGGGCCTGACCTCCAGCGTGACCGGACTGACCGACGCGTTCTCGATCGAGCAAGCCGTCGCGGAAGTCAAGCAGGCGCACTGAGCGCCTCCCCGTAGACTCGGTCGCGTGGACGCGACCGCCGAGCACCTTCGCCAGCACCTCGAACGACCGCTGCACCGCGGCCACGTGCCCGCGGACGCATTCACCGGCGCGGCCGGCGGCGCGGCGTGCGGCGACCTGATCCGCATCTCGCTCGCGCTCGACGCCGACAGCTCCGGCGGCCAGGTCCTCGACGCGGGCTTCGATGCGAGCGGCTGCGGCGCGACGATCGCCGCCGGCAGCGCCACCGTCAGCCTGCTGCGTGGGGCCTCGCTGCTGGCAGCGGCGCGCATCGGCACGCGCGAGATCGCGCAGGAGCTCGGCGGGCTGAGCGTCGCCAAGCGCCATGCGGCCGAGCTGGCGGCCGATGCGCTGCACCGCGCGCTCGGCCAGGCCGCGCGTGGGCGCGCGCAGCTGGCCTCTTCGCCGTCGCGCGCGCTCGTGGCGATGAGCGGCGGCGTCGACAGCGCCGTCGCGGCGCTGCTCGTGGCACAGCAAGGCCACGAGGCCATCGCGGTCACCCTCGAGCTGTGGTCCGATCCGGAGAACGACGGCGAGTCCAGCTGCTGCTCGGCGCAGGCCGTGCGCGGCGCGCGCGAGCTCGCGCACGACCTCGGTATGGCGCACCTGTCGATCGACCTGCGCGCGGAGTTTCGCGCCGGCGTGGTCGACGGCTGGCTGGAGGATCATCGCGCCGGGCTGACGCCGAACCCGTGCGTGCGCTGCAACGGCAACGTGCGCCTGGACGCGATGCTCGACCTGGGCGAGCGACTCGGCGCGCACACGCTGGCCACCGGACACTACGCGCGCGTGCAGGACGGCCGGCTGCTGCGCATGGCCACCGACGTGGGCAAGGACCAGAGCTACGTCCTGTCGGCGCTGTCGCCCGCTTCCCTGGCGCGCCTGCGCTTCCCGCTCGGTGAGCTGCGCAAGCACGAGGTTCGCGAGCTGGCCCGGCGCGCCGGGCTGGCGGTCGCGCGCAAGCCCGACTCGCAGGACCTGTGCTTCCTGGCGGGAACGCGCCACAGCGACTTCCTGGCGCGACACGGCGACCTCGGCGCGCGGCCGGGGCAGATCGTCGATCTGCACGGCGCCGTGCTCGGCGAGCACCGCGGCGCGCACTCCTACACGGTCGGCCAGCGCCACGGCCTGGGGATCGGCGCCGGCGAGCCGCTGTACGTGCTGGGGACGGACACAGAGGCCAACACGGTCAAGGTGGGGCCGCGCAGCGCCCTGCTCGCGCAGAGCCTGGCGGTGCGCGAGCTGACGCTGCACCGCCACGGCGAGTGCGTCGACGGGGTTCGCGTGCGCTCGCACGGGCGCCGCTTTGCCTGCCGGCTGCCGCGCGGCCTGTACGCCGGGCGCCACGCGCGCGCGAGCATCGAGCTGTCCCAGCCGGCCGAGCGCACCGCGCCCGGCCAGCTGGCGTGCCTGTATGCCGGCGAGCTGGTCGTCGGCTACGGCACGATCGCCTCCTAGCGTTCGCCGACCCCTGCGACCCGAGCGCGACCTAAGATCACCGGCGTGATGACATCTGACGAGATCCGCGAGCGCTACCTGGCGTTCTTTGCCGAGCGCGGGCACCGGCGCATACCGTCGGCCTCGCTCGTGCCCTCCGCGCACGATCCGTCGGCGCTGCTGACGGTCGCCGGCATGCACCCGCTGAAGCCGTACTTCCTCGGCCAGGAAGCTCCGCCGGCGACGCGCCTGACGGACTGCCAGAAGGTCTTTCGCACGGTCGACATCGACAACGTCGGCAACACCGCGCGCCACCTGACGTTCTTTGAGATGCTCGGAAACTTCTCCTTCGGCGACTACTTCAAGCGCGAGGCGATCGAGTTCGCCTGGCAGCTCTCGCGCGAGGTCTACGGCTTCGCAGCGCAGGACATCTGGGTGACGGTGTTCGAGGGCGACGAGCAGCTCGGCCTCGGGCCCGACGAGGAGGCGATCTCTCATTGGCTACAGATGGGCTTGCCGCGCGAGCGGATCGTGCTGTGTCCGCGCTCTGAGAACTTCTGGCAGGCCGGCCCGTCGGGACCGTGCGGGCCGTGCTCTGAGCTGTACCTCGACCGCGGCGTCGATCGCGGCACCCCCGAGGATTTGCCGGGCGGGGAGAACGAGCGCTTCCTGGAGTACTGGAACCTGGTGTTCATGCAGTACGACCAGCAAGACGGGCGCCTGGCGCCGCTGCCGGCGAACAACATCGACACGGGCATGGGCCTGAACCGCATGGCGGCGATCCTGCAGGACAAGCCGTCGGTGTTCGAGACCGACCAGTTCCAGCCGCTGATCGAGCTCGGCGAGCAGCTCTCGGGCGCGCGCTACGGCGAGGACTTCGCAAGCGACCGTGCGCTGCGAATCCTCGCCGACCACGCGCGCGCAATGACGTTCCTGGTCGCCGACGGCGTGGTGCCGTCCAACGAGGACCGCGGCTACGTGCTGCGCCGCGTGATGCGCCGCGCGATCCAGCAGGGCCGCTCGCTGGAGCTCGCGCCGGGCTTTCTCACGCGCTACGCCGAGCGCGTGCGTGAGGTGATGGGCGGGACCTACCCCGAGCTGATCGAGCACGCCGAGTCGGTGGACATGTGGCTGTCCTCCGAGGAGGAGGGCTTCGGGCGCACGCTCGCCCAGGGGCTGGCGACGCTGCGCTCGCTGATCGAGCAGACGCGCGAGCGCGATCGACGGACGGTCGCCGCCGCGGAGGTCTTTCGCCTGCACGACACCTTCGGCTTTCCCTATGAGATGACCAAGGAGCTGCTCGGCGCCGAGCAGCTGTCGATCGAGGGCGACTTCGAGTCGCTGATGGCCGAGCAGCGCACGCGCAGCCGCGAAGGGCGCGTGCGCGAGAGCGCCGCGGCCGAAGTGAGCTCCGAGGGCGTCGGCGACGCGGGTGCGAGGTCGTTCGTCGCCGAGAGCGACGTGCCAACGCGGTTCACCGGCTATGAGACCGAGCGCCAGCAGACGACGATCGACGACGCCGAGAAAGTCGGCGAGCAGATGTGGCTGCTGAAGCTCGCCGAGTCTCCGTTCTACGCGCCCGGGGGAGGTCAGATCGGCGACGAGGGGACGATCGAGTGCGAGGAGGGGGACTGCCATGGCGTGGTCAAGCGGGTGTTCCGGGTCGGCGACGACCAGGCGCTGGCGGCGCAGTTCTCAAACGGCACGCCGGCGCCGGGCAAGCGGGTGCTGGCGACCGTCGATCACGCGGCGCGCCACGCGATCGAGGCCAACCACACGGCGACGCACCTGCTGCAGGCGGCGCTGCGCGAGCGCGTGGGCAGTCACGTGCGCCAGGCGGGGTCCTATGTCGGGCCGGACAAGCTGCGCTTCGATTTCAGCCACGGTCAGGGCCTGTCTGAGCAGGAACTGCGCGACGTCGAGGACCGCGTGAACGAGTGGATCGCCCGCAACGATTCCGTGCGCCCGATCACGACGACGCTCGACGAGGCCAAGCGTCTGGGCGCGATGGCGCTGTTCGGCGAGAAGTACGGCGACGTGGTGCGCATGGTGGAGATCGGCGACGGCGAGTACTCGCGCGAGCTGTGCGGCGGAACGCACGTGCGCCGCACGGCTGAGATCGGCCCGTTTCGGATCGTCGGCGAGACCTCCAGCTCGGCGAACGTGCGCCGTATCGAGGCGCTCACCGGGCCCGAGGCGGTCAGGCTGCTGCGCGATCATGACCGCGTGCTGGGCGAGGTCGCAGCGGCGCTGCGCACGCGCCCGCAGGACGCGGCCGAGCTGGTCAGGACGCGCGAGCGCGAGCGCCGCGAGCTGGAGAAGGCGCTGAAGGCAGGGGCCGCGGGCGGTGCTGGGGCCGCGGGGATCGATTTCGATGATCTGTTGGGTCGCGTGGCTGATGTCGCGGGAGCGGCGGTGCTTGCGGAGGTCGTCGAGGTGCCCGACGCCAAGGCGCTGCTGGACGTTGCGGATCGCTTGAAGGGCAAGCTCGCCAACGGGGTGATGGTGCTCGGCGCAGCCGTGGACGGTCGCGTGCATCTGCTCGTAAGCGTCGCGCCGGAGCTCGTGCAGCGCGGCGTCAAGGCGGGAGCCGTGGTCAAGGCGGCGGCCGAGGTCGTCGGCGGCGGCGGCGGCGGGCGCGACACGCTGGCCCAGGCCGGTGGGCGCGAGCCGGAGAAGCTCGCCGACGCGCTGGACACCGCGCGCGCGGCGATCGCCGCGGCGCTTGCAGGCTGATGCGCGTGCTTGCGCTGGACTACGGCAGCGCCCGGTGCGGCTGCGCGGTCAGCGACCCGACGGAAACGATCGTGACGCCGATCGAGCCGGTGCCGCGCCCGCGTTCGCGCCGGGGGATGCTCGCGCTGGCGCGGCTGGTGGCCGAGCGCGAGGTCGCTCACGTGGTCGTCGGGCTGCCGCTGTCGCTGCGCGGCGGCGACAGCGAGCAGACGCGCGAGACGCGCGAGTTCGCCCAGCGCCTTGCCCGGCGCCTGGGCGACGAGGTGCCGGTCGAGATGTATGACGAGCGCTTCACCACGCGCATGGCCCAGCGCCTGGACGTCGCCTCGAGCGCGAGCGAGGACTCGCGCGCGGCGGCACACCTGCTCGAGAGCTGGATCTCGGCGCGCGCACACTAAGGTCTCAGTTCTTGTCTCGCGGCAATCGATCACGCCCAGCGCACGAGCGCACCGCGCAGGAACGCGAGAATGATCGCTCCGAACGCGAACGCCACCGCGCCGAGCGCGAGGGGCTGGAGACCCCCGTCCAGCCCGAGCCGGTGAGCGAGCCGATCGATCCCGTCCAGGCCGACCCGCCGCACGCGCCGGAGGTTGTGTCCGAGCCGCCACAGACCGAGCCCGTGCACGGGGCGGACGTGCCCGAGCCCGCCGCCGCGCCAGTCGATCCTGAGCCCGTCGCCGCGCCCGAGCACAACGAGCCCGAGCCCGTTCAGGCGCAGCCAGAACCGGACATCGACGATCGCGGGTTCGAGGACGACCTCGATGACGACGAGCCCGAGGGCGAGCGCGACGATCTCGAGCCGCCGCCGGAAGAGCGGCCGCCGTGGGAGGTGGGAGGGGAGCCCGACCCGGCGCCGGCGCTGCCAGCGGCGCCCCCGCCGGCGAATCTCGTCGTCGGCCAGCGCATGCGCGCGCCTGGCGGGCGCCTGGCGGGCGCCGGCTCAGGCGGCAGGGGTCCGCGTGGTCGCGGCGGTCGCTCACAGCCCGGCAAAGGGCACGGCGGCCGGCGCCTGACGCGCGCACGCGGCGCTGCGCTGCTCGCGCTGGCGGCGGCGATCGTGCTCATGTGGTTTCTCGTCTCGCTGTTTCAGCCGTTTGCGGGATCGGGCAGCGGGAGGGTGATCGTGTCGATCCCGAAGGGCTCGAGCTCGAGCAAGATCGGATCGATCCTCGCCCACGACGGCGTCGTCTCGTCGGGCTTCTTCTTCGACGTGCGCGCGCTGCTGGTGGGCAAGCGCAGCTCGCTGCACTCCGGGCGCTTTCAGCTCAAGCGCGACATGAGCTACTCGGCGGCGATCGACGCGCTGAGCAAGCCGCCGCCGCGCGTGATCGCGGTCAAGGTGGTGATCCCCGAGGGCTACACGCGCCGCCAGATCGCCGATCTCGTCGACGAAGACGCGCTGACGGGCAGCTATCTGGCCGCGACCAAGCGCTCGCGCGTGCTCGACCCGGCCCACTACGGAGCGCCCGCGAGCACGCACGATCTCGAGGGGTTCCTGTTCCCGGCGACGTACGACCTGAGCGCGGGCGCGCCGGTCAAGCGCCTGGTCGACGAGCAGCTGACCGCATTTCATCAGCGCTTCAGCGCGGCCGACAGGCGTCGCGCACGCGCCCTGGGAGTGACGCCGTATCAGCTGCTGACGGTCGCCTCGATGATCGAGCGCGAGGCGCAGACCGACCACGACAGGCCGCTGATCGCGGCGGTCATCTACAACCGACTGCGCGAAGGCATCCCGCTGGGGATCGACGCGACCACCTACTACGCGGTCGAGCTGCAGAAAGGGATCGCCACCTACACCGGCGAACTGACCGAATCGCAGCTGAAGATCGATTCGCCGTACAACACGCGCACGCACAAAGGCCTGCCGCCGACGCCGATCTCAAATCCCGGAGAAGCGTCGATCAACGCCGCGGCGCATCCGGCGCATGTGCACTACCTCTACTACGTGGCCGGCGCCGACGGCTGCGGCGAGCAGGCCTTCTCGGACACCTACGCGCAGTTCCAGAAGAACGTCGCCGCCTACCAGGCGGCGGTGAAGAAGAACGGCGGGCACCCCCCGAAGTGCAAGAAGAAGTAGTCAAGCGCCTGGGCGTGCTCGGCTGGCCGGTCGCGCACAGCCGCTCGCCGGCGATTCACAACGCGGCGCTCCAGTCGCTGGGCATGGGCGACTGGCGCTACCAGCGCCTGCCGGTGCCGCCGTCGCTGTTCGCGCCGACCACGCGCGCGCTCGCGCAATCGGGCTTCGTCGGCGCCAACGTGACGATCCCGCACAAGCAGGCGGCGCTGAAGCTGGCCGACAGCGCCAGCGCCGTCGCCGAGGCGATCGGCGCGGCGAACACGCTGACGCTCGCCGCCGACGGCACGATCGCTGCCGAGAACACCGATGCCCCGGGGCTGATCGATGCGATCGGCGAGTCGCTGACGGGCAAGCGCGCGCTCGTGCTCGGCGCCGGAGGCAGCGCGCGCGCGGTCGTGTGGGCGCTGCGCGAGGCGGGCGCGGATGAGGTGTCGATCTACAACCGCACGCCAGAGCGCGCCGAGCAACTGGCACGCGATCTGGGCGCTCGCGCGGTCGCACTTCCGCAGGCCGCCGATCTGCTGGTCAACTGCACCGCCGTCGGCCTGGCGCCGGCGGATGACGAGCTGGCGCAGCTCGGGCTCACGCAGGGGGCGATCGGCGAGTATCCGCTCGTCGTCGACCTCGTCTACCGCGCGGGCGCCACCGAGCTGTTGAGCGCCGCAAGACGCCACGGAGCGCGCACGCGCGACGGTCTGGAGGTGCTGGTCGCCCAGGGGGCTCTGAGCTTCTCGCTGTGGACCGGGCGCCCGGCTCCGCTTGAGGTGATGCGCCAAGCGGCGCGCGCCGGCGCCGGCCCTGTCTGAGACAGCCGCGCAGGGCGGGCACTGCGCGGATCGTGGCGCGCGGCATAGCAGCAGCGCAGCGATCTCTCAACCGCGCTCGAACTTTCGTCCAGTCGCGCGCCTGAGATGCGATGGGAGCGCCTGCGCGGCCGATGGGCCGGACCATGGACATAGATTTCGCAGATCTGCTGATGGAGGTCGTCTCGCGCCGGGCGTCCGACCTGCACCTGAGCGCCGGCGCACACCCGACGATACGCGTCCGCGGGCGCCTGACGCCACTGGAGAGCTACCCAAAGCTCTCCTCGACGGACACGCGCGAGATCATCTACTCGATTCTCACCGGCGACCAGCGTCAGCGCTTGGAGACCGACTGGCAGCTGGACTTCGCCTACTCGATCCCCGGCCACGCGCGCTTTCGCGTCAACGCCTACTTTCAGCGCGGCGCGATCGGCGCGGCCTTTCGCCTGATCCCGTTCAACCTGTCTTCGATCGACGAGCTCGGCCTGCCGGCGGTCGTGCACGAGTTCACGCGCAAGCCGCGCGGCTTCGTGCTCGTCACCGGCCCGACCGGCTCGGGCAAGTCCACCTCGCTGGCGGCGATGATCGACGAGATCAACAGCACGCGCGAGGAGCACATCATGACGATCGAGGACCCGATCGAGTTCCTGCACGGACACAAGAAGTGCCTCGTCAACCAGCGCGAGCTGGGCTCTGACGCGCAGAGCTTCTCCGAGGCGCTGAAGGCGGCGCTGCGCCAGGACCCCGACGTGATCCTCGTCGGCGAGATGCGCGACCTGGAGACGATCTCCACGGCCCTGACGGCGGCCGAGACCGGCCACCTCGTGTTCGCGACGCTGCACACGCAGGACACCGCGCAGACGATCGACCGCATCATCGACGTGTTCCCCGCACACCAGCAGGGCCAGGTCCGCGTGCAGCTGTCGGTCGCGCTGCAGGGGATCATGACCCAGCAGCTGCTGCCGACCGCCGATGGCTCGAGCCGCGTCGTCGCGACGGAGGTGCTCGTGCCCAACCCGGCCGTGCGCAACCTGATCCGCGAGGGCAAGACGCACCAGATCTACTCGGTGCTGCAGACCAGCTCGGCGTCTGGCATGCAGACGATGGACTCCTCGCTGGCGACGCTCGTGCGCCAGGGGCAGATCACCCGCAAGCTCGCCGAATCGCGCTCGTCCACCCCGGAGGAGCTCGGGCGCCTGCTCGGCGACGCAACACTGAATCTCGGCCAGCGTGCCGCGGCGTAGGGAGCGCCCGCGATGAGCACGTACGTCTTCAAGGCCATGGACCTCGCCGGCGTCAAGGCGCGCGGCGAACTGGAGGCCGACTCCAAGCAGGCGGTCTCCGATCAGCTCAAGCAGCGCGGCCTGATCGTCCTGGAGATCGCCGACAAGCACGCCTCGCGGGAGATCGAGCTGTCCTTTCTGAAGTCGGTCAAGGCGACCGAACTGGCTGTCTTCTCGCGCCAGCTGTCGACGATGATCTCCTCGGGGATGAGCATCCTGCGCGCCCTGTACGTGCTCGAGGAGCAGACCGAGGGCAAGTTCCTCAAGGAAACCCTCGTGGCGGTGCGCAAGGACGTCGAGGCGGGGATCTCGCTGAGCGACGCGATGCGGCGCCATCCGAAGGTCTTCAGCCCGCTGTTCGTGGCGATGACGCAGGCCGGTGAGGCCGGCGGCGTGCTCGAAGGCGCGCTGATGCGCGTCGCCGATCAGCTGGAGAAGGATGCCTCGCTGAGGCGTCAGATCAAATCGGCGATGGTCTATCCGACGCTCGTGATCATCTTCGCGGTCGGCGTGATGATGGCACTCGTGGCGTTCCTCGTGCCCGTGTTCGAGGGCGTCTTCAAGCAATTCGGTGGCGAACTGCCCTCGATCACCAAGGTGTCGGTGTTCCTCTCGCACGCCGTGACCGGCTACTGGTGGCTGATCTTTCTGCTGGCGGGGGGCACGGCCTTCGCTTTCTTGAAGTGGAAGAGGTCCTCGTGGGGCCGTCCGCAATGGGACCACTTCCGCCTGCACATACCGATGAAGATCGGCACGATCGTTCAGCAGATCGCCGTGGCGCGCTGGTCGCGCACGCTGTCATCGCTCACAAGCGCCGGAGTGCCGCTGCTGCTGGCGCTCGACATCACCGGTCGGACCGGAGGAAACGTCGCCATCGAGGAGGCGATGGAGGGCGTGATCGACTCAGTCAAGCGTGGAGGCACGATCGCCGCGCCGCTCGCGCAGGCGCCGATCTTCCCGACGATGGTCACACACATGGTCGGCGTCGGCGAGGAAACCGGCGCGCTGGACGCGATGCTCGACAAGGTCGCCGAGTTCTACGAGGATCAGGTGGAAGCCTCCGTGAAGGCGCTGACCTCGATTCTCGAGCCGATAATGATCGTCGTGATCGGTGGCATCGTCGGCTTCATCGTGGTGTCGATGTACCTGCCGCTGTTCACGGTGTACAACAACATCAAATAGGCGCCCGCGCCGATCGCTCAGGCGGACGCCGGCCCGGCGATCTGCAGGCTTCCGTCGAGCACCGACAGCGATACACGCCCGCCCAGCAGCGCGAGCAGCTCGGCGCCTGCAAGCTCGCGCCGCCATCCGCGCAGCGTGCGCACGTCGGCCTCCGCGCCGCCCGCGCGCCACGTCGTGACGATCGCCTGAAGATCGGCGCGCGCGGCGAGCAGCTCGTAGGCGATCGCGGCTTCGCGAGCGCGCGCGCGCAGCAGCGCCTCGCCCAGGGCGATCAGCGGTGCGTCCTCGGGCCTGGGCGCGGGCGGGCGAGCCTCCGCTGGCGCCGGCTCGGGCGCGGACTCACGCGCGCGGCGAACGACCTCCACGAGCTCCTCGCCACGCTTGCGCAGGCTCGCCGCGCCGGAGCCGCGGATCTGCTCCAGCTGCGCGGTCGTGGTCGGTTTGCGCTTGGCGATCTCGATCAGCGCCGCGTCGCCGAGCACGCCCTGCACAGGGCGATCGCGCCGCGCCGCGGTCTCCTCGCGCCACTGCACCAGCGCGCGAGCGATCGGCCGGGCGGAGGGGGTCAGGTTGCGCACCCGCGGCAGGCGCGCGAAGACCGCCTGCAGGTCGCGCTCGTCGCTGGAGCGTTCAAGCGCGGCGCACTCCTCGCGCGCCCACTCCAGGCGCCCGAGCTCGTGCAGGCGGCGCTGCAGCTCGCCGGCGAGCGCCAGCAGGTGCTCGACATCGCCGCGCGCGTATGCCAGCTGCTCGGCCGACAGCGGTCGCACGTCCCAGCGGGTGAAGCTCGCGCTCTTTGCCAGGCGCACGCCGAGCGCGTCGTTGAGTAGCGACTCATACGACGACTGCGCGCCCATTCCGGCAAAGCCGGCGGCGACCTGCGTGTCGAAGACGTTGGTCACCTCCGTGCCGAGCACCCGGCGCGCGAGCGCGATGTCCTGGCGCCCGGCGTGGACGACGATCTCCACATCGGGATCCGCCAGCAGCGCGGCCAGCGGCGCGCCGTCGAAGCCGTCGGCGAGCGGGTCGAGCACCTCGATGCGCTTGTCCTCGCCGTCGTGCGTGGCGACGGCGAGCTGGATCAGGCACAGCAGCGTGCGGTAGCGGCCCTCGCCGACGAACTCGGTGTCCAGCGCCAGGCGCCCCGAAGCGCGCGCCGTCGCTACGAGCGCCTGCAGCGAGCCATCGCTCGGCGCGCCGCTCACGGCGCCGCCCCGGGGAGCCGCCAGAGCACCTTGCCGCGGTCCAGCCCCGCCTTGCGCGATACGTCGGTGGCGTGTTCGCGGATCCACAGCGCCGGCGCAGAGCAGGCGGGGTTTTTCGGCGAGAAGCGGTGCGGGCAGGGGGAGTTCAGGAAGGCGTACTTGACTTCGCCGGCGGCGATCAGCCGCTTGAGCTTGTCGACCGACGTGAACACGCGCGCGCCGTAGCTGGTGAGGATCACGATCGGGCGCGCGTCCTGCACGATCAGCGAGCCGATCTGCGTGGCCGACTGCGCAGCCACCTCATAGCGGGCGCTGCCCTGGTGGGCGCGCAGGTAGTTGCTCACCAGGCGCTGCTCTTGCAGGGGCAGGGCGCCGACGTAGCCCGCGTCGGTGACGTGGCCGTCGATCGATGTGATGTCGGTGCCGACGGAGATCGCGAGCACTGCACAGAGCGTCAGCGCGAGCACGCCCGACGGCGCCATCAGCGAGCGCAGCGCCTGCGGCACAGCCGACCATCTCGCCAGCGCCGCCAGCGCCAGCGCGCCCAGCGCACCGGCGAGCGTGATCCACCACTCCACCGACGTGCCATAGAGCAGTCGCTCGCCGTAGAAGACGACCGCCGCGAGGCTCAGCGCGAGGACGACCAGCCGCGCTCGCCCGCGCGCTTCACTGGCCCACGCAGCGCCGATGCCGAGCGTCGCGGCCACCGCGGGCACGAGACCCTCGACATAGCGCGGGTGCAGCCGGGCCATGTGGCTGAACAGCACGATCCCCGTGAGCAGCCAGACGCCCAGGCCCGCGGCGACTGCGAGCCCCAGCCGCCGCTCGGCCTGATCGTCCTCGGCCTCGGCCTCGTCCTCGTCCTCGTCGCCATCTGCGGCGGCTCGGCGACGGCGCAGGCCCCACAGCAGCGCCGGTATCCCGAGCAGCAGCGCGGCCAGCAGCTCCATCCCCAGGCGCTCGCCCGAGAGCGGGCCGACGCGCGCCAGCAGGCGCGTCGGCGACGGTGGGACGATCGGTATGTGGTCGCGCTGGGACTGCGTGGCGACCGGGTACTTGTGGCCCGGCTCGTAGACGGTGAACTGCGGTTCAGGCGATTTGCCGCCGAGCCGTTCGGTGCCGTTGAACACGAACACGGCGTTCCACGCGCTGCCGTTTGTCGCGCCGATCGCCCACGGCCGGTCGTGCGCGGGCACGAGCAGGGTGGCCGTGAGCCACGCCAGCGCGACGACGACGTACACCGCGCCGGCCGCCGCGAGATGCAGGACCCGCCGCCCGCGCGGCGCCGGAAAGCCGAGCAGCGCGATCACGGCCAGCGCCGGGAGCGCGACCAGCGACTCGAGGATCTTCACATCGAAGGCCAGGCCCATCACGGCCGCTCCGCCCAGCAGCCAGCGCGAGCGGCCCGTGTCGCACGCGCGCAGGATCAACAGCAGCGCGAGCACGATCAGCATCATCATCACGCAGTCCATCGTGTCGCTGCGCGAGGTGATCACGTCGACCGGCAGGACGGCCAGCGACGCCGCCGCGGCCAGCCCGGCGGTCGTGCTCCACATGCGCCTGACGGCGAGGAACAGCAGCGGCACGGCGGCGATGCCGGCGAAGGTCTCGGGAAGCTTCAGCGTGGTGGAGGAGAAGCCGAACACCTTCGCGCTGATGACCTGCAGCCACAGATCGACCGGAGGCTTGTCGATCGACACGCTCGCCCCGGGCTCGAACGCGCCGAAGAAGAAGTTGTGCCAGGACAGCCCCATGCTGCGCACGGCTGCGTCATAGAAGGGGTCCGGTGCGACCTTGCCGATCAGGATCAGCCGCAGCGCCGCCGCGGCGGCGGTGATCGCCGCCAGCGCGACCCACTGATGTGCACGAACGGGTCTTCTCATCTGCGGAACGCTAGTCTGATCGCCTCGTGGCGAGCGAGCAAACCGACAGCGGAGATCGAACGGAGCAGTCCCAAGGGCCGCGGGAGTGTATGCCCTGCCGCGGCACCGGCAAGGTGATCTCCAACCTGGGCGGGACGCCCAACAGCGTCACCTGTCCGTGGTGCGATGGCAGCGGCGTGCGCGTCCCCGGCATCGATGCGCAGGGGAAGTGGCTCAAGGACACACCACAGGCTGTCGCCGAGACCGAGGATTCCGCCGAGCCGGAATAGTGCATGCGTCCAAGCGGGATGCAGAACTAAAGATCGCAGGAGCCGAGGTCGATGCACCGGCTGACAAAGCCAGTGTCGAGGTGCCAAGGCAGTGCACCCCTCGGGGTGTGTAAGCAAAGCCGGCGGCTCTCACAAGCCGGTCCTCGCGGACCGGTCGACCGGGGGACGCATCGCCACTTGCGGGCGATGGACCAAGAGCTGGCGCTCTGTAAACGGATCCTAGGAGGATTCACATGCTATATCGACTGCGCCAGCGCTTGAGCAATGAGGGTGGTTTCACTCTTATCGAGCTTCTGGTTGTCATCCTGATCATCGGCATTCTCGCCGCGATCGCCATCCCGGCCTTCCTCAGCCAGACGAGCAAGGCCAACGACTCCGCCGCCAAGACGCAGGTGGGAACCCTGCAGACGACGATTGAGGCCTTCGCAAGTGAACACAACGGCAGCTTCGCGGAAGCTACGCTTCCCGAACTGAAGAAAATCGAGCCCACACTGAACGACACGACGACCGCGACTGCGGGGCTCGGGGCGGTCACGAGCGAAAGCTTCACCGTCTCATCCACCGCAAAGGGCACCGGCGCCGTTTACACGCTCAAAAGCACGGCTGGAAGCGTCGAACGCACTTGCACGCCGCTTGGAAAAGGCGGCTGCAGTGCGACCGGCTCCTGGTAGGTAGAGAGCCGCCCGCCTGACTGTTCAGGCTCGGCGTAGGTCTGACGAAAGGGGGTGGCCAAATGGCCACCCCCTTTCGCGTGCCCTTGATGACGTGCTCTGACGCTAGCGAGAGCGTTGCGGCTCAAGCCTCCCGGCCCGTCGGCCGATCATTACCACATGGAGGCCATCACCTTCGCAGGCGTACTGGGCGCGATCGTCGGCTCGTTCTTGAACGTCGTCTCCTACAGGCTGCCGCGCCACGAGTCACTGATCTCGCCGGCCTCGCATTGCCCGAAGTGCGGCACGCCGGTGAAGCCCTACGACAACATCCCGATCCTCTCGTGGCTGCTGCTGCGCGGGCGCTGTCGCAGCTGTGCCGCGCCGATATCCCTGCGCTACCCGCTCGTCGAGGTGCTCACCGCAGCGCTGTGCGTCGGCGCCGTGCTGGCGCACACCTCCGCGTCCGGCGTCGCTCTCAGCGTCGCGCTGATCCTGCTCGTGGTCCCTGCTGCGCTGATCGACCTCGAGCACCGGATCATCCCCAACCGACTGACCGCGCTCGGCGCGGTGCTTGCTCTCGCGATCGGGCTGGCGCTCGATCCGGCCGGCGAGCCCGAACGGCTGATCGCCGGAGCTGGCGCAGGCGGACTGCTGCTGCTGGCCGCGCTGGCCTATCCCGGCGGGATGGGCATGGGCGACGTCAAGCTCGCCGGCGTCATGGGCCTGTTTCTCGGCCGCGCGGTCGCACCGGCGATCCTCGTGGCGCTGCTCGCCGGCGTGCTCGTCGGCGTGATGATCATCGCCGAGAAGGGCGCGTCGCAAGGGCGCAAGACGGCGGTCCCGTTCGGCCCGTTCCTCGCGCTCGGAGCGCTCGTCGGGGTGTTCGCCGGTCAGCCGCTGATCGACCTTTATGTCAACCACTTCCTGTAGCAGCGCACGCAGCCCTAAAGCGCGCCGGTCGTCGCGCCGATACGGGACCTGCGAGTGCCCCGCTCGCCCTAGACCATGACCCCCGTAAAGATGCCATCTATCCCCAACTTGAAGCTCGGCCGGCTCGCTGACCTGAAGCTCGGCGGGCGCCCCGGCGCAGACGTCGTCGGCCTGGACGTCCAGCCGGGTCTGATCGCCGCCGTCAAGGCGCGCGTCAACGGCTCGATCCTCGCCGAACGCGCCGCGGCCATGCCGCTCGGCTCCGACGTCGTCCGTGAGGGCGAGGTCGTCGATCAGGACGCGCTCAGCGAGGCGTTGCGCGAGCTGTTCGCCGAGAACCAGCTCGGCAAGCGCGTCCGCGTGGGCATCGCCAACCAGCGGACAGTCATGCGCACGCTCGAGCTGCCCCCGGTGACCGATCGCAAGGAGCTCGCGGCCGTCGTGCGCTTCCAGGCGCAGGACCAGGTGCCGATGCCGCTGAACAGCGCCGTGCTCGATTTTCACCCCCTCGGAATCATCGACACTCCCGCGGGCCCGCGCCAGCGGGTCGTGCTCGTGGCCGCTCAGCGCGACATGGTCGAGAAGCTGCTCGCCGCGCTGCGCGGCGCCGGACTCACGCCCGAGGGCATCGATCTGTCGGCCTTCGCCCTGATCCGCTCGCTGCATCACCGCGTCGAAGACCAGGAGGGCCGGGTGCTCTATCTGAACGTCGACGGCCTCACCAACCTGGCGATCGCCGACGGGACGATCTGTCGCTTCACTCGCGTCGTCGGCGGCGGACTGGAGTCGATGGCCGGCGAGATCGCCGAGCGTCGAGGCATTGCCGTGGAACAGGCGCGCACGTTGCTAAACGGGGTCGATCTCTCCGCGCCCGCCGTCGAGCCCGCGACGATCGCGCTCGCCAAGCCCGAGGCGGCCAGCGAGTCGCCGCAGCCCGATGCCTCGGCTGAGCCTGACGTTGCGCTCAGCCCCGAGGACCATGAAGCACGCGAGATCGCGATGGGCTACTCCGAGACGATCGCCGCCGCCATACAGGCGCGCGAGCCCGGGTCGCAGCCGGCGACGCCGGACTCCGACGCAGACGTGCGCGCCGTGCTCGAGAACGGCGTCCGCGAGATCTCCGGCGAGGTGCGCAACTCACTTGACTTCTACCGTTCCCAAGAGGAAGGCGGCCAGGTCTCCCACGTGGTGCTCAGCGGCGCTGCGCTGGACCTACCCGGCTTCGCCGAGGCGCTGCAGGCCTCGCTGGGCTTCGAGGTGCGCAGCGACTCGGTCGGCGTGGCCGACGCCGGCTTGGCCGGCAAGGTCTCCACCAACCGCCTGTCGGTGGCCGCCGGGCTTGCCTGCGAGGAGGCGCCCCGATGAGGGCCGTCAACCTGATCCCGTCGGAAAGCCGTTCGGGCCCGACGCCCGGTGCGGGTCGCTCCGGTGGCGGCGCCTACGCGGTGCTCGCGATCCTCGGCGGGCTGGCGATCCTCGCGCTGCTGTACGGCATCGCCCACCATCAGGTCTCCAGCCGCCGCGCGCAGGCCGCGTCGCTGACCGCGCGCGCTCAGAGCGCGCAGGCCGAGGTCGCGCAGCTGGCGCCGTACACGAGCTTCGCCGCGCTGCGCCAGCAGCGCCTGCAGGCCGTGTCGGATCTCGTCGACGCGCGCTTTGACTGGGCGCATGCGTTCCACGAGCTCGGGCGCGTGCTGCCGCGTGACGCCGCGATCGCGTCGCTGGACGGCACGGTCGGCCCGACGTCCACCTCCGCTGCGTCCACGCCGTCGACCTCCGGCGGTTCATCCTCCTCCTCCGCGGCGTCGGCGGCCTCGGCCGCAGCAGGCGCCGCCGGTGTCACGGCCACCTCGGCCACGCCGCCGGGGAGCGTTCCCACTTTCACTCTCAGCGGTTGCGCGACCAGTCAGCAGGAGGTGGCTCTGACACTCCAGCGCCTGCGCCTGATCGACGGCGTCAGCGGCGTTGCGCTGCAGAGCTCGACCAAGTCCGGCGGGGGTGGCGCCGCCTCGAGCGCGGCAGGCAAGTGCGAAAGCAACGATCCCGCGTTCACCGTGCAGATCACCTTCGATCCGCTGCCGAGCTCATCGACGATCAGCTCGACGGCGAAGCTCACCTCGCAGAAGGGAGCAGGGCGATGACCAGTCGCGACCGTCTCGTATTGATCGGACTGGGGGCGCTTGCAATGCTCGCGGCCGTGTACCTGCTCGTGGTCGCGCCCGAGCGCAAGCAGGCCTCCTCGCTCAACGCGCAGGTGGCCACCGCCAACGCGCTGCTGGCAAGCGCCGAGGGGCAGGTCGCCAGCGCACGCGCCGATCAGGTGCGCTACTCCTCGGCGTACGCGTCGATCGTGAGCCTCGGCAAAGCCGTGCCGGCGGGCCAGGAAGTTCCCTCGCTGATCTACCAGCTCGCGCAGGCGTCCAACCAGAAGCACGTCGACTTCACCTCGATCTCAACCGGCGCGGGCGCCGCGAGCACGTCGGGCTCGACGGCGAACGCCCCCGCGGCGGCCGTCGCCAGCGCCGGCTTCACGCAGATGCCCTTCACGTTCGTGTTCAACGGCAGCTTCAACGACCTCTATCACCTGTTCCAGCAGATGAACCGCTTCACGACCCGGACCACATCGGGTGGCCTGCAGGTCAGCGGGCGCCTGCTGACGATCCAGAGCACCAAGCTGTCGCCGTCGACGAGCACGACCCCCGTTGGCGCCAAGCCGACCGAACACCTGACGGGCACGATCACGGCGACTGCGTACGTGCTGCCCGCGACGCAGAGCCTGACCGGCGGCGCGACCGCGGCGTCTCCCACGGGAGCCTCCACGACGCCCGTCTCCGGCACCGGCTCGACCAGCTCCCCAGCCGCTCCCGCGATCGCCAGGGTGACCCCATGACCGACTTTCTCGGCTCTCTGAAGGCCGACCTGCTCGACCGGCGCATCCTGCCGATCCTCGTCCTGCTCGGCGTCGCCCTCGTCGGCGCGCTGGCCTACGCGATCCTGGGCGGTGGTAGCTCGGCCTCGACTCCGGCGCCGGTCGCCTCGACCGTGTCGCCGCTGTCGACGGGTGTCTCGGCCTCGAGCATCGCCGTCACCCAGGCGCCGACCGACATCGGTCAGCCGGTGGCCGAGACGACCAGCGGGTCCTCGCATCGCGCCGCCGGCGTGTCGCGCAACCCCTTTGCGCCGCTGCCCGGAGCCAAGGCGCCGAGCGCGTCGACAGCCTCTGAAGCGAGCGCCGGCACGAGCGCAGGCTCGGGATCGTCCTCCTCCTCCCCGTCGGGCGCTTCCACGACGACCCCCGGCGCGGGCTCGGAATCGAGCTCCGGCTCCCAGGGCGGTGGTACCTCGACGCCTGAAAGCAAACCGTCGCCGAGCAAGCCCAAGAAGCAGACCGTCTACCGCGTCGCGGTGCTGTTCGGCGCCGTGCCGGCCGGCTCACCGTCGCCCAGCCCGACGCTGACGCCGTATGAACACCTCAAGCGCCAGCAGCCGCTGCCATCGACCGCACAGCCGCTGGTGGTCTTCCGCGGCGTGACGGCCGGAGGCAAGAGCGCGTCGTTCACGCTCGTCGGCGAAGCGATCCTGCGCGGCAGCGCCGCCTGCCTGCCCAACGCATCGCAGTGCCAGACGATCGACCTCAAAGCAGGGCAGCTCGAGGAACTCGAATACGTGCCGCCGGAAGGCACCCCCGTCGTCTACCAGCTGCAGGTCGTGAGCATCGACGCGAGCAAGGCGTCGGCGTCGGCCGCGCGCCGGATCTTCCGCGCGGAATCGAAGGCCGGGCTGCAATTGCTTCGCAGCGTCGGCCTGTCCGCGCTGCCCGGCATGCGCTACTCCGCCGACAAGGGCGTGCTCGTGTTCGCCCAGCACCGGGCCTTCGCCGGCCGATCTCTGATCGGTCGCGCCCACATGGCCGCGTGGAGCGCCTCGCTCTGAGGCGGACGGCCCAGCAAATAAGCTAGGAGCGTGACGCTCCGTCTGATAACCGCCGGCGAGTCGCACGGCCCCGGCTTGACGTGTCTCGTCGAGGGATTGCCGGCGGGGCTGGCGATCACGCCCGAGGATCTCAATCGCGACATGGCCCGCCGCCAGCTCGGCCACGGTCGCGGCGGGCGGATGAAGATCGAGCGCGACGCCGCCGAGGTCACCGCGGGCATCCGCCACGGCCGCACGCTGGGCGGCCCGATCGCCCTGCAGGTCGCCAACCGCGACTACGCCAACTGGGAGGAGCGCATGAGCCCGTGGCCGGTCGACCAGGAGGTGGCCGAGGTCCACCTTCCGCGCCCCGGCCACGCCGACCTCGTGGGCACGCAGAAGTACAAGCACAGCGACGTGCGCAACATCCTCGAGCGCGCCTCGGCGCGCGAGACGGCCGCGCGCGTCGCCGGAGGGGCGCTGTGCAAGACGTTCCTGCGGGCACTCGGCGTGGAGGTTCGCTCGCATGTCGTGCAGATCGCCTCCGTGCACGCTCCCGAGCCCGGGCGCGCGCTCACGCTCGAGGACTTCGCCGAGGCCGACAGCTCGCCCGTGCGCTGCCTGGACGCCGATGCCACGCGCGCGATGGTGCGCGAGATCGACGACCTGCGCAAGGCCAACGAGTCGCTCGGCGGCGTGTTTGAGGTGCAGGCGTTCGGGCTGGTGCCGGGACTGGGCTCGCACGTCTCCTGGGAGGAGCGGATGGACGGCCGCCTGGCGATGGCGATCTGCTCGATCCAGGCCGTCAAGGGCGCATCGCTGGGCGATGCCTTCACGGTCGCCGGTCTGCCCGGTTCGCAGGCGCACGACGAGATCTACTACTCCACAGAGCGCGGCTACTACCGCGAGACCAACCGCGCCGGAGGGCTGGAGGGCGGGATGACCAACGGCCTGCCGCTGATCGTGCGCGGGGCGATGAAGCCGCTGCCGACGCTGACCAAGCCGCTGCGCTCGGTCGACACCGAGACCCACGAGCCCGCGCAGGCGCTGCGCGAGCGCACCGACTCCTGCACGGTGCCCGCGGCGGGCGTCGTCGGCGAGGCGATGGTCGCGTTCGTGCTCGCCGATGCCTACCGGCGCAAGTTCGGCGGCGACCACATCGACGACGTGCTGCAGGCGGTCGGCGCCTACGGCGAGCGGATCGGATGGCCGACGTAGCGGGCGCGCCGCGACGGGCGCTCGTGCTGATCGGGTTCATGGGCGCGGGCAAGTCGACCGTCGCCGCCGAGCTCGCGCAGGCGCTCGGCGTCACGGCGCTCGACAGCGACGAGCTGCTGGCGCAGCGCTTCGGGCATTCGCCTGCGACGGAGTTCGAGCTGCACGGCGAGGCGTCCTTCCGCGCCGCCGAGGAGCAGGTCGTCTGCGAGCTGCTCGACGCCGCCGAGCCCGGCGCGGTGATCGCACTGGGAGGCGGCAGCATCCTCTCCGAGCGCGTTCGCGTGGCGCTCGAGCCGCACGTCGTGGTGCTGCTGGACATCGAGGCCGAGCAGGCGTGGGAGCGCGTGGGGCGCCCTGCCGAGGCGTCGCCGGGAGCGCTCGGCCGCCCGCTGGCGCGCGACCGCGAGGCCTTCCTGGCGCTGCACGCCGAGCGGCGCCAGCTCTACGAGCGTCACGCCCACGCCTTCCTGCCGCCGCTGGTGCGCGGCGGCGCCACGCACGTGCTCGACGTGCTGCGCGCGCTGGCCGCCGCCCCGCCGGGAATGCGCATGGTCTGGGCGCAGAGCGCCGCGGGCGAGTACCCGGTGCTGATCGGGCGCGGCCTGCTGCGCGCGGCGGGGGCGCGCGAGCCGGCCCAGCTGTGGCCGCTGGACCGCACCGTGTCGCGGCCGTTCTGCGTGACCGACGAGACCGTCGGGCGGTTGTACGGCGACCAGCTGGAGGGGCTGGCGGGCACGATCGCGATCCCGGCCGGCGAGCAGCACAAGACGCTCGCCGTCGCGGAGTCGGTCTGGCGCGCGCTGCTGGCGCGACAGGCCGACCGCGGCGACCACGTGGTGGCGCTCGGCGGCGGCGTCGTCGGCGATCTCGCGGGTTTCTGTGCGGCGACCTATCAGCGCGGCGTGCCGATCGTGCACATCCCGACGACGCTGCTGGCCCAAGTCGACTCGGCCTACGGCGGCAAGACCGGCGTGGATCTGCCCGAGGCGAAGAACTACGTCGGCGTCTACCACCAGCCGGCGGGCGTGCTCGTCGATCCCGACACGCTGCAGAGCCTGCCCGAGCGGGAGCTCGCCGCCGGCTGGGTCGAGGTGCTCAAGACTGCGCTGATCGCCGGCGGGGCGCTGTGGGAGCGCGTCTCGGCGGGCGCCGACCTCGACGAGCAGACGATCCTCGCCTGTGCGCGCACCAAGCTCGCGGTGGTCGCCGCCGACGAACGCGACGCCGGGCGCCGGCAGGTGCTGAACCTCGGGCACACGGTCGGTCACGCGATCGAGACGGCGACGGGCTACGCGCGCTATCGCCACGGCGAGGCCGTTGGGCTCGGCCTGCTGGCGACGCTGCGCCTCTCCGGCGCCGACGCGCTGCGCGAGCAGGTCCGCGAGATGCTGCGCCAGCGCGACCTGCCGGTCACGCTCGACGGCGCCGAGGTGGAGGACGTCCTGCGCGCCGTCGCACGCGACAAGAAGCGCGTCGGCGAGTCGCTGCCGTTCGTGCTCGTCGGCGAGCCGGGCGACGCGCGGATCGGCTGCGAGATCGCGCCGGGCGAGCTGCGGTCGGCCGTCCTTGAGCTGGCAGGCGATGACCGCCGAACACGATGACTGAGTCGCGAAACCGCATCGCGGTCATGCACGGGGTCAACCTCGACCAGCTCGGCCGGCGCGATCCGGCGCTGTACGGGACGCTGACGCTCGCCGAGCTGGAGCAGCGCATCGCGACGGAGGCCGGCGAGCTCGGCCTGCGGACGAGCTTCTTTCAGAGCAACTACGAGGGTGCGTTCGTCGAGCGCCTGCACGAGCTGCGCGACGAGGCCGACGCGATCCTGCTGAACCCGGGCGCGTGGACGCACTACGCGTGGGCGATCCGCGACGCGCTGGAGATCGCCGCGCTGCCGGCGCTGGAGATCCACCTCTCAGACGTGCAGAGCCGCGAGGCCTGGCGGCGGACGTCGGTGATCGGCGATCTGTGCTTCGCGACGGTCTCCGGTCGCGGGCCCGACGGCTACACCGACGCGCTGAAGCTGCTGCGCGAAGAGCTCGACCGGGGCGGCTCGTGACGAGCGCCGTCGCGCAGACCCGCGAGGAGCAGCGCATCGAGCGGCTGGCCGGCGAGCTGACCGAGCGCGGGGTCGACGCGCTGCTCGTCAGCACGCCGGTGAACGTGCGCTACCTGACCGGCTTCACCGGCAGCAACGGCCTGGTGCTGCTCGCCGCCGGCGAGCAGGCCGACGGGCACCGCTTCCTGACGGACTTTCGCTACACCACCCAGTCGGCCGAACAGGTCGCGCCGGTGCTGGCGCGCGAGATCGTCACCGGCAACCTGCTGGAGGCGGCGGCGCGGACGCTGCCAGGCTCGGGTGGGACGCTGGGCTTCGACGACGCAAGCGTCACGGTCGCCGATCACGAGCGCCTGCGCAAGGCGCTGGCGCAGGGTTGGGAGCTGGCGCCTTGTGCGGGGGCCGTCGAGCGTCTGCGCGCGGTCAAGGACGCACAGGAGATCGAGCGCATGCGCGCGGCCGCGCTGCTCGCCGACGAGGCCCTGCGAGGCCTGCTCGAAGGCGGCCTGGTCGGGCGCAGCGAGCGTGACGTGGCGATCGACCTGGAGCTGCGCATGCGCCGGCTGGGCGCCGAGTCGGCCAGCTTTCCGTCGATCGTCGCCGCGGGCTCGCACGGGGCGCTCCCGCACGCCGAGCCGCGCGCCGAGCCGATCGCCCGCGACGTGCTCGTGACGATCGACTGGGGAGCACTGCACGAGGGCTACTGCTCGGACTGCACGCGCACGTACGCGACCGGAGAGGGACTGTCAGAGCAGGCGCGCGAGATCTACGCGCTGGTGCTCGACGCCCAGGAACTGGGCGTCGCCGCCGTGCGCGCCGGCCCGACCGGGCGCGAGGTCGACGCGGTCGCCCGCGAGGCGATCGAGCGCGCAGGGCACGGAGAGCACTTCGGCCACGGCCTCGGCCACGGCGTGGGCATGGAGATCCACGAGGGACCTCGCCTGTCGCGCACCGAAGGGGAGCGCCGGCTGCTGGCGGGCAACGTGGTGACGGTCGAGCCGGGCGTCTACCTGCCCGGACTCCTCGGCGTGCGGATCGAGGATCTACTGGTCGTCCGCGAGGACGGTCAGGAGGTTCTCAACGGCCTGGACAAGGCGCTGACGGTCATCTCGTGAGCGCCGCGAGGCTCGCCGCGCCCGTCGTGACCGGCGCGGGCCGCTCGGCGCGGTAGCAGCAGCCGCCGGGCGAGCACTGCCGCCAGCGGCAGCGACCAGGCGAGGAACACGGCCGCCTGCAGGTCGGGCGAGACGTGCGCCGGCAGCCATTGAAAGCTCAGCCACGCGAGCGCGCTGCTGGACAGCGCGAGCACCGGGGGTCGCGCCGGTCCCGGGGCGCAGAGCTCCCAAGCAAGCACGGCGAAGACGAACGGCAGCAGGTAGTACTCGGTGTCCCACGTGTCGAGCACGCAGCGCAGGAGCATCGCGAGCGCGAGCGCGAGCAGGGCGCCGCGCAGGCCGACCCGGCCGCCGCGCCGGCGCGCCCACAGCGCGATGCCCGGCGCCAGCCCGGCGACGACGACGAGCGGATGGCTGATCGTCGCGGTCCAGCCGGGGGCGATCCGATAGCCGGGCTTGGCCGCGCCGAAGGCGCCGTGCACGAGCGCACCGTGCTCGCCGAAGAACCACCAGATCTGCCACGGTTGGAAGATCGCCGAGGGGGCCGTTGCGGTGGCGCGCGTGGCCGACACGAAGCCGCCGGAACCCACGAGCGCCAGCGGCGCGAGCACGGCGCCCGCGATGGCAATCGCCATCGCCAGGCAGGGCACGCGCCGGCGCACCGGCAGCGCGAGCAGAACGGGTGCGGCGGCAAGCAGAGCCCACTCCTTGTTGGCGATCGCCAGTCCCAGCGCTGCGCCCGCCCAGAGCCCGCGGTCTTTGCTGGCGAGCAGCACGGCCGCGACGCACAGGCACGCGCCGAGCAGCTCCTCGGGGTGTCCGACTTCCAGCGCGCGCAGCGTGATCGGGTTGGCGACGCACACGGCCAGCGCGAGCGCGCGGTGCAGCGCCGGGCGACCTTCGCCGCGCATGCGCGCGACGAGCCACACGCCGAGCAGCGCCGAGGCGAGCAGGCAGGGCAGGGCGACCATGCGGTAGACGGCCAGCTCGCCGCCTCCCCACAGGCCCGGGATCAGCGCGAACGGCGCGCGCTCGACGAGCGAGCCGCCGTAGGCCGGGGCGACGCGCAGGAACTGCTCGACGTGGCCGTGCACGAGTGCGTCGAAGGCCGCGCGCGCCTCGTTGTCGTAGTCGTTCCAGGCAAAGCCGTACAGCCCCAGCCAGGCGAGCACGGCACAGCCGGCCAGCGCGATGAGCGCGCATGGAGCGTTCTCGCGTGCGATTCGCCGCATATCTCGGCATCGGCGCTCGACGTCCGTTGCTTGAGGCGCGGGGCCCGGCTGCGCTCCAGGCGCCGGGCTCCACCCTCGGCCACGGCCGGTGCACGAGCGGGTATGGTCGCCCACAGCATGTCTGCAAGCGCGCACGACCATCCATCGGGAGGTTCATCCGTCATGCCCTCGCTGCTTGATCTGACCAGTCAGGGTGACGTCGGCACCATCTCCGACGAGTCCAAGCTGTCCTCGGTGAAGCTGATGACCCCGCAGGAGCTGTATGAGCTGTGGGAGCGCCAGAACTGGCAGTCGCACACGATCGACTTCGAGCAGGACCGCGCCGACTGGAACGACCTGGACGGCGACCTGCGCGAGAACATAGCCTGGAACCTGTCCTCGTTCTTCGTCGGCGAGGAGCGCGTGACGACGCAGTTCTCCGGGCTGGTGATGTCCTATGAGAGCCAGGCCGAAGAGGCCTTTCTGACGACGCAGCAGGTCGACGAGGCGCGCCACGCGCAGCACTTCAACCGCTTCTACGAGCAGGTGCTCGGACTCGACGGAAGCTTCGAGGATCGTCTGGCGCGAGCACGCGAAGACCTCAACCCGGCGTTCATCGAGATGTTCGACGGCGTGCTCGTCGACTGGGGCAAGCGCCTGATCGCCAACCCGAGCGACATCGAGGCGAAGGTCGACTTCGTGACCCTCTACCACATGATCATCGAGGGAACGCTCGCGTTGACCGGGCAGTGGTTCTTGACCGACT
The DNA here is from genome assembly GCA_017882375.1 of Solirubrobacteraceae bacterium. Classification (GTDB taxonomy): domain Bacteria; phylum Actinomycetota; class Thermoleophilia; order Solirubrobacterales; family Solirubrobacteraceae; genus Palsa-744. The sequence continues at coordinate 40,323 of JADGPP010000002.1, read as the reverse complement.
ACATGGAGCGCAACGGGATCCTCCCCGGCTGGACGGAGGGCTTCAAGCTGATCTCCCAGGACGAGCACCGCCACGTCGCCTACGGCACCTGGTTCCTGCGCGAGAAGGCGCGCGACGAGGGCCTCAAGCAACGCATCGCCGAGCGCTTGGCGGAGTTGATCCCGCTCGCCAGCGCGGTGCTCGTGCCGCCCGGCGCGGACCTCGGCGACTACGCGATCCTCGACTACACGATGGCGGAAACGAACGCGTTTGCCTTCAACGCGCTGCAGCGCCGGCTGAAGGTGATCGGCATCGACACGGCGATGCTCTCGGCTCGGCGGCCTGACGGCCGCCGAGCCACCCGCTCGAGTCGCTTGCAAACGCTCGCTGAGCCGGGCTTGCGCGCCGGCTCAGCCGCGCTTCTGAAAGACGAGCCTGTAGTGGTCGAGCAGCTCGCGTTCGAAGCAGACCTTGTTGGCGCTCACGCCGGAGGTGAAGGCCAGGCGGAAGTCGGCGCTGGTCAGCCAGCGCGGCACCAGGCGCAGCTTCAGCAACGACTTGCGCAGGCTACGCGCGCCGACGCGCGCGTTCCACTGGCTGATCGTCTCGATGTAGTCCAGACGCCCGTTTGACGACGACACCAGCTCGAAGCTGGGCTCGGCGCTGCTGACCACCTGCTCGGAGCCGAACGGCAGCCACGAGCCGGGGAACTGGCGCTCCATCAGCGCGAGCACGAACGCGTCGGAGTCGCGCGAGGCGTCTATATCGACCTGCTCGAGCGGGATCATGTTGCGCCCGAAGACCATCGTCTGCAGGTAGAAGCGACCGCCCGCCGGCAGCACGGTGGCGACGCGCTCGAAGATGGCGCGGTAGATCTCCTCCTGGCGCCCGGCGCGGTACTCGTCGGGCGAGCAGAAGTGCTCGAAGGCGCCGAGGCTGGCCACGGCGTCGAAGGCGCCGAAGCTCTCGCGGTCCAGCCGCCGCGCGTCGTAGAGATGCACGTCGAGGTCGTGGCGTCGGCACGCCGCGTACTGCGCTTGGGACAGGGTGACGCCGAGGCCGCTGGCGCCGCGGGCGCGGATGAAGTTCAGCAGCGGCCCCCAGCCGCATCCGAGGTCGAGCACCCGCCGATCGGGACCGATCCCGATCTGCTCGGCGACGTACTCGTGCTTGCGCGCCTGCGCCTGCTCGAGGCTCAGCGAGAAGTCGCCGTCGTACTTGGCGCCGCTGAAGTCCGCGAGCTCGCCCATGCTCAGGCGAAAGACGCGGTCGGTCAGCGAGTAGGTGAAGTCGATGTCGTCGCGGTCGGCCATGGGGTGCGGCCAGCAGGCTAGTCGGCCGGGCGGCTGGGGTGAAGCTTCGCGCCCGGTACCCTGGCTGCGTGGTCCTGAGCACCAACCAGTTCAAGAACGGCAATCACATCGAGGTCGACGGCACGATCTTCAAGATCGTCGACTTCCAGCACGTCAAGCCGGGCAAGGGCGGCGCATTCGTGCGCACGAAGCTGCGCCGCGCCGCCGACGGCAACGTGATCGACCGCACGTTTCGCGCCGGCGAGAAGTTTCGCTCGGTGCGCACGGAGTCGCGCAAGATGCAGTTCCTCTACGCGGACGGCAGCGACGCGCACTTCATGGACACGGAGTCCTTCGAGCAGATCGCCATACCCGAGGCGGCGGTTGCCGACACCCTGCGCTGGTGCACGCCCAGCAGCGAGGTCGACGTGCTGTTCATCGACGATCAGCCGGGCGACGTGCAGCTGCCGAGCGCCGTGGACCTCGAGGTCACGCAGACCGACCCCGGGTTGCGCGGCGACTCGGTCTCCGGCGGAGGCACCAAGCCGGCGACGCTGGAGACCGGCGCAGTGATCCAGGTTCCGCTGTTCGTCGAGCAGGGCCAACGCATCCGCGTGGACACGCGCTCTGGCGAGTACATGGCACGCGCCTAGCATGCGTCGCTCCGAGCAGCGCAGGGCGGCCGTGGTTGCGCTCTACCAGCACGATCTCACCGGCCGGCCGCTGGCCGAGACGCTTGCTGCGCGCGACTCGCTGTTCGTGCGCGCGCTGGCGCACGCGGCGGCCGACCGCGCCGACGAGCTCGACGAGGTGATCGACCGCCACGCGCACGGCTGGTCTGTGGGCAGGATCCAGCCGCTGGAGCGCAGCATCATGCGCGTCGCGCTGATCGAGATGCTGCACCCGGACGCGGTACCCGGCGACGAGCCGATCCCGGCGGAGGGCGCGATCGAGGAGGCCGTGGAGAGCGCCAAGACGTTCTGCGGCTCGGAGGCTCCGGGGTTCGTCAACGGGGTGCTGGGCGCAGTCCTCCGCGACGTGCGCGAGAATGCGCACATCCGATGACCGGCACAGAGCACCTCGACGACGTGATCGCGCGCCTGGAGCGCGCCGCCGAGCAGCTTCGCTCGGGCGAGCTGTCGCCCGACGCGGCGGCGACGATGGTCGAGGACTGCGCGATGCTCGCCACGCAGGCCGCCGCCGAGCTCGAGCAGCTCAGTCGCGCCGAGGCGTCGGCGCCGCCGCCCGGCCAGGACAGCCTGCTCTAGGGCTTCCGGCTGCTCGTGAGCGCCACCTACCCGGAGAACCTGCGCCAGGACGTCGAAAGCTACCTGCAGGATCTGCGCTTCTCCGAGGAGGCGCTGACGGCGGGGCTGGAGGAGGCGATGCGCTACTCCTTGCTCGCCGGCGGCAAGCGCATTCGTCCCGTGCTCGCGCTTGCGACGGCGCGCGCCGTGGGATTGCAGCCGAGCGAGGTGATGCCGCTGGCGGCGGCGCTCGAGCTGATCCACACCTACTCGCTGATCCACGACGACCTGCCGGCGATGGACGACGACGAGCTGCGCCGCGGACAGCCGACCTGCCACGTGAAGTTCGGCGAGGACGTCGCGATCCTCGCGGGCGACGGCCTCTACGCCGAGGCCTTTCGCCATCTGCTCACCCACCAGCGCTCAGCGCCCGAGCGCGTGCTGCTGGCGGCGGCCGAGCTGGCCGCGGCGACCGGCGTCAACGGCATGGTCGGCGGCCAGTACGCCGACGTCAGCTCGGACACGACGGCCGGCCCGGCCGCTCTGCGCCGGCTGCACGAGCTGAAGACCGGACGTCTGATCGGGGCGTCGGTGCTGTGCGTACTACTGTTGGGAGGGGTCGCGGATGGACCCGCAATGGATCCCTTTGGTCGTTTTGCCACTGAGTTGGGCGTGTTGTTTCAGATCGTCGACGACATACTCGACGTAACCGGCACAGACGATGCCCTGGGAAAGCCGCGAGGAAGCGATGAGCGTCATGGCAAGCGGACATATGTCAGTGAGTTCGGGATCGAGCGCGCCCGCGAGCTGGCCGCGCAATCGCACGAGACGGCCTTGCAGGCGCTAGCCGAGGCGGCGCAGCGATCGCCCGTCGCAGCGGGCGCCCCGCAGCGCTCTGACACCGACGAGCTGCAGCAGATCACCGACTTCATCTACACGCGAACATCATGAGGCGAACATGAACCGCAAGCCAAAGTCCAACGACGACGCCGGCGAGGGCCAGCCGGCTGCGCGCCAGCCTGTGCGCCTGCTCGACTCGATCGACGGGCCGCAGGACCTGCACGGCCTGTCCGAGCAGGAGCTCGCGACCGTCGCCCAGGAGGTGCGCAAGCACATCATCGACACAGTCGGTGAGATCGGCGGGCACTTCGGCGCCAACCTCGGCACGTGCGAGCTGGCCGTCGCGCTGCATTCGGTGCTCGAGTCGCCGAAAGACAAGATCCTCTGGGACGTCGGCCACCAGGCCTACCCGCACAAGATCCTCACCGGCCGGCGCGACAGCCTTGCCACGATCCGCCAGTACGGCGGCATCGCGCCGTTCTGCTCGCGCGAGGAGTCCGAGCACGACATCATGGGCGCCGGCCACGCCTCGACGTCGATCGGCTACGCGGTCGGACTGAAGGAGGGCATGCGTCACCTCGGCGGCGAGGCCGACGGCAAGGTCGTCGCGGTGATCGGCGACGGCGCGATGACCGGCGGCGTCGCCTTCGAGGCGATCGGCCAGGCCGGCGGCCTGGGCACGCCGATGGTGGTCGTCCTCAACGACAACGGCATGTCGATCGCGCCGAACGTCGGCGCGCTGTCGCGCTACTTCAACCGCGTGCGCCTGAACCCGAAGCTGTGGCACGCGCGCGCCGAGGTCGAGGGCGGGCTGACGCGCCTGCCCGGCGGGATCGGCTCGGCGTTCGAGCGGCTCGGACCCCAGCTGAAGGAGTCGATCAAGGCCTTCTGGGCGCCCGGCCTGTGGTGGGAGGAGCTCGACTGGGCCTACATGGGCGTCGTCGACGGCCACGACGTTCGCACGCTGCGCGAGGCACTGCGCGAGGCACTGGCGGCCGAACGACCGGTCGTCGTGCACATCGCCACCGTCAAGGGCAAGGGCTTCGCGCCGGCCGAGGACGGCGGCTTGGAGGGCATGGAGGAGTGGCACGCCGCAAAGCCCAAGTCGATCGTCAACGGGCTGCCCGCGAGCGCCGCCTCGCGCGAGGACCGCGTGACGACCAAGCCCGCGAAGGTGCCGGCGCCGCAGTACACCCAGGTCTTCGGCGAGGCGCTGGTGCGCGAGTGCGAACGCGACGCGCGCGTCGTCGGGATCACCGCGGCGATGAACTCCGGCACCGGGCTGAGCATCCTGCAGAAGGCGATGCCCGAGCGCTACTTCGACGTGGGCATCGCCGAGCAGCAAGCGATCCTGTTCGCCTCCGGCCTGGCACTGGAGGGGGTCAAGCCGGTCGCCGCGATCTACTCGACCTTCCTGCAGCGCGCCTACGACCAGATCGTGCACGACGTGTGCCTGCAGAAGCTCAACGTCGTGTTCGCCATGGACCGTGCCGGCCTCGTCGGCGACGACGGTCCGACCCACCACGGGGCGTTCGACATCGCCTACCTGCGCTGCCTGCCGAACATCGTGCTGATGGCGCCGCGCGACGAGGCGATGCTCGTGCACATGCTGCGCACGGCGCTCGTCTTCGACGGCCCGATCGCCATGCGCTACCCGCGCGGCGAAGGAATGGGCGTCCCCCTGCCGAGCGAGCCGCGACCGATCGCGATCGGCACGGGCGAGATCCTGCGCGAGGGCGGCGCCGGCGAAACGGCCGGCCGGCGCGTGGCGTTGATCGGCTACGGCAGCGGCGTCGGCAAGGCGCTCGCGGCCGCGCAGGAGCTCGCCGGGCGCGACATCTCCGTCACCGTCGTCGACGCGCGCTTTGCCAAGCCGATCGACGCCGGGCTGATGGCCCAGCTCGCCGCCGAGCACGATCTGCTCGTGACCGTCGAGGAGGGCGTCCTCGCCGGCGGCTTCGGCTCGGCCGTCTGGGAGACGCTCAACGAGACAGGAGCGACGCCCCGCATCCTGCGCGTCGGCCTGCCCGACCGCTACGTCACGCACGGCAAGCCAGCGCTCCTGTACGAGGAGGTCGGCTTCACGCCCGAGCGCATCGCCGAGCGGGTCTTGGCGGCGATCTCCGACCGCGCCTCGGCGATCGTCGAGGCCTAGAGCTCAGCCGTCATCGTGGGCCGGGTGGACGGGGACGGGGTCCCGCCGCCCGGTCGCGCCGTTCGTGGCGTTCGGCGCCCGCTGTTACGCGGGAGTCGTGCGGGCGCGGGAGTCGTGTCCCGCGGTACCAGTGCCTGCTCCTGCGCAGTCCGATAGCAATGGTCTATACGGTCGGTCTTGCGGCCGGCGCGAGCGTCGCGGTCGAGCGTTAAATGAGACGGCCCGCCGGGGAAGCGGGCCGTCTCGAGGGAGGAGGGATGCTGCAGTGCTGCGGGTACGCTCACCATGATGCTCACCCCGTATGGGGACCTGTGTGAGCTTGCTCACAGTTGGTCAGTCTCTATATAAGCGCGGCTTCGCTAGGAGGCGTTGTAGCTCGCAGCCGAGATCACGGCTAGGACCAGCAGTAGGACGCCTAGACCGATCAGCGCTGCACCTGCGGGCCGGAGCGACCCGCCCGTGGCGAGGATGAGGCCTCCGGCTCCAATGAGCACGACGCTGCCGGCGAGGGCGGGGATCAGGAGCACGCCGGTGAGTCTAAGTGCGGCGACCCGGGTACCAGCCCGGGCCGCCTTGGAGCATCAGCAAGCGCAGCCAGATGGCAAGGCGCAGCGAGATCCTTGCATGCAGATCGGCGTCGTGTCCGGTGGCTCGTACATCCTTACGAACGACTGTTCGGGTCTCGTAGTCCTATACCAGTGGGCGGCCCGCGCAGAGATTGGAGCACAGCAAGTGAAGGTCAATCCATTCCACACCAGCGTCCCCGAGTATGGTGGGGAGCGCAACGTCTACCACAACAACAACGCATGCCAGGACGGAAAACGGATCAAGCCCGAGCACAGGACGCCGGGGACTGCCGGGCGTCCCCCGTGCAAGGAATGCGCGCGCCTCTAGAGCGGAACGTCAGCTCCCAATGGGGACCTTCTGGCTCCCCAGCGCGATTGACCTGCCAGTAGCGACGGAGTTCGCTCACGGGTAGGTCGTGTTGGACGGCGATGGAGAGGGCACGGAAGCCCTCGCCGCGCTCGCCGTAAAAGCGAATGGTCGGCTCCGTGAAGGCGTGCCCGTCTCCACCCTCGCAGGACTCAAACGTCTCGACGCCGGACGCGTTGAGCACGTCTACGTATCGCGCTATCCCGGGATCGAGCGCATCGAGCCAAGCGGGGACCGAGGCGAGCATCGCCTCGGTATTGGACGACTGGACGCGATGACCTGCTGTCAAGGGACTTGACATCCGCCGCTCTGTCAAGTATATTGACACTATGCCTCCCGTCAATCGACACGAACCGATCCGAACGGCCTGTTCGGACTCGACGTTCTCGCTCATGGAGTTCATGCGCGAGTTCCCTGACGATGCTTCGTGCTTGGAGCATCTGTGGCGCCAGCGCTACGCGCCGGACGGCGAACACGCCGAGTGCCCGAAGTGCGAGCGCGAGCGCGTGTTCAAGAAGTACGCGACCGCTCAGGGTCGCCAATCGTGGACCTGCACCGGCTGCGGGCATCACGTCCACCCGACCGCAGGGACGATCTTCGCCAAGTCATCGACCTCGCTGCACCTCTGGTACTACGCGATGTACATGATGGCTAGCACTCGCTGCGGCCTGTCGGCCAAGCAGCTAGAGCGCGAGATCGGCGTCTCCTACCGGACGGCGTGGCGGATGCTCAACAAGATCCGCAACGAGTTGATGGCTGACGACGGAGAGCCGCTGAGAGGCGACATAGAGGCCGATGAGACCTCAGTGGACGGTAAGCCACGCAAACCCCACGGCCAGCACCCGCAGATTGCTCTCGGGCGTTCTCGGCGCTCCGAGGCGATGAAACTGCGCGAACGTAGTAGAGCAACCGTGTTTGCTGCCGTCGAACGCGGTGGGCGCGTCAAGGCGACTGTCCTGCCCTCGCGCCGTGGACCCGCGCTGAAAGCGAAGCTCGTTGAGTGGGTCGAACCGGAATCGATCATCGTCACGGACGAGTGGGGCGCGTACAAAGGCTTGGAGCGCCATTTCCTGGCCCATAGTCGGATCAACCACTCGTCCGGCGTCTACGTCGAAGGCGACACGCACACGAACACCATCGAGGGATTCTTCGGGCACTTGAAGCCCGCGATTCGCGGCACCTATCGCAAGGTGTCGCACCGCTGGCTACAGGGCTATCTGAACGAGTTCGTCTGGCGGCGCAATGCCCGCTATGCCGAAACATCTATGTTCGCGGCGTTGCTTGATCGGATCGACGCATGAGCGAGGACACGATCATCCGCGCGTTGAAGCGGGCGGCAAAGAAGCGGACGCGGCTCAAACAGGAAAGCCGCGAAGCGGCGGCTGCTCTACGCGACTACGCGAGCCAGGCGCATGAGCAAGGCGTCTCGATCACTCGGATCGCTCGGGAGGCGGGTCTGTCTCGGCAGGGCGTTTACGACCTCTTGGGGGACCGGCCACCTTCCTGACGAAGCGGTCGAAGGCTCCCCGCGTTGGTATGGGGATCGTCAGCGGTTTGCCCTTCGCCGGTTTCGTCTGCTGGGTAGGCTCCGCGTTGTGCGTCTCGTCAGCCATCTAGGACGAGGGTAGCGAGCGTTGGAACGGCCACTCGATGGCGTCGAAGCCAAGCTCCAGAGAGCGGGGGAACATCTTGAGCGACTGGAGGCGGATGCCCGGACGTTCCTGGAACGTGAGCCCTACCGAGTGGCCGTCGATTACGACGCCAAGATCGATCACCACGTCGGAAAGGCGCGGATCATCGAGGAACCCCCGCTCACCCTCAGCGTTACCGTCGGCGAGTTCGCGTATGAGTGCATCTCGGCGCTCAATCACGCTGTCTGGCAGCTCGCGGCCCGCAAGCGCGGGCGGCATAAGGTCGAAGCTATCAAACGTCAGGTCGAACTGCCCGTTGCGCTCTCGCGGCAACGTTTCCTCGAAAAACCAGTCATCAAGCATCGCCATGTAAGCAAGGCGGCGATCACAGTCCTTGACGAGCTGCAGCCTTACCACCGATGGCGCGGCTTTGAAGGCGCGAGACACCCGCTGTGGCTGCTCAAGGAGATGTCGGACTCGGACAAGCACCGAGTACTCGCGCCACGATGGGGCAGCATCGGGATCAGGGGCTTGAAGTGGGTCCTGGACCGCTCGCCCGATGATCCGCCGCGCACGCTTCGCAGCCGCTGGATCATCCGACCCGACTCGACTCTGGAAGACGGCACAAATGTCATGGGGATTCAGTTCGACATCGCCAACGAGCAGGCCAAGGTGCGCGTGGAGGGCGACCTGTCCCCCGAGATATCGCTCGGCGCAGGTGAGTACATGGTCACCTTGCGGGACATTCGGCTCCTGGCGCTCTTTATGAATCGGTGCCTTGAGCGGCTTAGCACGCTGTTTCCGGCTTAGCGGCACGCTTGCCCGGCATCATTGGCGCTTATACAGTCAATGACCAACTGTGAGCTTGCTCACAGTTGAGCCCGCGCGGCGCGACCAGCTCCTTGGCAGATGCCCCCGGTGCACCGGGGGCACTTGTGTGTAAGGGTTCGTTGGGCATGGGAAAGCGACGTCTCGATGCGCTGCTCGCCGAGCGTGGGCTGTTCTCCTCGCGCAGCCGTGCGGCGGCGTCGGTGATGGCCGGAGAGGTGCGTGTCGGGGCGGCCGAGCGCCGTGCGGTGAAGCCCGGCGAGATGGTGGATGTGCAGGAGCGCGTGAGCGTCGACGAGCGTCCGCAGTTCGTCTCGCGCGGGGGGATCAAGCTGGCCAACGCGCTGGGCGACTGGGGATTCGACGTGAGCGGCCGGCGCGCGCTTGACGTCGGTGCCTCGACCGGCGGCTTCAGCGACTGCCTGCTGCAGCGCGGCGCCGCCGCGGTGATCGCGGTGGACGTCGGCTACGGCTTGCTGGCCTGGAGCCTGCGCAACGATCCGCGCGTGTCGGTGATGGAGCGCTGCAACGCCCGCGAGCTGACGCCGCAGATGCTTGCCTACGCACCCGACCTGGCGGTCGTCGATGTGTCGTTCATCTCGCTGGCGAAGGTGCTCGGAGCGGTGCTGGCGTGCCTGGCGCCCGGATACGACGTGCTGGCGCTCGTCAAGCCGCAGTTCGAGGTGGGCCGCGGCCGCGTCGGCAAGGGCGGTGTCGTGCGCGACGCCGGCGAGCGCCGCGCAGCGCTGGTGGCCGTCGGCGAGGCGGCGCTGTCGCTGGGCGCGGCCGTGCTCGGGTATCGCTCCTCCGGCCTGCCCGGACCGAAGGGCAACCGCGAGACGTTCGTGTGGCTGGCCGATCCTGGTCGCCCCGGCGACGACGCGCGCCCGCCCGATGCGATCCTGCCCGGCGAGCAGGACGACGAGGCGGCCGGAGAGCGGCTGCAGCGACTCGCGCGCGAGGTGGAGCCGTGAGGGAGTTCACCGTGCTCACGCACCGACGCCCCGACGACACGACGCACCAGCTGCGACGGCTGGTCGAGCAGGCCGCCGCGGCCGGCGTGACGCTGCGCCTGGACGCGGAGGAGACGCGCAAGCACGGCCTGCAGAGCTGCCCGGGCCTGCACGTCGACGCGCCGGTGAAGGACGACGTCGAGCTCTGTCTGGTGCTCGGCGGCGACGGCACGATCCTCAAGGCGCTGCGGCTCTACTCAGGGACGAGCGTGCCGGTGTTCGCCGTCAACTTCGGTGAGATCGGCTTTCTCGCGACGGTTGAGCCGGGGGAGATCGAGGCGGGCATGCGCCGCGCGCTCGACGGCGACTTCGAGCTGCTGCGCCTGCCGGCGATCGTGCTGCAGCCCTCCGCCGAGGGCTCGGGCACCGCAGACGAGACCGACGCGAGGGCATCGACGCAGGACGCTCGGCGGGCGGTCAACGACATCGCGATCCACCGCAAGGTCGGCGAGCGCGTCGCCGAGATCGCCTACGAGATCGAAGGCGAGGTCGTCGGCAACGTGCGCTGCGACGGGCTAGTCGTGGCTACACCGGCGGGATCGACCGGCTACAACCTCGCCAACGGCGGACCGGTGATGGCGTGGGGGGTCGAAGGGTTCGTGGTGTCGTTCATCGCGCCGCATTCGCTGACGGCGCGCGCGCTGGTGGTCGCCCCGGGCGACCGCCTGACGATCCACAACCGCTCGCTCGACGCGCTGGACATCGCGCTGGACGGACGTCCGGCCGGGGAGATCGCCCCGGGCGCCAAGGTCGACGCGCGCTTCGTCAACGACATCGGCACGATCGCCCAACTGCCCGGCTCGTCCTTCTATCGCCGCCTGCGCGAGAAGTTCGGTCGGCTGGCCAGCTGACGGCACGCCGCTACGGCTCTGTCTAGGCGGCGTCTGCGCTCGACCCGGAACGGGACACCGAGGGCTCGCTGTCGGCCTGCACGGCCGGGCCGTCGCGGTGCATCGAGGTGATGAACTCGTCGAGCTGCTCACGCGCGAAGCGCCGCTGACCACCGGGAGTGCGGTAGCAGCTGACGTATCCGGCGTCCGTCCAGCGGCGGACGGTCGCAAGGGATACGCCGAGATAGCGGGCCGCCTGTGAGCTGGTGAAGACGAGCTCGCGGCTGTTGCGGGGAAGCGTGGCGCTTACGGTCATTTGTTCGCCTTGTCGGTCGAGGTCGCTGTCGGCGCGGTGTTGCCGTGCCAGTAGCTGCTTCGGCAGGCGATGCGCCGAGGTTTAGTCCCGCACAGCTTTGTCGACGTTTGGCCCAGTCGGGCCGGGCGCGTGCGGTCGGGGGTGCGGGGCTTAATGGGGGTCAGACTGCGCCCTGCTCCTGTTGCGCTGCGGGCGGAGCCTGCGGCGTCCTGCCTGTGCAAGCAATCCTGCACAAACCTACGCAAACTGGACATTTCGTCCGGTCTTTCGCTATCCTTGCCTAGACCTACCCAAAGGTAGCGGTTGTCCTGTGGATGGAGACAGACGGGTGCCGCCGCGGAACCGGCCGATGTTGGCCCCGGCGAAGGAGATCTATCGTGAGTTGGCACAAGTAACGAGAGTCCTTAAGGTCGCGAAGCGACCCACGAGGGCGTCACACCGCTATCGAAGATAGATTGGTGTGGCGCCTTTGTGCTTTAAGCCGTGACCGTGTGCTAGCGGTACGGCAAGGTGCGCTCAACCCGGGACGATTTCCCGTGCTGCGAGCGCTCAACCGAGCGTCGGTGCGGCGATCTGGCGTGCGCGACGCTCAAAGGCGAGCTCGGCCTCAAAATCGGCGTCGTCGCCCTGCGCGATCGTTACCGGTCCGTCCCGCTCGAGCATCTGGATGAAGCTCTCGACCAGCTCGCTGTCGAGTTGGCGCCCCGCGACCCGCCGCAGCTCAGCCATCGCGTCCTGCGGTGTCATCGGCGACCGGTAGCTCTCGCGCGCAGTCAGGGTGTCGTAGGTCGAGCAGGTGGCGATGATGCGCGAGGCGAGCGGGATCTCGTTGCCGATCAGTCCGGCCGGATAGCCGCTTCCGTCGACGTGCTCGTGGTGGTAGAGGATCGCCTCCGCGACCGGTCCATACCCGTCAAGCCGACCGACGAGGGTCGCCCCGTCCTGCGGGTGGCGGCGGATGACGGCCCAATCCTGGTCGGAGAGGATCTCGGCGTGCAAGATGTGGTCGGGAAGCGCGAACTTGCCGATGTCATGCAGCAAGCCGGCCGTGTGGACCAGATCCTGATCCGCTTCCGAGGACCCGACCTCCTGCGCCAAAGCGCGCGCGAAACGAGCCACCGCAGCGCCGTGTCGTGCGGTCGAGCGATCCCGCAGCGCGAGCGTCTCCACGAGCGTCGTGAGCACGCCGAGCTGCAAAGATGCGAGGTGGATCGATCGGGCTTCCAGTTGATCGGCCCGATCCTCCGAGCGCAGCAACGCGACCATCAGGTACTGGAAGATGACAATGACGAGGACGGCGGCAAGGAGCGCCGAGAGGCCGACATTCGTATAAGCAACGGCAAGTACCGCGGTCAGCGCGCCGGCGGCGATCTGACCGGGCAGCAGCGGCGCGAACAGTTCGCGAGCCTGCGCGACCAGACTGCGGCTCTCGACAAACCGGTTGTCGAGCGCGATCACGCTGAAGTTGAGCGCGTTCGTGACCATGAACACTCCAAATACGATGAGCCCGAACGTAATGCTCTGCGCCCTGAGGTTGCCGGCGTCGTGCACGTTGCCGGCCAGCACCTGAACGAGCAGGCCCCCGATCAGCGGAAACACCGCGAACGCTGCAAGGTTCGTCAGCCACGCCGACAGCGGCAACTTCCGGCCGACAGAGATGAACAACGCCGCGGCGAGGGCAATGGCGACTGCGGGCGCGGGGCCGAGCAGGCTCATCGCGAGCACTTGCGCGACGAATCCCGCCGAGAGGTGCTGGCCACGGATGGTGAACACAAGTCGCTGACCGCCGAGTGATAGGGCAAGAAGCACCAGAACGAGAACAAGGGGGCTCCACTGCTCGGCACGCGAGCTCCATATGGCGCCGCCGAGCGCAGCCGTCAAGAGAAGGCCCTCGAAGGCGCAGAAGATACGGATGTTTAGCTTCGACGTGCCCATGCGCGGTGCTGTCGTACTTAACGGCTGTTTGCGCGTCGTGCTTAAGGGGCGCGCTTGCACGTGGACTGGCGATGGGCGTCGGCCTAAAGGGGCTAGCCGGGCGCGCTGCTGGGCTGAGCGCCCGCGCTGGCCTGTGCCGGGCGCTCGATGCCCGCATCGGCTAGTCGCTCGACCTGCGGTGCGGTGTCGTCGTGCGGCGGCGTCCACGTCCGCGCGGGCGCGGAGCCAGCCGGTCCGCCAGCGCCGTCGCCGGAGGTCTCGGATCCGCGCGTGGCGGGACTGTTGGCCGCGAGCGGGATCTGGATGAAGGCGATCGTGCACACGGTCACGCCCACCCCGGCGACCAGCAGGGCGATGCGCGGCGAGGCGAGCACGGTGATCACGCTGCCGAGCACGTAGCCAAAGGCCGGGAAGATCGCGCCGAGCGATTCCACCGCGCCCATCAGACGGCCCTGCAGGTGCTCGGGCGTCAGGCGCTGCACGGCGCTGATCAGCGCGGCCCACTGCACGCCGTTGCCGATCCCGCCGACGAATCCGGCGGCCGAGGCGATCGCCAGCGTCGGCGCCAACCACCAGCCGAGATAGGCAAAGCCGACGGCGAACGTCGACGCGCTCAGCAGGACCTTCAGCGAGCGATCGATCGAGCGTGCGAAGACGACGCTGCCGAGCGCTACGCCGAGACCCCACACGCCGAGCAGCACGCCGTAGCCTTTGTCGCCGGCGTGCAGCGAGACCTTCGCGTAGGCGACCTCGATCGGTGGCGAGAACTCGAAGAAGATGAAGGCGATCGCCTGCGTGATCAGCAGCCGTCGCAGCGTCGGGGCCTCGTTGATGTAGCGCCACGCGGCCTTCACGCGAGCTCGCACCGAGTCTGTCTCGGCGTCCTGCACCTGCGGCCTCAGATCGACCAGCAGCGCGCCGCAGATCGCGAAGGAGACCATGTCGATCGCCAGCGCCGCGGAGGCGCCGAACGTCGGCACGACGATGCCCGCGAGCGCTGGCCCGAGCGTGAAGGTCACCGCGAAGCCGATGTTCAGGGCCGCGTTGGCCCGGCGTTCTGCCGCGGCCGACAGCTCGTCGATCGATGAGCCGCCATCCGCGGGCGCGTGGCTCGCGCGCACCCAGTCGCGCGCGCTGCGCGCGGCGGCCGCTCGCAGCAGCGCGCTGGCGGCGAGCGCGGCGGTTCCGTCGAGCGCGACCAGCAGCAGGATCGCCGGTAGCGAGAACTGCCACAGCACGAGCGCGATCAACGCGGCGGTCGTCGCGGCCTCGAACAGGTACAGGCGGCTGAGCTCGCCGCGCCGCGTCGAGGTCTCCACGCGCGCGACGAGCGCCGGCACGATCAACGCGGGCAGCACCTGGCTGGCAAGCAGCAGCGAGGCGACGGCGATCGCGCTGTGCGTGTGGTCGAAGACGACGACCGCCAGCGCGATGAAGCCGAACCAGGTGCCCAGACGGTTGACGGTGTAGCCCGCAACGATGCGCCGCAGCTCGGAATTGCGCAGGGACGACGTGGCCTTGGCCTCAGACATCGCGATGCACGCTACACGCTGTCCGGGCATCCGAGCACGGCTTGCAAGATGTATCCCCGAGCCCGCTCGGCCGGACTGCCGGCGAGCTGCGCGCGCGTCGCGGCCGTGTCGCTACTGGGCGACGGCTTGGACGGTCTGCGCCGAGGCCGCGCGGTCGAGCCCGTGCGGCTCAGCGGCGTCCAGGCAGACGACCGGCAGCTCGGGACTGCGGTGCACGAGCATCTGCATCAGCGACTCTGCGGGTATCTCCTCGAGCTCGCCGCTGAGGACGACCATGCTGCACTGCGGCGCCCGAACGAGCACCTCCCAGATCGCGCCGGCCTGCTCGAAGATCGTGTTCTGCGGCATCGTCGTGGCCAGGTCGTGCATCACGCCGGCGCGCGCGTCGGCGTCGCCGCCGGCGAGCAGTACCGGCTGCTTGTGGGGCTTGGAACCGTTGAGCAGGCGCAGCGCCGGGCGCTTGGCGTCGGCGCGGCCGGCGGAGCTGCCCTCTTTGGGCAGCAGGCGCAGCTTCGGTGCCTGCATCAGTCCGGTGCTGTGGATTGCGACGCTCGTCATGCCATACATGATGCGTCCTCAAGGAGCATTTGTCTGTCGTGCGAAGGGTGCCGATCTTGTCGTCCCAAAAGGGCAGAGTCGTGTCGTCCTGCCGGACGGACCCGTGTCGTCCCTGAGGGCCGTCACGATCGGTCGGACGCACCCGGTACGGTGTGACGATGGAGGCTGGCACGCCAGAAGTCGATCGGCCGATCAGCGTGATCATCGCTGACGACCACACAGTCGTGCGCGATGGCATCCGCGCCGTGCTCGAGCGCGAGAAGGACGAGTTTCGCGTCGTCGGCGAAGCCGCCGACGTGCCGTCGACGATCCGCGAAGTCCGCGAGCACAAGCCCGACCTGCTCACGCTCGATCTGACGATGCCGGGGGGCTCGAGCCTGGCGGCGCTGCCGGCCTGCTTCATCGCGCACCCCACGCTGGCCGTCGCGATCCTGACGATGCGTGAGGACCCCGAGTACGCCCGGCAGGCGCTGCGCGCAGGCGCGCGCAGCTACGTGCTCAAGGAGGCCGAGCCGGCCGAGCTGCTGCAGGCCTTCCGCCTCGCCGTCTCGGGCGGCAACTACCTGCACCCGCGCCTTGGCGCGTTGATGGCCACCGGCGAGGAACCCGCCTCCGACGGCGTCGTGCTGTCAGAGCGCGAGCGCGAGGTCGTGCGCCTGATCGCCAACGGCTACACCAACCCGCAGATCGCCGAGCAGCTGCACGTCGCCGAGCGCACAGTGAAGACCTACCGCGCCCGGGCGATCGAGAAGCTCGGCTTCTCCTCGCGCGCCGAGATCACCGCGTACGTGCGGCGAATCGGCCTCGTCGAGTAGCCGCGCGCGCTCAGCGGGCCAGTGCGTCGAGTGGAGCTTGGCCCGCGGCCGCCGCCTCTGCCTCGCGGGAGGGGCGCCCAGCGAGCGGAACGACCAGGCGGACCGTCGTGCCTTTCGTCGGCGCCGGGCCGAACTCGAGCTCGCCGCCGACCAGCTCGGCGCGCTCGCGCATGCCGCCCATGCCGAAGCCGCCCTCCAGACCGTCGCCGCGCGGGCCGAGCCTGTCGGCGTCCGGCAGGCCTTTGCCATCGTCGGTCACCGCTGCGCGCACGACGCCGTCGCGCTCGGTGATGCTGACGACCGCGCTGGTGGCTTCCGCGTGGCGGCTGACGTTCGTCAGCGCCTCCTGCACGATGCGATAGATCGTGCTCTCCAGCTCCGCGTCCAGGCGCCGGCCGTCTTCCTGACCGAGCTCGATCTCGATGCTCACGTCGAGGCCCTCGATCGCCTGTGCGCGCCTGGCGAGCGCCTGCAGCGCGGCCGCCAGGCCGAGGTCGTCCAGCGCCGCAGGGCGAAGCTCGGTGATCAGGTGGCGCAAGCCGTCGATCTCGTTGCCGAGGCCGTCGAGCACCACGTCGACCGCCTCGCGCAGCTGCTGTGGGTCGTCGATGTCACGCGCGTTGGCCAGCCTCAGCCGTAGCGCGCCCATGCCCTGGATGCTCTCGTCGTGGATCTCGCGAGCCCAGCGCGTGCGCTCTCGCTCGCGCGCCTCCATGCCGTAGCGAAGCCGTTTGATCTCCACCGAGCGCTCTGCCACGAGCCGCTGGGCGACGCTCGTCGCAAAGGCTTTCAGGGCCTCTCGATCGGGTCCGCGAAAGCCACCGCCGGTGCGCAGGGCGATCACCATGCCACCGCCCTGGCCCTCAAGGCTCAGCGGCTCGACCAGCGCGGCGCGCACCTCGGCGCCGAGTTCGTGCAGCCACGCCGCGTCTTTACCGCGTGGGCGATCGAGCGCCAGGGACTGGCCCGACAGGTACAGCTCGCCCAAGGCGCTGCCGTCGACCGGGACGATCCGCACGCGCATCGTCGAGGAGCCGGCCGACGCGGCGACGCGCAGCTCGCCGCGCTCCTCGATCACGATCAGCAGCGTGTCGGCGTCCAGCAGCGCGAGGCCGCGGTCGGCCATCAGGCGAAGCAGCCACAGCTCCGATCCCGAGAGCACGCTCTGATTATGCAGGTCCGTGCGGCCGGCCAAGCACGGGGGGGGAGGAGTTGGCGAGCGTCGACGCGCCGTCGGCGCCGTTGCCGCGTCGCGCCGCCGAGCGTGCGCGCTCGAGCAGGTCGTCACCGCCGATGTCGTCCTGCCACTGGGCGAGACCCACCGAGACGCGCAGCGGCCGGCGCATGCCGTCGGATTCGACCTTGATCGTGCGCAGGCGCTCGAGCACGCGCCTGGCGACGATCTCGCCGCGCGGGCCGTCGGCGCCGGGCAGCACGAGCAGCAGCTCGGAGTCGCTCGGGCGCCCGACGCGGTCAAAGCCGCGCACCTGGCTGGCCAGCGCGCTTGCCACGTAGGCGAGGGTCTGCTCGGACAGCTCGCTGCCGTGCTCGCGCGCGAGCTCCTCGAGATTGCCGATCGTCACCAACAGGCAGCTCAGCGCCGTCCCGTGGCGCCCGGCGCGATTGACCTCCTCGGCCAGCCGTCCGCGCAGCGCGGGCGCAGACAGGCAGGCGAGCTGCTCGGTCGGGGACCGGTCGGAAGTTGGATTTAGGTCGCTGGCAGCCATGCCGTTTTGGCGGACGAGTGGGCGCAGGGCGGCGTCGCCGATCGCCGGCTGCGCCACCCCGTCGCAACAGGTTACGTCCCTTATCGTCAGCCAGAGGCGAGGCCTACAGTGGCGACCGCGCGCGGGGGCGCCCTGTGCTGTCGCCAGCGCCGGCGCGAGGGCAGCCCGTGCCGGCCTCCGGCCGCGCGATCCGTCGGCGCGCGCTGCTAGACCTGCGGTCGTGCTGTTGGAGCTGCGTGTGGAGAACCTGCTGCTGATCGAGCGTGCCGAGCTGCGCCTGTCCGCGGGCCTCAACGTGCTCACGGGCGAGACCGGGGCAGGCAAGACGGTGCTCGCGCACGCGCTGGACCTGCTGCTCGGCGGCCGTGCGCGCCCGGGGATCGTCAGGCCCGGGGCGCAGGAGGCCTACGTCGAGGGCGTGTTCGAGATGTCCGAGTCGCTGCCGGCGCAGCTGCGCGAGCGGCTGGCGCCCGACAGCGAGGAGATCGTGCTGGCGCGCCGCGTCGGCGCGGACGGGCGCACGCGCGCCTACCTCAACGGCCGCTCGGCGAACGTCGCCGACCTGCGCGACGTCGGCGCGACGCTGATGTCCTTCTACGGCCAGCACGAGCATCGCAAGCTGACGATCGCCGGCAAGCAGCTCGCGCTGCTGGACGAGCTGTGCGGCCCCGAGCATGCGCTGCGCCTGCGCGCATGCGCCGAGGCGTTCGCGGAGAGTCAGCGTCTGCAGGCGCGGATGACGCAGCTGCGCGAGCTCTCCGGCGCCCGCGAGCGCGAGCTCGACCTGCTCGAGTTCGAGCTCTCGGAGATCGACGCGGCGGCTCCCGACCAGCGCGAGCACGACGAGCTGCTGGCGGCTCGCGAGCGCATGCGCAGCCTGGACGCTTTGTGCGCGGCCGCGGCGGCGGGCGCCGAGGCGCTTGCCCCCGACGACGCGCAGGCACCCGGGGTCACGACGCTGCTCGGTGTCGCCAACGCACGGCTGGAGGCCCTCACCGGCGTCGATCCGCGCCTGGACGCGATGTCCGAGCGCCTGCGCTCGCTGGCGATCGAGTCGGGCGATCTGGCCGGCGAGCTGCGCGCCTACGGCGAGGAGCCCGAGCTGGGCGGCGGCGCCGGGCAGTCGCTCACGCTCGACGGCGTGGAAGAGCGCTTGGCCGAGGCCGAACGCCTGATGCGCAAGCACGGCGGCAGCATCGCCGGCGTGCTCGAGCACGCGGCACGGGCGCGCGAGCGCCGCGACGAGCTGGCAGGTGCCGAGGTGGCGCTGGAGTCCACCGGCGAGCGCCTGTGCGAAGCCGAGGAGACGCTGCAGCAGCACGTGCAGGCGCTGCGCGGCGCGCGCGAGGCGGCGGCGCCGGCGCTGGAGCGCGGGGTCTGCGAGCAGCTCGCCGCGCTGGCGATGCCCGACGCGTCCTTCGAGGTCGCGCTGAGCGCGCGCGAGGCCGGACCGTCCGGCGGCGATGCGGTCGAGTTCCTGCTCGCTGCCAACCCCGGCGTGCCGCGCGGTCCGCTGCGCGAGATCGCCTCCGGCGGCGAGCTCTCGCGCGTGATGCTCGCCCTGATCACGGCCTGCCGCCAGACCGGGCCGTCGCCGGCGGGCAAGGCGACCGGCGCGCGCCGCGCCAAGGCGTCGGCCAAGCCCGACGATCCGGCGTCGGGCGAGACGCTCGTGTTCGACGAGATCGACGCCGGCATCGGCGGTCACGCGGCGCGCGCCGTCGGCGCGCGGCTGCGCGAGCTGGGGGAGACGACGCAGCTGCTGTGCATCACCCACCTGCCGCAGATCGCCTCGCTCGGCGACCGCCACTTCTCGATCGTCAAGGAGACCTCCGACGCGCTCGCCCGCACGACGGTCGTGCAGCTGGCCGAGCGCGAGGTCGTCTCCGAGCTCGTGCGAATGCTCGGCGCCGATGCGCAGGACACGGTCGCGCGCAGGCACGCGCGGGACCTGCGACGCGCCGCCTGAGCCCGTGCGAACAGGTGCGCTCGACGCCCGCGCGCGTTACTCTCGCTTCGATGGCCGCGACACGACCGAGCCCGTCCGTGCCCAGTCCGCCGGACCACGCGCCCGCGGCCGTGCCTGCCCGGATCGTCGCGCCGGAGCGGCGAATGGTCCAGCGCACGGTCGGCGGACCCGTCCGCGCGGGGCGCCGGACAAAGCTGCTGGTCAACAAACTCACGCGCGGCGACATCGCGCTGATCGACCACGAGGACATCGACCGCGTCTCGGCGGAGGAGCTGATCGCTGCCGGCGTGACGGCCGTGCTGAACTGCGACGCGTCCTCGTCGGGCACCTATCCCAACATGGGCCCGCAGCTGCTCGTCGAAGCGGGCATCCTGCTCGTCGACCTGCCCGACGACGCGCTGTTCGATGCGCTCTCTGACGGCGACCCCGTGGTCGTCGTCGCCGAAGGCCCGGCTGAGCGGGTGGCCGGCGAGGTGCTGCGCAGGGGCGAGCTGCTGGCCAGCGGCGACGTGCTCGGCCTGGAGCGCGTGCGCGCCGAAACGGAGGCTCGCCGCAAGGAGATCGGCGAGGCGCTCGAGCGCTTCGCGCACAACACGATCGAGCACATGCGCGAGGAGCGCGAGCTGCTGGCCGGCGAGATCGAGCTGCCGCGCTTTGCGACCGACTTTCGCGATCGCTCGACGCTCGTGGTCGTGCGCGGCGTCGAACACCAGCGCGACCTGCGCGCCCTGCGGCCGTTCATCCGCGACATGCGCCCGGTGATCGTCGCCGTCGACGGCGGCGCGGAGGCGCTGCTGGAGGCGGGCCTGAAGCCGGACATGATCGTCGGCGACATGGACTCGGCCGGCGAGGCGGCGCTGCGCTGCGGCGCCGAGCTCGTCGTTCACAGCTACCCCGACGGGCGCGCGCCCGGCCGACAGCGCCTGGAAGAGATGGGCGTGAGCTTCAAGCTCGTCCCGGCGCCGGGGACCAGCCAGGACGTGGCGATGCTGCTGGCCGCAGAGAAGGGCGCGCGGCTGATCGTGTCGGTGGGCTCGCAGTTCAACCTCGTCGAGTTCCTCGACCGCAACCGCAAAGGCATGTCCTCGACGTTCCTCACGCGCTTGCGCATCGGCGAGATCCTCGTCGATGCCAAGGGGGTCAGCCGCCTGTATCGCCCGCAACCGGGCCTCACGCCGCTGCTGTTGGTGATCGCCGCGGGCGCAGTCGCGATGATCGCCGTCGTCTGGATGACGCCCGCGCTGCGCGACGTCGTCAACCTGCTCTGGCTGAAGCTGCAGCTGCTGCTGGGCGGCTGACCGCCGCCCGCGCGCCCCGTCGTGTTCGACTTTCGCTATCACGCGCTCTCGCTCGCGGCCGTTCTGCTCGCGCTCGCCGTCGGCGTGGTGATCGGCGTGGCGATCGGCGACTCCAACCTCGTCTCCTCGGCCAAGAGCGGGATCGTCCACGACCTCAAAGAAGAAGTCAGCGGCGCCCAGCAGCACGCCAGCAAGCTGAGCGCCGAACTGAGCAGCGAAGAGGCGTTCGCCAACGACCTGTATCCGATCGCCGTGCATGGCCTGCTCAGCGGCCAGAGCATCGGCCTGGTGTTCCTCGGCGGCTCCTCCAACCGGGCCAACGCGCTCGTGCGTGAGGCGGTCACGCAGGCCGGCGGCGATCTGGCGACAGTCGTGGCGGTCCGCGAGCCGCTGGATCTGAGCGGGATCGGGCACGCGGCCGAAGGCACCCGCTACGCGGCGCTGGCCGCGGCGCCGGCGAGCGCCACCTCGACCACCGGAGGCGAAACCGCTACCCAGAGCGCCGAAGCCCCCGAAGTCGACAGCAAGCTCGTCGAACGCTTCGGCGCGATCGTCGCCAAGCAGCTGGTCAGCGGCGGCCAGAACGTCGCCCGCGAGCTGATCAGCCGCGTGCGCGGACGTCTGCTGACGGCATTTGACGGGCAGCTGGGCAGGCTGCAGGGGCTGGTGGTCGTACGCAACGACCCGACGGGGGAGAGGCCCGAACAGGCCAAGGCGTCGTCGGCCTTCGAGGCGGGCTTCGTCGGCGGCGTGGCGAAGGTCGGGACGCCGATCGTCGGCGTCGAGCTGAGCAGCACCGAACCGTCACAGGTGCCGTGGTACCAGGGCAAGGACATCTCCAGCGTCGACGACCTCGACGCGACGGCCGGTCAGGCGGCGCTGATCTATTCGCTGACCGGCTCACACGGCGCCTACGGAACCAAGTCGACGGCCGACTCGCTGCTGCCCAACGTCGTCGGCACGTCCACGCAGCCTTAAGCCGCAAACGGCGGACTTGCCGCGATCGGAGCCGACGGTTTCATCCGGGTTCGTCGCTAGCTTCAAGTAATGCACGCTCTGCCCTTCCTGCTCGCGCTCGCCAGCGCGGCCGTGCTCGCGCCGGGAGTGCTGCGGATGCTCTCCGACGGCGGTCATGTCAAGGCCAACTACCGTGCACGAACGCTCCCGTTTCCCTTCGGCGTGCTCGCGCTGGCGGCGGCATTGCTCGCGCTGATTCCGCTGATGCTCGTGCAAGTGCTCGGCTCCTCGGATGTCTTTCACCCGGAGATCTTCCCGATCGCCGTCTATGTCGTCGGCGTGCTCGCGCTCGGGCTGATCGACGACACGCTCGGCGACCGGTCCGAGGGCGGCCAGCGCGGCGGCCGGCCGGCCCCGCGCGGCTGGCGCGGCCACGGCGGCGCGCTGCTGCGCGGCGAGCTTTCCACGGGCGCGCTGAAGGCCGGCGGATCGCTCGGCCTGGCGTTGCTGGCGATGAGCTGGCTGGGCCTGTCCAACGGACGCTGGCTGCTCGCCGCGGCGGTGCTCGTGCTGGCCACCAACGCCTTCAACCTGCTCGACCTGCGCCCCGGCCGCTCGACCAAGGCCTTCGTGCTGCTCGGCCTCGGTCTCGGTCTCGGCTCCGGCGAAGTGCGCCCGCTGTGGGGGCTGGGGCTGTTCGTCGCACCGGCGCTCGTCGCCGGCCTGTTCGACCTGCGCGAGCGGGCGATGCTCGGCGACACCGGAGCCAACCTGCTCGGCGCACTGGCGGGGCTGTGGCTGGTGCTGACGCTGTCGGGGACCGGCCAGCTGGTGGCGCTGGCGCTGCTGGTCGTGCTCACCGTCTACGGCGAGCTGCGCTCGATCTCCGCGCTCGTCGAACGGACTCCGGGGCTGCGCCAACTAGACTCCTTGGGCAGGCCCGCATGACCTCGCAATACTCCGACCGACACGCCCAGGTTCCGCGCGACACGCGCTTCATCTTCGTGACCGGCGGCGTCGTCTCCTCGCTGGGCAAGGGAATCGCCGCGGCCTCGCTCGGGCGGCTGCTGGTCTCGCGCGGGCTGACCGTCGGTCTGCAGAAGTTCGACCCGTACATCAACGTCGACCCGGGGACGATGTCGCCCTACCAGCACGGCGAGGTGTTCGTCACCGAGGACGGTGCCGAGACGGACCTCGATCTGGGCCACTACGAGCGCTTCACCGACGCCAACACCAGCCGCGCCTCCAACGTAACGGCCGGCGGGATCTACGACACGGTGATCCGCCGCGAGCGCCGTGGCGACTACCTCGGCGGCACGGTGCAAGTCGTCCCGCACATCACCGACGAGATCAAGCAGCGGATCGCGCTGATCGCCGAGTCCAGCGACGTCGACTTCGTGATCACCGAGATCGGCGGCACCGTCGGCGACATCGAGTCGCTGCCGTTCCTGGAGGCGATCCGCCAGTTCCCGGTCGACGTGGGGCGCCGGCGCTGTCTGTTCATCCACCTCACGCTCGTCCCCTACATCGGCCACGCCGGCGAGCTGAAGACCAAGCCGACGCAGCACTCGGTCAATGAGCTGCGGCGCATCGGCATCGCACCGGACATGCTGATGTGCCGCTCCGAGGGGGCGCTGTCGCCGGAGATCCGCAAGAAGATCGCGCTGTTCGCCAGTCTGCCGATGGAGGCGATCGTCTCCGCGCGCGACGTCGACGACATCTACAAGGTGCCGCTGACCTTCCGCGAACAGGGCGTCGACGACTTCATCCTCGAGCACTTCGCGCTGGAGGCGCCGGCGCCGGATCTGACCAGCTGGAAGGAGTCGATCGAACGCTCCGAACGGGCATCGCGCACGGTGCGCATCGCGCTCGTGGGCAAGTACGTGCAGCTCGAGGACGCCTATCTGTCGGTTTGCGAGGCGCTGCGCCACGCCGCCTCGTCCAAGGGCGCGACGGTGGAGGTCGACTGGATCGACTCCGAGCGGATCGAGCACTCAGACGGCGGCGACGTGCGCGAGCGCCTGGAGCGCGCCGACGGGATCCTGATCCCCGGCGGGTTCGGCGGTCGCGGGATCGAGGGCAAGATCGCCGCCGCGCGCGTGGCGCGCGAGCGCCGCATCCCGTATCTGGGCATCTGCCTTGGCATGCACGTGGCCGTCGCCGAGTTCGCGCGCCACGTCGCCGGGATGGACGGCGCGAACTCGACGGAGATGGACGTCGAGACGCCGTTCCCGGTGATCGACCTGCTTCCCGAGCAGAAGGAGGTCGCCAACCTCGGCGGCACGATGCGCCTGGGCGCGGACCCGATCAAGCTGCACGACGGCTCGCTGGTGCGCGAGATCTACGACGAGGCCGTCGTCTACGAGCGCCATCGTCACCGCTATGAGGTCAACAACCTGCTGCGCAAGCGCCTGGAGGCGGCGGGGCTGCGGACGTCTGGCACCTCGCCCGACGAGCGCCTGGTCGAGGTGATCGAGCTCGAGGACCACCCGTTCTTCGTCGCCTCGCAGTTCCACCCCGAGTTCAAGTCGCGCCCCGAGCGTCCGGCCCCGCTGTTTCGCGAGTTCGTCGCCGCGGCGCTGGAGCAGGCCGGCGACGGCGACGAAGCGCACGACGCCGAGGACGATTCTGCCGAGCGGGCGGAGATCGAGGGCACGCAGACCGCAGGACTGGGTCGCGCCGATCTGCTGTGACGCTGGACACCGCGCGGTCGCGGGTCGGCTCGCTTGAGCGGCGCTACCTGAACGGTACGTTCGCCGAGCTGTGCCGGATCGAGAGCCCTTCTGGCCGTGAGCGTCTCTGCGCCGACCGGGTGATCGCCGAGTTGCGCGGCCTCGGCGTCAGCGCCCACGAGGACGACGCCGGCGCGCGCGCGGGATCTGACTGCGGCAACCTGCTCGCGCGAATTCCCGCCGCGACAACGACGGCCGGCGGCCGCGGCGCCCCGAGTCAGGGCGCCGCGGCTGAGGGCGAGGCAGAGGGATCGCTGCGCGCCCCGCGCGTGCTGCTGTGCGCGCACCTCGACACGGTCCCGTTGCTGGCGCCGGTGGAGCCGGTGCTCGTCGACGGCTACTGGGAGAACGCCAACGACGGCGTGCTCGGGGCCGACAACAAGGCGGCGCTGGCGGTGATGCTCGCGCTGGCGCGCAACATCTGCCGGGAGGGCTCGCCGGTCGACGTCGAGCTGCTGTTCACCGTCTGCGAGGAGACCGCGCTGGCGGGGGCGCGTGCGTTCGACGCCAGCCGTCTGAGCAGCGACTTCGGCTATGTCTTTGACCATGCCTCGCCGATCGGCGAGGTGGTGCTCGACTCGCCCACGCACTTCCGTATCGAGGCCGACTTCCATGGCGCGGCGGCGCACGCGGGGATACGCCCCGAGCAGGGACGCAGCGCGATCCTCGCCGCCGCGCGCGCGATCGCCGCGATGCGCCTCGGTCGCCTGGACGACGAGACGACGGTGAACGTCGGCACGATCGCCGGCGGCAGCGCGATGAACGTCGTACCCGAGCGCTGCTCGGTGGTGGCCGAGGTGCGCAGCCTCGATGAGGCGCATGCGGAGACGACGGTCGCCGAGGTCGTCGATCGCCTGCACGAGGCGGCAAACCTGCCCGAGTGCGAGTGCGATGTCGACATCGCCGTGCAGCGCACGTTCTCGGGCTTTCACCTCGCGGCGACCAGGCCGGCGGTGCGTGTCGCCGAGGCCGCGCTGAGGTCGTGCGGGCACGAGCCCGTGCGGATCGTCAGCGGCGGGGCGTCTGACGCCAACGCCCTGCTGGCCGACGGCGTCGAGGTGGTGAATCTGGCAAACGGGACCGAGCGCAACCACGAGCCGGGCGAGCGCGTCAGCGTGGCCGCGCTGGAGGGGATGCTCGATGTGGCGCTCGCGCTGCTGCACGCGGCAGGCGACTCCGCACAGGTCGCAGCGCGCTAGGTTGCAGAATCGATGCTGAAGCTTCGCCGCGCGATCGTCGTCGGCGCCGATCCGGCGCCCGGACCCGAGCAGAGCCTGCTCGTGGAGCTCGCCGACGCGCCCGGCGAGCAGCGCCCGGCGATCGTCGACGTGGGGCTGCTCGGCCGCGCCGAGGTCGGCGACGAGCTGATCGTCAACGTGCAGGCGCTCGACCTCGGCCTCGGCTCGGGCGGCTTTGATGTCGTGCACGTCAACCTGTCGCGCGGTCTGTCCGCGCAGGGCTCGGTGGACGCTCACGTGATGAAGCTCAACTACACGAGCCTGCAGCACGTCGTCGCGTCGGTCGAGGACGAGCGCCTGGACCTGCCGGTCGATCGCCCGGTGGCTGTGCTCGCGCTGCACGGCCAGCTGGCGCCCGTGGCGTGGGCGTTCGCGCAGAGCGCGCCGGGCGCCAAGCTCGGATACGTGCAGACCGCCGGCGGCGCGCTGCCGGGCGGTCACTCGCGCACGGTCGCAGAGCTGCGCGAGCGCGGCCTGCTGGCCGGGCACCTGACGGCAGGCGCCGCGTTCGGCGGCGAGGGCGAGGCGATCACGACCGCGGGCGCGCTGCACCACGGGCTGCGAACGCTGCGCTGGGACGCGGCGATCTGCGGGCCCGGCCCGGGGATCGTCGGCTCGGGCTCGGCGCTCGGGCACGGCGGCATGGCGGCGCTTGACTCAGCGCACGCGGCGCTCGCGCTGGGCGCGCCGGCGCTGCTCGTCGCACGCGTGTCCTCGGGCGACGAGCGCGAGCGCCACCGCGGCATCTCCCACCACACGTTGACCGTGCTCGACCTGCTGCTGGAGCCGGTAACCGTCGCGCTGCCCGCGGGGATGCGCTCGCCGGTCGGCACCGACCTGCGCGCCGGGCTCGGCGCGGTATTCGGCGGCGCGAGCGCCAGCCGACCGGTCAGAGATCGGCCAGCGCCGCCGCTCGACGTCGAGCGCCCTGTGCGCATCACGCGCCACGACTGGCGCCGCGCCGTGGTCGACCTGCCCGCCTACGCGGCGTGTGGCCTGCCCGCGCAGACGATGGGCCGCACGATCGTGCAGGACCCGCTGTTCTTCGGCGCGGCGTTGGCCGGGGGCGCGGCGCTGGCGGAGATGGCCGCGCAGGCCGGCGACGCGGACGCCGCGCGTATGGCGGGGCACGCCCGCGGGGGCTCCGACGAGGCGGCATGAGCGAGCCCGGCGCGGCAGGCAGCGGCTTTCAGGCGCTCGGCGGAGAGACCGTCTATGACGGCAAGATCGTCGACGTGCGCATCGAGCGCTTCCGCCACGCCGACGGCGAGGAGGTCTCGCGCGAGATCGTGCGCCATCAGGGGGCGGTGGCGGTCGTCGCGCACGACGAGCGCGACGCGTGGCTGGTGCGCCAGCCGCGCGAGGCCGTCGACGAGCCGGCGTTGCTGGAGATCCCGGCGGGCCGCCTCGACGTCGCCGGTGAGCAGCCGCTGGCGGCCGCACAGCGCGAGCTGGCCGAGGAGATCGGCTGCGGCGCGCGCAGCTGGGAGCCGATCGTCACCTACTACACCGGCGCCGGGTTCACCGACGAGCGCGTGCATCTGTTTCACGCCACAGAGCTGTACGAGTCGCACGCCGACAGCGAGGAGAACGAGCGAATCGAGATCGTGCGCTGGCCGCTTGCGCGCCTGGACGACGCGCTCGCGGAGTGTCGCGACGCAAAGACGCTGATCGGCCTGCTTTGGCTGGCGCGCCGGCTGAACACCTGATTGCACCTTCAAGGAGCCTGGCGCTCGGACGCGAATCCTCAGCGGTGAGCGCGGCCCAGGCAATCACGTCGCCCGAGCAGGGCACGATCGAGCCGCTGATGCTCGACTTCCTCGCCTACCTGGAGCTGGAGCGCGGCCTGTCGCGCAACACGCTCGAGGCCTACCGCTCGGACCTGCTGCAGTTCGGCAAGTTCATGCAGCGCCGTGGCGTGAGCGTCACGGCGGCGCAACACGGCGATTTGGCCGCCTTCCTCTCCGAGCTGGCGGGGACGGGGTTCGCCGGCGCCGCGGGGGCTGCGGGCGCCGATCGGCTTGCGCGCCCACCGGCGGCTGCGGCGACGCTCGGGCGCAAGGTCGCGTGCCTGCGCTCGTTCTACCGCCACCTGCGCCGCGAGGGCCTGATCGACCACGACCCGGCCGGCGAGCTGCGCGGCCCGCGCAAGACGCAGCGGCTGCCGCGCGTGCTCACGCGCGACGAGGTCGCGCGGCTGTTGCGCGAGCCGAAGGGGACCGAGCCGCTGGCGCTGCGCGACCGCGCGCTGCTGGAGGTGATGTACGCATGCGGGCTGCGCGTGTCGGAGGTCACGGGGCTGGAGCTGTCGGACATCGACCTCGAGGAGGGCATGCTGCGCGCACGCGGCAAGGGCTCCAAGGAACGGCTCGTGCCCGTCGGCCGCCACGCCACATCGGCGCTGAGCGCCTATTGCGCGCGCGGGCGGCCCGCGCTGGCGGGCGCGCGCGCCGAGCCCAGGCTGTTTCTCAACCGCCGCGGCGGCGGCCTGTCGCGTCAGGGGCTGTACAAGATCGTTCAGGGCCACGCCGGCGGCGCAGGGCTGCAGGCGCGGATGAGCCCGCACACGCTGCGCCACTCCTTCGCCACGCATCTGCTCGCCGGCGGCTGTGACCTGCGCTCGCTGCAGGAGATGCTCGGGCACGCCGACCTGGCGACCACGCAGGTCTACACGCACCTCTCTGCCGAGCGGCTCAAGGACGCGTACTTCAGCGCGCATCCGCGGGCGACGTCGCATTGAGCGCGGTGGCGCGCAGGCGAGCGCTCGTGGTGGTGATGGACGCCTGCGGCGTCGGCGCGCTGCCGGACGCGGCGAGCTACGGCGACGAGGGGACGAACACGCTCGCGCACGTCGCCGAGGCGATCGGCGGGCTGGCGCTTCCGGCGCTGGCGCAGCTGGGGCTCGGCTCGATCGTCGCGCTGCTCGGCGTGCCGGCGGCGGCCGACCCGGCGATCCACGGTCGCCTGCACCCGCTCGGGCCGGGCAAGGACTCGGCGACGGGCCACTGGGAGCTGATGGGCGCGGTGTTGGCGCAGCCGCTGCCGACCTACCCCGAGGGCTTTCCGCCGGAGGTGGTCGCGCGCCTGGTGGCGGCGATGGGCCACGAGGTGATCTGCAACCGCCCGTACAACGGCATCGCGGCGATCGAGGACTTCGGCGCCGAGCACATGCGCACGGGAGCGCTGATCCTGTACACGTCACAGGACTCGGTGCTGCAGCTGGCCGCGCACGCCGAGCGCGTGCCGGCGCAGGAGCTGTACGCCGCTTGCGCGGCGGCGCGCGCGGCGCTGACCGGCGAGCACGCCGTCGGGCGGGTGATCGCGCGCCCGTTCGCAGGGGAGCAGGGTGCGTTTGAGCGCACCGAGGGCAGACGCGACTTCGCCCTGGCGCCACCCGGGCGAACCTATCTGCAGGAGCTCTGTGACGCCGGCGTGCCCGTGCACGGGGTGGGCAAGATCCACGACCTGTTCACGGGCGTCGGCGTGGCGCACTCGCATCCGGGGGCCACGAACGCGCAGGCGCTTGCGAGCGTCGCCGAGCTGCTCGCGCAGCTCGAGCGGGGGCTGGTGTTCGTCAACCTGATCGAGACCGACCAGCTCTACGGCCACCGCAAGGACGTGCTCGGCTTCGCCGCGGCGCTGCGCCAGCTCGACAAGCACGTCGCACGCTGGCTGGCCGGCATGCGCGAGGACGACCTGCTGGTTCTCACGGCCGACCACGGCGTCGATCCCAGCCACGCGGGCACCGACCACACGCGCGAGTACGCGCCGCTGCTGGCGCTGACCGGCGAGATGGCCCGCCGCCGGGCGGCCGGCGGGCGCTATGCGGGGGCGCGCCACGACGGCCCGCTGGCCGACGTCGGGGCGACGGCGCTGCGCTGGCTGGCCGATCGCCAGGCGCCGCTGCCGGGGGAGAGCTTCATAAGCTGAGGCGCTGTGCCCGAGCTTCCGGAGGTTGAGACGATCAGGGGCCAGCTCGCCCCGCTCGTGCAGGGCAGGACGCTGGTGGACATGGAGATCCTCGACGCGCGCTGGTCGCGCCCGCTGGCGCCGCAGGAGCTGTCCTCGGCGCTGGAGGGGCGGCGGGTGCAAGAGCTGGGCAGGCGCGGCAAGTACCTGCTGTGGCACTTCAGCGACGAGGCTTACCTTGCCCAGCACCTGCGCATGACGGGCTCTGTGCTGCTCGATCCGAAGCCCGAGCCGGCGCATGTGCGCGTGCGACTGGACTTCAGGCCGAAGCAGCGGCTGGTGATCGTCGACCCGCGGCGCTTCGGCACGGCCGAGCTGCTGCTGGGCGATCAGGCGATGGAGGCGTTCTTCGCCGCCCGCCTGGGCCTGGAGCCGCTGCAGGCGGGCTTCACGGCCGAGCACCTGCGCACGATCGCGCGCGGGCGGATGGGGCCGATCAAGGCGTTCCTGCTCGACCAGCACCAGATCGCGGGCGTGGGCAACATCTACGCCGACGAGGCGCTGTTTCGCGCGCGCATCCATCCGCGCCGCCCGGCGGGACGGCTGTCGCGCGAGCAGTACGCGCTGCTGCGCGACGCGGTGATCGAGGCGCTGCGCGCGGGCATCGACGCGCGCGGGGCGTCGATCGACGACTTCCGCCACGTCGACGGCGTGCGCGGCGCCTTTCAGGACCAGTTCCTCGTGCACCTGCGCGCTGGCGAGCCATGCGTGCGCTGCGGCACGACGATCTCCAAGATGGTCGTCGCCGGGCGCGGGACGTATGTCTGCGAGCACTGCCAGCCGCGTCCGCGCCTGCGCAAGCTGGGGCGCAGCGGCACAGGCGGCGCTCGTGGCACGCGACCCCGGCGCTGAGCGCCGGGAGCCGGCTCAGGCGGCGAGCAGCTCGTCCAGGCGGCCGTCGTCGGCGGCCCGCTGCAGCTCGGCGTAGCCGCCGAGCACGTGGTCGTCGACGAGCACCTGCGGGAAGCTCATCATGCCGGTCTTTCGCGCGAGCTCGACGCGCCCGGCCGGGTCCTTGCTCAGATTGACCTCGGTGAAATCCAGACCGCGCGCCGAGAGCAGTCCCTTGACGCGATTGCAGAACGAACAGGGCTCGGTCGTATACACGGTGATTCTACTCATTACTTCATAAAGTATAGCGATCGCCAGACAGGATAATGGGTCGTTCGCCGACCTCACCACCGGCCGAGGCACGCCGCCATACCCGCCGTTGGCGACCCTAGACTCGCCAGAGCGATGCCTGGAGCTGTGAAGACAGAGGCGGTGGTGCTGCGCTCGATGCGCTACGGCGAGGCCGATCGCATCTTGCACCTGTATACGCCGGCCCGCGGACGCGTGGGGGCGATCGCCAAGGGCGTGCGCCGCGCTCGCAGCCGCTTCGGCGGTCGCCTGGAGCCGTTCTTCAGGCTGCGCATCGAGCTGCACGAAGGGCGCGGCGAGCTGCTGACGGTAACGGGCGCGCAGACGGTCGACGGCCACGCGCGCCTGCGCGAAGACGCGCGCGCGCTGGACGCCGCGGCGCGCGCATGCGACGCGGTGGGGCGCCTGTTCGAGACCTCCGAGCCGCATCCGGGGGTGTTCAACCTGCTGTGCCGCAAGCTGTCGCTGCTGGACGAGCAGGCGGGCGAGGGGCAGGCGTCGGCGATCGGCCGCGCGGGCGCGCTTGCGTTTCGCCTGAAGCTGCTGCTCGCGGCGGGACTGGCGCCGCAGCTGGGCTCGTGCGCGTCGTGTGGCGAGCGCGAGGAGCTGGTCGGCTTCTCCGGCGCGGCCGGCGGCGTCGTGTGCGGCGCCTGCGAGGCGGCGTCGTTCCCGTTCGGCGAGCAGGCGTATCGGTTCATGACAGAGGCGGTCGGCGCCCCGCTGCACGAGGCGCCCGACGCGCCGGACCCGGCGCTCGGGCAGGTCGAGCGGGCGATCGCGGCGACGCTCGAGCATCACGCGAACCTGCGGCTGATGCCGGCCGCGGGGCGCTCGCACTAGCGCACGCGCGACGACCCGGCGCGCGGGTATCGTGTGTGCATATGGACGAGGGCCTGCCAATCGCATACGAGGTGCTGGAAAAAGGGGTGCCGGTGCTCGCATCCGACGGAACGAAGGTGGGCACGGTCCATCACGTCGTCGCGGCGCCGGAGAAGGACATCTTCCACGGCCTGGTGATCGCCGTCGACGGACACGGGCGGCGCTTCGTCGAGGCCGCCGACGTGGCGTCGCTGCACGAACACGGCGTGGACCTGCGGATCGACTCGGCGGCGGTGCAGGGCCTGCCCGAGCCCGGCGGCGGGGCGCCGGTGTTCGGCGAGGACCCGGGCGAGGTCAAGGGCTGGCACCACTGGGTCAACGTGATGACGCTGCGCGGCGACTGGAAACGCGAGGGATGAGCGCCGCGCGCGGCGCCGGCGACGTCGGCGGGTGAGCATCGCGCGTGAGCAGGACGCCGTGGCAGCGCTGTTCGCCGAGCGTGTGCGCGAGCGCGAGGCGACGCTGCTGTCGCCGCCGGCGGCGAGGTCGTATCCGGCGCACCGGGAGCACGCCGAGGAGGACTGCGCGCTGCGCACGCCGTTTCAACGCGATCGCGACAGGATCGTGCACAGCAAGGCCTTTCGGCGCCTGACGCACAAGGCGCAGGTGTTCGTGGCACCGCGCGGCGATCACTACCGCACGCGACTCACGCACACGCTGGAGGTGACGACGATCTCGCGCACGGTCGCGCGGGCGCTGCGCCTGAACGAGGATCTCGTCGAGGCGATCGGCCTGGGCCACGATCTCGGGCACCCGCCGTTCGGACACATCGGCGAGGAGGTGCTCGACGCGTGCCTGAAAGAGCGCTTCGGGCGCGACTTCCGCCACTACGAGCACTCGCTGCGCGTGGTCGACCGCCTGGAGCGCGACGGCGCGGGGCTGAACCTGACCGAGCAGGTGCGCGACGGGATCGCGCGGCACTCCAGCCGCGCGCCGCTGCCGGACACGCTGGAGGGGCGGATCGTCCGGGTGATCGACCGCGTGGCGTACATCAACCACGACATCGACGACGCCGTCCGTGCGGGGCTGCTGCGCGAGCAGGAGCTGCCGCAGGAGCCGATCGCGGTGCTCGGCAGCAGCGGCTCGGCGCGCATCGACGCGCTGGTGCACGACATGGTCGAGCACTCCGAGCGCGCCGGCGAGATCGTCCAGGGCCCGGACGCCGGGCCGGCGATGGACGCGCTGCGCGACTTCATGTTCGCCAACGTGTACCTGGGCCCGGCGGTGCGCGCCGAGCACCGCAAGATCGCCGGCGTGCTGCGCAGGCTGTTCGAGCACTACGTGCAGCGCCCGGAGCTGCTGCCCGAGGCATACGGCGGGACTATCGCCGGCGCGCTCGGGGGGACTTCCGCCGACCCGCATGGAGAGACTTCTGCCGACGCGCATGGACAGACCTCCGCCGGCGGCAGCGCGGGCTCGCTGGGCGATGCGGCGCTGGCGGAGCGCGTCACGGACTACCTCGCGGGCATGACCGATCGCTACTGCATCCGCCGCTACACCGAGCTGGAGGTGCCGCAGGCGTTCGCCCGCTAGCGTTGCCGGCGTGGCGCTGTACACCAACGAGTCAAAGGACCGCGTGCGCGATGCGGTCGATTTCGTCGAGCTGGTGTCCGCGCGCACGGAGCTGCGCCGCGCGGGGCCGGCGCGCTTTGAGGGGCTGTGTCCGTTCCACGACGAGCGCACGCCGTCCTTTGGGATCGACCCGGGGCAGAAGGTCTACCACTGCTTCGGCTGCCAGGCCTCCGGCGACGTGTTCACTTTCGTGCAGGAGACCGAGGGCGTGGACTTCAAGGGGGCGCTCGAGCTGCTGGCCGAGCGCTACGGCGTGGAGCTCCAGCGCGAGCAGGAGGACCCGCGCGAGGCCGAGCGGCGCAAGCAGCGCGAGCGCCTGCTGGAGCTGCTCAGCCGCACGGCGACGTACTACGAACGCTATCTGTGGGACTCCAGCGAGGCGGCGCGTGCGCGCGAGTACCTGGCCGGCAGGGGACTGGGCGAGCAGATGCTCAGGGAGTTCCGCGTCGGCTACGCGCCGAGCGCCTGGGATCGCGTGCTGCTGGCATCGCGCCGCGGCGGGTTCTCGGTGGCGGAGCTGTATGCGACGGGCCTGGCGCAGCGCTCCAAGCAGAACGGCCAGCCATACGACCGCTTTCGCTCGCGGATCATGTTCCCGCTGACCGACATCCGCGGGCGGGTGCTGGGCTTCGGCGCGCGCGCGATGGGAGAGGAGCAGCGCCCGAAGTACCTGAACACGTCCGACAACGACGTCTACCACAAGGGCTTGCACCTGTATGGCGCGGACCTCGCGCGGGCGCATGCGGCCAAGGCGGGGGCGGTGATCCTGTGCGAGGGCTACACCGACGCGATCGCGCTGCACCAGGCGGGGATGCGCAACGCGGTCGGCCTGATGGGCACGGCGCTGACCGGCGACCAGGTGGGCGAGCTGTCGCGCATGGCGCAGACGGTGCTGCTGGCGCTCGACGCCGACAGCGCCGGACAGGAGGCGATGCTGCGCGCGTCGAGTCTGGCCGCAAAGCGCAACCTGGAGCTGCGCGTGGTGCCGCTGCCGCCCGGCGCCGATCCGGCGGACCTGATCCAGCGCGAGGGGCCGGAGGCGATGACGGCGATCGTCGAGCGGTCGGTCCCGTTCGTGCGCTTTCGCGTCGAGCGCGTGCTCGCCGGCGGCGACGACTCGAGCCCCGAGGGCCAGGACCGGATGATCGACGAGCTGCGCCCGGTGTTCGCGCAGGTGGGGCCCGGGGCGATGCGCATGGAGCTGGCGCGGATGGTCTCCAGCCGCTTGGCCGTGCCCGAGAGCGTGCTCGAGCAGCGCCTGGCCACGAGTGGCGGCTCGGCGCGAGCGGGCTCGACCGGGCAGCCTCGGGCAAACGGGCGCCGGCAGCGCCAGGCCGGCGGCGAGCGCGCGGGCAACGGCGCGGCGCGCAGGTCCGGCGCGCTGCTGCACGGGCGCGAAGACACCGAGCGGGCGTTTCTGGCGCTGTGCATCGCCGCGCCCGACGACGGCGAGCAGGCGCTGGCGAGCCTGGACATCGACGAGTACTTCTCCAGCGACCTGCTGCGCCGCGCGGCCAAGCACCTGCACGCCGGCGACCTGCGCGCGCCGATGACCGCCTCGCCGCAGGACACAGGCGCACCGGAGGACGATGCCGAGCTGAAGGCGCTGCTGGCCGAGCTCGTCGTCGAGGGCGGGCGCGAGTCGGTGGCACGTCCAGCCAAGCTCGAGGCCCAGCGACTGCAGCTGGAGCTGGCGCGCATCGACCGACAGATCCAGCGCGCGCGCGGCGAGCAGAGCGGGGCTATCAGCGCGCTTGCGGGCAGGCGCGCGCAGGTCAAACGCGAGTTTGACCGTGCGTACGGGCGCGTGCTGGAGGAGACGGGGGACAGGGAGGGCTGACGGCTCGCGCCGCAGGCGTTCGGGCGCAGGATTGTGTCCCAAGCGCTGAGGACAATGCGGTGCATGGATCGCCCGTCACTCGAGCAACTTCTCGCTCAGGGACTTTCGCTTGGCGCGATAGGGCATCGGTTCGGCTTGCACGAAGCGACGGTCAGCTATTGGGTGAGGAAACACGGGCTACAGGCAGTCAACCGGGGCAAGCACGCGGCTCGGGGAGGGCTCGGGCGTTCGGAGCTTGAAAGGCTGATCGAGGAGGGGGCATCGATCGCGCAGATCGCCGAGGCCGTCGGGAGAAGCAAGGCCACCGTGCGGCATTGGTTGATCAGATACGGATTGAAGACTCACGGTGGCGCCGGCAGGCGGTCCTCGGCGGAGGCAGATGCCGCCAAGCAGGCTGGACTCGCGACCGTGACGATGCACTGCGTGCGTCACGGCGAGACCGAGTTCTGGCTCAACGGACGGGGCTATTACGGCTGCAAGAAATGCCGATCTGCCGCGGTCGCCCGAAGGCGCCGGAAGGTAAAGGCGATCCTGGTCGAGGAAGCCGGCGGATGCTGTTGCATCTGCGGATATCGTCGCAACATGCGTGCCCTTCACTTCCATCATCTTGAGCCGTCCGAGAAGCGGCACGAGATCAACGCCAAGGGCGTTGCGATCGCGCTCGACAGGTTGAGGGGCGAGGCGCAGAAGTGCGTCCTTCTATGCTCTAATTGCCACGCCGAGGTCGAGGATGGCATGGCAGCGGTTCCGGCGGAGGTGCTAAGAGGGCGCCCTCCCGGGTAGCCCAAATGCACGATCCGGGGTAACTCAATTGGCAGAGTGCGACGCTGTTAACGTCGAGGTTGTGGGTTCGAGTCCCACCCCCGGAGCTTCGTTTCAGTCCACTAGCTCCTCGATGAGCCTCGCGGCCGTAGCGCCTGCGTCGTGCCCATGGGCCCAGGCGGCAAGCTCGGCGGCGCGGGCTTTGATCGAACTGTCGCCGAGCGCCCGTTCGACGGCCAGCCGCAGGACGCGCGGCGTCACGAAGCGCCGCGGCACGCGCACGCCGGCTCCGGCCCAGTCCACGCGTGCGGCGTTCTCGTTCATGTCGCCGATCGCCGGGCAGGCGACGACGGCGCAGCCGCAGGCGAGCGCGCGCACGAGCGTGCCGTGGCCGGCGTGGCAGACGACGACGTCGCAGTGCGGCATCGTGCGCGCGTAGGAGACCCACTCGACCAGGCGCGTGTTCTCGGGCACGGGCAGCGGGCGCGGCGGGAGTCGCCGGTTCCACGTCGCGAGCACGCGCACGGGCGCGTCGGCGAGGCCGCGAAGGGCCGCCGCCAGCAGCCGCTGCTCGGTGTCCTGGGCGGTCGACGGCGCGACGAGCACGAGCGGCGCATCGCCCGGCGGAAGCTCGACGTCGGCGGTCGGCGGCTCCCACATCAGCGGGCCGACGACGTGCACCCCGGCGGGCCATGGCCGCGGGTACTCCAGCTGGGGAAACGAGGCGACGATGGCGAGCTCGCGACTGATCCCACCGTGAACGTGCGCCAGCGGCTCGAGCCCGACGCGCTCGCGCGTGCGGTTGAGCTCGACGCGCCCGAGCTCCAGGCCGGCGTCGACGGGGCGCTGCGCGCGACGCCACAGCACACGGCCGAGGGCGCTGCGCGGCATGCGCGCGCCGAGCGAGTAGACCGGGAAGTCGCGCGCCATGTGCGGATGGACGTGCGGGATGAGCGTGGCGCAGCGCACGCCCTCGAGCTCCGCCGCCAGCGCGGGGGCGAGCGTGAGGATGTCCGAGACCGCCACGTCCGGGCGCAGCTCGTGCACCAGCGGTCGCGTGTCGAGCGTCGCATGCACGACGGCCTCGTAGAAGTCCAGCGGCTCGGGGCCCGACGGGAACACCTCGTACTCGGGCGCCGCCGCAAACGTCATGCCCTCGGCCTCGACGTGCGCCTGCCAGCGCGTCCAGGTCTGCAGCGTCACGTCGTGGCCGCGAGCGACGAGCGCGCGGCCGAGAGCGATCATCGGGAAGGCGTGGCCGGGGTCGCCGAACGCGCCCAGCAGCACCCTCAGCCGCGGTCCTGCGACGCCTGACATGCTCGCGACGGTCAGGCCGCGAGCTCGGCCAGCAGGCGCAGTTGCTCGAGGCGCTCGGCGGCGTTGAACGCGGTGGGGGTGACCCCGAGCGTTCCCACGCCGGCGTCGCGATAGATCGCCAGGCGCTCACGCACCAGATCCTTGGGCCCGCACAGCGACACCGTGTCGATCAGCGAATCGGGAATCGCCGCCATCGCCTCGTCGCGCTTGCCTTCCAGGTAGAGGTCCTGGATCGTCTTGGCCTCCGCCTCGTAGCCGTAGCGCTGGACGAGCTGGTTGTAGAAGTTCTGCTTGCGCGAGCCCATCCCGCCGACGTACAGCGCGACGAACGGGCGCATCGTGTTGCGCGCGCCCTCGAGATCGTCGGTGATGCACAGGCTGACCGTCGGCGCGATGTCGAAGTCGTCCAGCGATTTGCCCGAGCGCGCGGCGCCCTCCTCCAGCAACGGGCGCAGCTCGGAGACGTGCTCGGGCGAGAACAGCGTCGGAATCCACCCATCGGCGATCTCGCCGGCCAGCGCCGTGTTCTTCGGACCGATCGCCGCGAGGTAGATCGGGATGCGCTCCTGCACGGGGGAGATCGTCAGCTTCAGCGCCTTGCCCGGGCCGTCGGGCAGCGGCAGCTGCAGCGTCTCGCCGTGGAACTCGACGCGTTCGCGGTCGAGCGCCATGCGGATCACCGCGACGTACTCGCGCGTGCGCTGAAGCTGTTTGGCAAAGCGCTGTCCGTGCCACCCCTCCGCAACCTGCGGGCCGGACGAGCCGATTCCGCAGATCATCCGCCCGTGTGACAGCTGGTCGATCGTCGCAGCCGTCATCGCCGTCATCGCCGGCGAGCGGCCGGGCATCTGAAAGATCCCCGAGCCGAGCCGGATCGTCGAGGTCTGACCGGCCAGCCAGCCCAGCACGGTCGCCGTGTCCGAGCCGTACGCCTCCGCCGCCCAAACCGAGTCATAGCCCAGGCGCTCGGCCTCCTGGACGATTTTAAGTTGATCCTCCGAGGTGAGGCCGAGGCCCCAGTAGCCGATGTGCACGCCGAGCTTCATGTGCAAGTTTCCTTTCAGCAGGAGGGTTTTGTTGCCGCGCGAAGGCCCACGTCTTACCGTTGGCCGCGATCCCCGCCGCTCACGCCCATCGGGGCTGCGAGCGGGGGACAGCCTATGCGAAATCGCCGCCGCCACACCGCCGATCCAGTCGAGCGCCTGCGCCTCGCGATCGACTGCATGCCGGTCGCCGCGCGCGAAGCGATGCTCGCCGGCGTGCGCGCCAACGAGCGCGTGATCGTCGGCGCCTACGTCGACGATCGCGGTGGCGTCTGCCCGATGCTCGCGGCACACCGCTGCGGCCAGCGCATCGACTTCCTCGCCTTCGCCAGATCGTGGGACCGCTTCACGCGCGCCGGGCGCGCGAGCAGGCAGGCGACGCCGCGTGAGCTGCGCATCCTCGTCGCACAGCTGCAAGACAGCCTCTCGCAGGCCAATGGGCTGGAGCTCGACGAGGCGATCAAAGACCACCGCACCCTGCGCAGCCGCACCCTGCGCGAGCGCCTGGAGCGCTCGCCCGCCGCCGACTCCACATCGCGCCTGGCTCGATCGCCGCTGCCCGACGCCGCCGACCCCACCGGCGAGATCCGCGCGCGACGGCTACTCGGCCGGTTCCGGCGCGCCGAGCTCGCCGCGGCTCGCAGCTAGAGCGAGTCGCCCGGGCGGATGAACATGATCTCCGGCACCACGCATGCCGGGGAGGTGCGCAGCAGGTAGCGCACAGACTCGGCGATGTCCTCCGGGCGGATCATCTCCTCGGCGGCGACCTGGCCCTTGACGAAGTCGGTCATCGGCGTGTCCACGAACGCCGGGCACAGCGCCGTCGACTTGACTCCCTGCTTGCCCAGTTCCTTGTTCATCGCTTCCGTCCAGCCGACGACCGCGTGCTTGGTCGCCGAGTACACCGACAGCCAGCCCTCGGCGCGCTTGCCGGAGATCGACGAGGTGTTGACGACAAGCGCGTTGTGGTGCTCGCCGCCGGCCTGCAGCAGCATCGACACGCACTCGCGGTAGAACAGCACGATCGCGCGGATGTTGATGTCGAGCTGCATGTCCAGGCGCTTGGTCTCGATCTCGCCGACCGTCGCGCCGATGCCCACGCCGGCGTTGTTGACGAGCACGTCCAGACGGCCGTAGCGCTCGCGGTGGGCTGCCACGACCTTCTGGATCTCCGACTCGTCGGCGACATTCGCCGCCACGCCGTGCACGTCGAAGCCGTCCGCCGCCAGCCCCGCGACGGCGCCGTCGAGCTTCTCCGGGCGCCTGGCCGCCATCGTGATCCCATAGCCTTCCTCGCCGAGAATCCTGGCGATCGCCAACCCGATCCCGCTGGACGCCCCCGTGACGATCGCCGCGCGCTCTGGCATCTGCTTTCCCTCCGTTCGCCGAGAAGATCGAGCCGCTCGTCGAGCGCCGATCGCCGTCACCCGGACGGCGGTCGGGAGCATTCCACATCTCGCTGGTAGCGTCTGCTCGCCGATCAGATCGGCCGCGCCCGGGTCAACGCTCGCGTGCGTGGAGGGCCCGTAGCTCAGTTGGTTAGAGCTGCCGACTCATAATCGGTAGGTCCCTGGTTCGAGTCCAGGCGGGCCCATCACGAAAGGCCCCGGAAATCCGGGGCCTTTCGCTTTGGCCGGAGGGGTGCTGGCCATTCAACTAGCCGCGGTGACAACGAAAGTGACAACACGTGGGCGGTGCGGTCACTGGGAGCCCCACCGTGCCTGGCGCGCCGCCGCCGCCCGGATGTACGGCTCGGCCGCGGGCGCAACGCGCTGCGCGCCGTCCACGACCGTGACAAGCGGGTTGTGGTCCAGGCGGTCGCGGGTTCAAGTCCCGTCGCTCACCCTTCAGGGATTGCCTGCAAATTGACGGTTTCGGGTAACCGTTCAGTCCCCTGGGGGACATAACCCAGCGGCGTCGAATCCCCATGTGTGGAGCGCGCTGAGGCGGAGGCGATCTACGACGCCGGACGCGAG
>JADGPP010000001.1 GCA_017882375.1 Solirubrobacteraceae bacterium | reverse complement strand
ATCCTGCAAGGCGGCACACAGATCGCCAAAGCGACCGCGACGGCCAGCGGCGGCAGCTGGTCCTCGGGCGCCGCGAGCCCGGAACTGCCCAAAGGCAAACACAGCTTCACGGTCGAAGCGACCGAGAAAAGCGGACTCGGAAACGCCGATGGCAAGAGCACCCCGCCGCTCACCTTCGAAGTCAACACCAACCCGCCTGAAGTGGTGGTGAAATCGCCCCCGCTGGTATCGAGCGAAACAACCCCCGCGTTCTCCGGCACCGCCAGCGAATCGAAACCGGTGACGGTCAAGCTCTACGCGGGCACCACGGCCGTCGGCACGCCGGTCAGGGAACCGCCACCGGCCCAGGTGACGAGCGGTCGGTGGAGTTCTACGCCTGTCGGGGCGCTGGAAGACGGCAAATACACGGTGGTCGCAAGCGAGCCGAGCTCGCTGGGAAACCCCACCGGATCCAGCACGCCGGTGACCTTTGAAATCAACACGAGTGCGCCAAACGTGACGCTGGCCCAGCCCACGACCCCGTCCAACGTGACGACGCCATCCTTCAAGGGAACGGTTTCCGGGCCAGAAAGCCAAAAGAATCCGGTGACTGTATTCATCCACGCGGGACAGACCCCCGATGGCCCGACCGTGGCGGAAATAGCGAACGTGCCTGTCAAAGCAGGAGGGTGGGTATCGGGCCCGGTAAAACTGCCATCGGGCAACCATGTCTACACCGCCGTAGCCACGACGCCCAGCGCGATCGGCAACGCCACAGGCGCCAGCGCCCCGGCCACCTTCGTCGTCGACACGGAAGCGCCTGTCGTGACTCTGAACCAGCCGACGACCCCGTCGAACGCCACGGAGCCGAGCTTCAGCGGCAACACCAGCGAATCCTCGCCCATCACCGTGTCCATCTACCAGGGTTCGGCCGTCGCAGGTGGTCCGGTGCGGACTGTGAAAGCCAAGAAGGAATCGGTGGGAAGCTGGGAATCCGTTCCCGCGCTTCCTGCGCTTCCAGATGGCCGGTACACCGCGATAGCCACGCAGCCGAGCGCGCTCGCTGGCAACCTGCCCGGCAGCTCTCAAGCCGTCTCGTTCACGATCGACACCCAGAAGCCCGTTGTCACGCTCAACACGCTGCCGTCGCCGTCGCCGAACCGCGCTCCGTCGTTCTCCGGCACCGCCAACGAATCGAATCCCGTGATGGTAAAGACCTATCACGGCGCTGCTCTTGCAGGCAATCCACTCACGGTCGAAGCGGAAGTGAGCAGCGGAGTATGGGTCGCCGGCAGGCTGGAAGAACCGCTCGACTTCGGCGAATACTCCGCGGTGGCAGAACAAGAGAGCAGCATCGGAAACGGGATCGGCCGCAGCAACGAACCGCCCAGCAACAAACCGATGACGTTCGTGGTCGCGCAGATCGCCCCCACCGCTGAGACAGAAGCCTCATCCGACGTGACGCGCAGCTCGGCGGCACTGTACGCATCGGTCAATCCCCACGCCGGCTCGGTGTCCGACTGCCACTTCGAATACGGACCCACGACCTCCTACGGAAGCCAGGTCGAATGTGGGTTCGTGGCTGAACTCGCGGCGTTCCCAGCGGCAAGCACGGGCGCCGTGGCCGTGTTCGCGCGGGTATACGGCCTGCACCCCAGCACCACGTACCACGTGCGGATCGTCGCCGTCGGCGAAGGCGGGACCGGCGTGGGCGCGGACTCGACCTTCACCACGCTCGCCCCGATCGTCTTCCCTGGTGGCCCGAGTAAACCGGCAGCCAGTGCGCCGGTCGCCAAAGCCGCAGTGGGCGGCGTCGCCGCCCTGTTCGCCGAGCAGCTCATTCCCAAGGGGCCGGGCGCGAGGATCGGCGCGCTGCTCAAGAGCGGCATGTTCAAGCAGCGCTTCAAGGCGCCGGAGGCGGGGACCGCCGTCGTCAAGTGGTTCTACCTACCACCCCGCGCGAAGGGCGCTCGGCGTCCTCCTCCCCCGGTGCTCGTCGCGTCCGGCAAAGTCGTCTTCCCGGCCGCGGGATCGGCCACGCTGAAGATCCGTCTGACCCCGGCCGGCCGGCGCCTGCTGAGAAGATCTCGCCGTGTTCGGCTCAAGGCGACGTGCAGCTTCACGCCGGCCGGCGGCACGGCGGTCAGCGTATCCGGGCCCTTCACGCTCCATCGCTGACGCTCGCACGGCGGGGATCGCCGCCTCGATCCGGCGATCCGGTCCGCTGCGCGGGTGCTCGATTCAGCTCGCGAACGGACCCGCAACGTCCACATATTGGCCTGTTATCGGCCTGAGACGATCAAAAAACCCGCAATTTGCGACCTTTTTCGATTCCCCCTTTATGCTCCCTTATGATAGAAATTGCTTGCCCGCGGGAAGGTCCCTTCAGAAAGGGGAGGGTCTTCCGGAGTGTTGGCCGGCAGCATTGGCCAGCGGTGGGTCCAAACCAAAATCACTGGAGGAAGTCATGGAGAGACGTAATCTATGCGCGGGTCTGATGGTCCTCGCGAGCAGCTTGCTGCTGTTCGTCGGTTCCGCATCAGCCAACACAGGTACGTGTACGGTCAAGTCGCTGCCGTCATTCACGGCACAGGGCGAGTTCGGCACGACGGCGACGGTCGCGGACGTCATTGAAGTCGGCTGCGATCCCGCCGAATACGGGACGGGCTCTGAAGTGGAAGTGGTCGCCTCACAGCTGTACTCCCGCTGTAACGGCGAAATCTCGTGGTACATCCCGAACCCGTATTCCGTCCAGAACGGCGGACGGGGCGTGAAGCTGAAGGTCGATGCCGATGGCAACGCGACCGTCGCGCTGATCGCGGGTCCGCAGTGTCAGGCCGGAGACAGCCTGGTCGCGGTGCACGAGCTGAACCAGCCGTTTGAATCGGTCACGACCGACTACTCGGTGCTGCCGCCGACCACGACTCCTGAAGGCGTGACGGCGCTTAACCCAACACAGATCGAGGACGCGGAATCAAGTGCCGTGGCCACGATCATCGAGGCGGAGTTCCCGGGCAAAGCGGAGGCCAAGTACCGCGTCGGCTCGGCCGAGCTCTACTCGCGTTGCCAGAAATGGCCTCACGTCCGCTGGATCACCGAGAACCGGTCCGAACAGTCGGACACAAGTGAAGTCACCCAGCAGCAGCTCGACAACGACGGCAACGGATTCGTCCTCGCCATCGGTGACTCGTCCTGCTACCCGGGTAGCTCGCTGATCGAAGCCGATCTCGAAGCGAAACCGTTCAAGACGCTGACGACCACGTTCGGGGTGGAAGCTCCGGCACCTAGGTTCTAGAGCTTCTGAACCGGTAGTCGTTTCGCCTGGGTCGAGGTGATCTGGGCGGCCAGCTGGCCCCGGGAGACTCAAGTCTTCTGGGGCCAGCTGCGTTTCAGCCATGTCACTTGATGTTGAATGGCCGAGACGCAGCCCGCAGGGCCACAGTCGAGCATCAAGTGGCCTGGACTGCCATTGGAATGTTTGACCAGCTATGTCAGCTTTGATACGGTTTGTCGGCTTTGCTTCGCGAAAAGGCGTTCGCGGACCGAGACAGGCACACCACGGAGGGGGCCGACGATGGATTCGCGTGTGACGTACATATCTCGAATGGGGGCTTTTTTTGCCGCTCTCGCGGCTGCGGCAGCGTTTGCGATCCCCGCGGGCATTGCTGGCGGGGCGTCTGCCTCGAGCAGCGCACGTGGCGCAGACGGCGCAGGCCTCGTCGCTGCCTCCACGCCGGCGACCTGTGTCGTGCACTCGCTGCCGTCGTTTACCGCTCAGGGCGAGTTCGGCACGACGGCGACCGTCGCCGACGTGGTCGAAGTCGAGTGCGATCCCCTGCTCTACGGGACCGGCTCGGAAATAACCGTGTCCGCCTCACAGCTCTTCTCCCGCTGCGGTGAAGCTCTCACGTGGTACGTGACGAGCCCGTTCAAGGAAGTCGTCAATACGCGCAGTGTGACGTTGACGCTCGACGCCGACGGCAACGCAACTGTCGCGCTGATCGCCGGGCCGGGGTGCCAGGCGGGCGAAAGCCTGGTCTCGGCCCACATGGACAACGCGCCGTTTGAAAGCTTCACCACGTCGTTTTCGGTCCTGCCACCCGGCGAGACGCCCGAAGGGGTCTCGGCGCTGCCTGCCGCGCAGGTTGAGGATGCGCAAAGCGGCGCGGTGGCGACGATCGTCGAG
This sequence comes from Solirubrobacteraceae bacterium, assembly GCA_017882375.1. Classification (GTDB taxonomy): domain Bacteria; phylum Actinomycetota; class Thermoleophilia; order Solirubrobacterales; family Solirubrobacteraceae; genus Palsa-744. The sequence continues at coordinate 95,102 of JADGPP010000001.1, read as the reverse complement.
GCGGAGTTCCCGGGCCGCGCCGAGCAGCAGATCCGAATCGCCTCAGATGAGATGCTGAGCCGCTGTCAAAATGCGCCGCACCTGCACTGGATACGGGAGGACCGAACCGGCGCGGAAGGCGTGTCCGAAGTCAACGGGCTGGCGCTCGACAACGGCGGCAACGCGTTCGTTCTGCTGATCGGAGACTCGTCGTGCTACCCGGGCAGCTCGCTGATCGAAGCCGATCTCGAATCCAAACCGTTCACCACGCTCACGACCGGATTCACGATCGAATCTCCCCAGCCGACCGCTGAACCGTCGCTGACGATCGAAAAGCGACAGCAGATTGCCGGTGGCGCTTCCGGCTTCACGACCGCGCCGCTCACCGGCATCGTCGGACAGACCGTCGACTACCAGATCGTCGTGAGCAATACGGCCAACGTCTCGGAGACGATCAGCGAATTCGTCGATCCGCACTGTGACGCGGGGACGCTCGGCGGCGGCCCGGGGACAAGCCCGCTGACGCCCGGCCAGAGCACGACCTTCACGTGCCGGCACGTGCTGAGCACGGTCGGCGCATACATTAACCAAGCCAGCGCAACGGCCAGGACGGCGGGTGGAAACCCGCTGACGCAGATCTCAAACGAAGTCGAAGTGACGGCGGCGAAACCGGACTTCACGATCGAAAAGCTCCAGCAGATCGCCGGCAGCCAGGGAGGTTTCGTCACCACACCGCTGACGGGCGTGTTGGGCGAAACGGTCGACTATCAGATCATCGTCAAGGACACCGGCGAAACCACGCTGGCGATGTCCGATTTCACAGACGCCCACTGTGACCCCGGCACGTTTGCGGGCGGCCCCGGCTCGGCGTTGCTCACGCCGGGCGAACAATCCATCTACACCTGTCAGCACGTGCTCGCGAGCGTCGGTCCGTACATCAACGAAGCGAGCGTCACGGCGACCCCCCCGGGGAGCCAAGCGATGCCGCCGAAGCACTCTGCTCCGGTCGAAGTGATCGTCGGTCAGGCGCCGGTGGTGGGCTTCACTGTCGCGAAGCGGCAGAGGGTAGGCGGAGCCGGCGACTTCACGGCGGCGCGTCTGGCGGCGACGGTCGGACAGATCGTCGAATACGAAATCGTCGTCAGCAACACCGGTAACGCCCCGCTGACGATCGCGCACTTCACCGACGCGCATTGTGACGCAATCGCCGGCGGTCCGGGCGCAATGGCGGTCGCCCCTGCGACCTCGACGAAATTCACCTGCCAGCACGTTCTCATCAGCCCGGGGATCTACGAAAACGAAGCCACCGTGACTGGCGGCGCAGCGGGGCAGGAACCAATGGTCCTGACGTCTCCCAAGGTCGAAGTCGAAGTCCTGGCACAGGCCCCCGGCAAACAGCTGGTCCAGCCGCCGCCACAGGTAGGGGTCTTGGCGCGATGCGAAGCGTCACCCCGGATGGGCGGGATCAGCGGACCGCAACGACGGCCGTTCACCGTGCGCGTCAGCTCGCGCGGCGTGAAGCGGATCACCTTCTATATCGACGGGCACCGCGTGCGGACGTTGCAGCGGTCGCAGGCAAAGGGCGGCCAGTTCAGCATCAAGATCAACCCGCGCAGGCTCTCCTACGGGCCGCACAGGGTTTCGTTCAGGACGGTCATGCTCAACCCCACGTGTGCGACGGCGGCGAGCGCCCGAACGTTCGTGCGCCCGTTCGCCGCCAGGGTCGCGCCTCGTTTCACCGGCTGAGCATGTACGCGCTCGAATCGCTGTCGGGTCGGCTGCGGCGGGGGCTGGGCTGCAGCCTTGTTCTGGGCCTTTCGTTGCCTCTGCTGGCTGTGGCTGCTCCCTCGAGCTCCGTCGCGGCGATCCAGGCCGTTCAGCCAGGCGCAGGCATCGTTGCCACGCTGTCTAACCTGAAGACGCTGTCGCGTTGGGCGTATCCCGAAGCGGCAGTGGCGGTACACAGCGGTCCCACGCAGCGGTCGCGGGTGCTCGGCCATCTGAAGCTGCTCACCGGTGAGGGGCAGGCGCAGCCTTACCTTGCGCTGCGCTCGTATTCGGTCGGGTCGAGCAAGTGGATACTCGTGCCCGTTCCCGGTCGCCCCAACGGCCTGAAGGGCTGGGTCCCGGCCCATGCGCTGGGCGAAATGCACGTGACCCGCGATCATTTGCGCATCGACCGCGAGACCTTGCAGGCAACCCTCTATCGCGGTGCTCGTCAGATCTGGAACGCGCCCGCCGGCGTCGGTCGGCCGGCTCTCCCGACACCCGCTGGGCACTTCTACGTCATCGAGAAGCTGATCGCGATCGGATCCCCGATCTATGGCCCGTACGCGTTGGGGACGAGTGCCTATGCGCCGACGCTCAGCGAATGGCCCGGCGGCGGCGTCGTCGGCGTTCACGGAACCAACGAACCGCAGCTGATCCCCGGTCGTCCTTCACACGGCTGCATCCGCCTGCGCGATGCAGCGATGGCGCGCTTGTGGCAAATCATCAACGTGGGCACGCCGATCGAAATCGTCTGAGTATTCGCACTCTTCTTGACAGCTGCTCGGCCCAACGCTAGCCTCTATCAGTCCCTCCACGTAAATGCTTTCCTCCCGCACCCACCCGCACAAACCATCCGACCGCGCGCTCTCGCGCGTGCGCCGGATGCTGCTCGCGCTGACCGCCGTGGCGGCCGTGCTCGCCGGACCCGCAGCCGGGATCGCCGCGGCCACCAAACCGGTCAACAACCTCGCGCCTGAAATCGTCGGCCGCGCGCTGATCGGGGAGCGGCTGGGGTGCGGCGCTGGAAGCTGGACGGGTGGAGAACTATCGTTCGCGTTCCGCTGGATTCGAGCCGGGATCCCCGTCCGTGAAGGCGTTAGCTACACGTTGAGCGCAGCCGACGAACACAAGCAGGTGTGGTGCGTGGTGACTGCTACGCGGGGAGGCGAATCAACCGAAGTCGAAAGCAGCAACAGCTACACGCTGGGCGGCCCCGGCAACGAACCGCCAAAAGAAGCCCCGAGTCCCATCCCGCCCCCACCGGAAGTATCGGGTAAAGCCGAAGTCGGGGCAACGCTGAGCTGTTCGCAGGGGGCGTGGAGCGGCAAACCGGAAGCCTTCACGTACCGCTGGCTGCGCAACAAAGAACCGATCAGCGAAGCGATCAAATCGACGTATACGCTGAGCGGCGCGGACGAAGGCCGTTCGCTGACGTGCAAGGTCACCGCGGAAAACACCGCAGGTGCCGCGACCGCGGAAAGCAGCAACAGCATCAAACTCTCCGGGAAACCCCCCAAAGCCCGGGAACTGCCGAAAGTCAGCGGCACAGATGAAGTGGGCCAGCCTCTAACATGCGCCAACCCTGAAACGAATTGGGACGGGAGCCGCCCGCTGACGTTCAAATACCGGTGGCTGCGCAACGGCACTGCGATCGGCAAAGAAGCCAGCGGAAGCACCTACGTTCCGGAAGCCGCGGACGAAGGCCAGCCCGTCCAATGCGAAGTCACGGCGAGCAACAGCGAAGGGTCCGCTGCAGCAACCAGTCAACCGGTGGAAATACGGCTGAAACCGCCGGAAAACACCAGGCAGCCCGAAGTCAAAGGATCCGCCACAGAAGAAGGCGCCACGCTGGAATGCGCGAAAGGCACCTGGACGGGTTCGCCGACCTTCGAATACGAATGGCTGCGCGAATCCGGGCTGCGCGAACCTGGACAGGTTAGCCCCCTGTCCAAAGGCAATACGTACAAAGTTCCCCTTGGAGAACGTGGCTACACCCTCTATTGCAGCGTCCGCGCAACCAATAGCGGCGGGTCTCGATCGAGGCAGAGCGGACCATTTGTCATCGCGGAATCCGGGGGCTCCCCGCCGGTGGCGCGAAGCAGGCCGCAGGTGTCAGGCAGTTTCGAATTCGGCCAGAAACTGACGTGCTCGGCGGGCGGCTGGGAAAACGAACCGACCACCTATACCTATCAATGGGTGCGCGACGCGGGGGCCGGTGAAGTAAGCCTCGAACTGGGGACCACCAGCAGCTACAAAGTGGTCAGCGAAGACGAAGGCCATAGCCTTTCCTGCCGGGTGACGGCGGTCAACGGCTTCGGCAAAGCGACCGAAGAAAGCGAAAGGCATAAAATCAAGGGCGGCAAGCCCGTACCGACGGCTCCCGCGCCGGAACTCAGTGGCAACGCCCGCGTGGGCGAATCGATCACCTGCCTGCACGGAGGATGGAGCGGCGCGCCGCGCCCGACGTACTCCTATCAATGGCTTCGTAACCACGTGGAAATCAAAGGCGCAAGCGGACTCGCATACACGATCGTAGGCGCCGACCGCGGCGGCTCGCTCACGTGCGTGGTCACCGCAGAAAACAGCGAAGGCATCGGGACGGCGGAAACAAGTGAACTCTACGTCCCGGGAAGCCCTCCGGAAGCATCGGCACCGCCGACCGTCAAAGGCGAATCTGCTCTCGGATCGACACTGACGTGCGTGAACCACGAATGGAGCGGCGCGCCCGCGCCCACGTTTACCTACCAGTGGCTCCTCAACGGCGTCGCGATCCCATCGGAAACCGCGTCCGAATACACGATCGTCGCTGCCGATCGCGGCCTGGCCGTCAGCTGCAGCGTCATGGGCAGCAGCCGCGAAGGCACCGCGGTGGCCACGAGCAAAGGACTTCGCGTTCCCGGGTTGCGCCCCGAAGAGGTCTCCGCACCGCAGGTCTCCGGGAGCGCGGCACTCGGCGCGACGCTGACCTGCAACCGAGGCTTCTGGAAAGGCGCGCCCCCGCCGACGTTCACCTATCAGTGGCTCCGAGATGGAGCGGCGATCGCCTCGGCGACCGACAGCACCTATATCGTCGAACCCGCCGATCAGGGGCATCTGCTTTCGTGCAACGTGACGGCAGCCAATCTTGAAGGCCGCGTCGAAGTGGAAAGCGGCAACGGCCTTGCGATTCCGATGCGCCTGATCACGGGTGGTGGTGTGGGCGGATTCAAAGCGACCGGCTCCGCGATATTCCAGCCGAGCGCCGCGGTGGTGCTCGCCGACCTCTCCCGTGAGCTGATAAGCGCCGAGCGGGGCCTGAGCCTGAAGTCGGTGCTGAAGCACGGTGGCTTCACGTTTTCCTTCACCGCGCCGACGGCGGGGACCCTCGAACTGTTCTGGTACGCCCCGGTCAAGCTCGCCCATGGCTCGAGTAAGAAGGCCAAGCCACTGCTCGTCGGGCGCACGAGCATGGTGTTCACGGCCGCCGTCAAGCACACGGTGCACCTGAAGCTGACGACCAAGGGTCGCCAAGCGCTGAAGGGTAAGAAGCGCGTCAAGCTCGCGGTCAAGGGAGTCTTCACCGTGGCGCACGGCAAACCGGTGACGTGGACGAGCACGCTCATGCTGAGCCGCTGAGCGCCCGCAGATCTCGTCATCGCCTACGCCATGCGGGCCCCCCTGTCGAGATCGCCTGAAGCCGGCCTCGGGCTGTAGGATGTTCGCCGTGCGCGGGGGCTGCATGCTACTGGCTGTGTTGAGTCTGGGCCTGTCGGCCTGCGGGAGCGCTTCGAGCTCCAAGCCGGTCACCGTCGATACGAATCCGTCGAGCCTCGGCGCGATCCTGATTGCCCAGGACAGCGTCTCGATCGCCGAATACTGCCTGCACGCCGCCGGCGCCAGGGACGCCCGCCAGCTCCCCGCGACGGCCAAAGAGCGCCTTTATGAGCAGCGCGCGCTGCAATCGTTGCAGATAGAGGCAAAGACGCATCCACAGCAGACCTATCGCGGCGTGGCGCTGCGCGACCAGATGCTCAAACTGGCAAAGCTGCTGGAAGTCGGGCGGTGCGACCCTGCGGGGGCGCGGCTGCTGCGTCGTCTGGCGCGCTCCATACCCTAGCCGGGAGCGCCGCAGACGGCCGTGAGAGCGCTCCGCGGCGGAGTCCCGGCCGGCCGCCGGCGGCGGCTGTCCGCGCAGCGGGCGCGGCGGGTCCGGTTGTGGTTGACATTCCGCGTAAAACATGATTTATATGTCCTAGCGGAAGCAGCGGTTCCGCACACTCGGACACAGAGGCGCCGGGTGGCGAGAGCAACACCGATGAGGGGACCTGCAAGATGGGTCTTAGCGCAGCTATCAGGGGTCGGGGAAAGGGCAGCGGGCGATGAGGACGTCCGGCTGCCAGGAGCAGCGCATGCTGCGGGCCCTGCACGGGCGCTGGCCCTATCGCCGCTCGCACTGCCGCCACGATCTGCATTGGCTGGTGCGCGTTCGCGCGCGCGGCCGCTGGTGTGCGACCGGGCGCGCGCACTCGACGGCGGGACTGCCGGCGCATCGCCGGCGGCCCCACGGCGCTTGAGGGACGCCGCGGGGCGCCTACCCGGAGAGTCCCGACAGGGACGTCCCGGGGGCAAGCAGGGGCGGGTGGCGTTCCGGGGAGCCACCCGCCCTCGCTGCGTTCGCGCCGATCGCGTCGATCAGCTGCGTCCAGATCGCGCGCGGCAGATCGTGGCCCATGCCCGGCACGCTCAGCATCTTCGAACCCCTGATCGCCCGGGCGGTCGCGCGCCCGCCCGACGGGCGCACCAGCGGATCGGCGCTGCCGTGGACGACCAGCGTCGGCGCGACGATTCGACGCAGTTGCGCCGTGCGGTCGCCGGAGGCGAGGATCGCTGCCAGCTGGCGCCCGGGCCCGGCCGGGTCGTGGTCGCGGTCGTAGCTGAGACGCGCCAGCTCACGGATCTCATCGGGCTCCCGCGGCAGGCCGCTCGAGCCGATCACGGCGAACAGGCGCTCGAAGTGCGCGACGTAGGCGTCGCGACCGCCCGCTGGGCGGCGCAGGAAGAGCGGGTACAGGCGCAGCGCCGGCTGGCCGTGCGCGAGGCTGCCGGTGTTGGACATGATCGAGACCAGCGAGCGCACGCGCTCGGGACGACGGGCCGCGAGCGTCTGCGCGATCATCCCGCCCATCGACGCGCCGATCACGTGCGCCGGGGCGAGATCGAGCTCGGCCAGCAGGCGCGATGCGTCGTCGGCCATGTCCGCCAAGCGGTAGTGCGCGGCGCGCTTTGAGCGCAGCAGCAGCTGGCCGATCGTCGGCGGCGGCCCGGGCAGGTGCGTCGAGCGCCCGATGTCGCGGTTGTCGAAACGCACCACGTGAAACCCGGCGGCGGCCAGCTGTCGGCAGAAGTCCTCGTGCCAGGCGACCATCTGCGTACCCAGACCCATGATCAGCAGAGCCGTCGGATCGCAGCGATCGCCGAACGTCTCGTAGCACAGCGTTATGCCGTTGTTCAGGTCGCAGAACCGCTCGTCCATGATCCCGGGACTCTAGCTGCCGATCGTCGCTAGGATCGCTGCTAATGAACGAGCGCGAGATCCGCGAGCTGTCGATCGACACGATCCGCGGCCTGGCGATGGACTCCGTGCAGCAGGCCAACTCCGGCCATCCCGGCACGGCGATGGCGCTCGCGCCGCTGGCGTACACGATCTTCAAGCGCTTCCTGCACGTCAACCCGCGGGGCACCGACTGGCCCGACCGCGACCGCTTCGTGCTCAGCTCCGGCCACGCGTGCGTGCTGCAGTACTCGATGCTGCACCTCTGCGGCTATGACCTGACGCTCGACGACCTCAAGCAGTTTCGCCAGTGGGGCTCGCGCACGCCCGGGCATCCCGAGCGCGGCCACACGCCCGGCATCGAGGTGACGACCGGCCCGCTTGGGCAGGGCGTCGGCAACGCGGTCGGCATGGCGCTCGCCGAGCGCTTCCTCGCCGAGCGCTTCAACCGCCCCGGGCGCGAGCTCGTCGACCACCGCACCTATGCGATCTGCTCCGACGGCGACCTGATGGAGGGGATCAGCCAGGAAGCCGCCTCGATCGCCGGCCACTTCGGCCTGGGCAAGCTGACGCTCTGCTACGACGACAACCACATCACGATCGACGGCACGACCGCGATCTCCTTCGACTCCGAGAGCCACATGGCGCGCTTTGCCGCCGAGGGCTGGCACGTCCAGCGCGTCGAGGACTCCGAGGACGTCGACGCGCTGGCGCAGGCGATCCAGACGGCGCGCGAAAACGCGCAGCGGCCGTCGTTCATCTCGATCCGCTCGCACATCGCCTTCCCCGCGCCGCACGCCGTGGACACCGCCAAGTCGCACGGCTCGGCGCTCGGCGAAGACGAGGTGCGCGCGACCAAGCAGGTGATGGGCTTTGACCCCGACAAGAGGTTCTGGGTCGACGAGCGCGTGTACGAGCACATGTCGCTGCGCGACAGCGGCGCCGCGGCGCAGAGCGAGTGGGAGCAGAAGCTTCTCGGCCCGTGGCGCGAGGCCTTCCCGGAGATGGCAGCCGACTGGGACCTGGCCTGGCAGGGCAAGCTGCGCGAGGGCTGGCGCGAGGCGCTGCCGACGTTCGCGGCCGGCGAGCAGATCGCCTCGCGCTCGGCCGGACAGAAGACGATGGCGGCGTTCGCCGAGTTCGCACCGACGATGATCGGCGGCGCCGCCGACCTCGTCGAGTCGACCAAGACGGTGTTCGACGGGGCGGGAGAGTTCTCCAAGGTCCACGCCGGGCGCAACGTGCCGTTTGGCATCCGCGAGCACGGCATGGGCGCGATCGTCAACGGCGCCTGCGCACACGGCGGCATCGTCAAGCCCTACGGCTCGACGTTTTTGATGTTCTCCGACTACATGCGCGGCAGCGTCAGGCTGTCGGCGCTGATGGGTCTGCCGGTGGTGTGGGTCTGGACGCACGACTCCGTCGCCCTCGGCGAGGACGGGCCGACGCACCAGCCGATCGAGCACTACGCCTCGCTGCGCGCGATTCCCGACCTGTGGGTGATTCGTCCGGGTGACGCCAACGAGACCGCCGCCGCCTGGCAGGTCGCGCTGGAGCGCGAGGACGGACCGGTCGCTCTGCTTCTCTCCCGTCAGAACATCCCCACGCTCGACCGCGACGAGGTCGCCGGTGCCGAGCTGCTGGCGCGCGGCGGGTACGTGCTGTGGGACTCCGCAGCCGGCCAGACGCCCGAGCTGATCCTCATCTCCACCGGCGCCGAGCTGCCGAAGACGCTGCACGCCGCACAGGCGCTCGCCGAGGATGGCGCCAAGGTGCGCGTCGTCTCGATGCCCTGCATGGAGCTGTTCGAAGCTCAGTCGCAGGACTACCGCGACGAGGTGCTGCCGCGCGCCGTCACCGCCCGCCTCGCCGTCGAGCCCGGGGCGACGATGAGCTGGTGGAAGTGGGTGGGCCTCGACGGCGACGTGCTCGGTCTCGACCGCTTCGGCGCATCGGCTCCCGGAAGCACCGTGCTGGAGAAGCTCGGCTTCACGTCTGAGAACATCGCGACCCGCGCACGTGCGCTCCTAGAGCGCACCCCCTAAAGATTCAGAAAGGAGACGACGCCATGTCCTCCGAACCCCTCCCTGCACTGCGACTGCTCTCGGCGCTCGGCCAGAGCGTGTGGATCGACTTTCTCTCGCGCGAATCGATCCGCGGCGGGCACCTGCAGAGACTGCTCGACGACGACTCCGTCGTCGGCGCCACGTCGAACCCCTCGATCTTCCAGAAGGCGATGGCCTCAGGAGACGCCTATGAGCAGCAGCTGCGTGAGCTCGACGACGATCTGCCGATCAAGGACGTCTTCTGGGCGCTCGCCGAGCAGGACATCCGCGATGCCTGCGACCTGTTCCGCCCGATCTTCGACGCAGGCGACGGCCGCGATGGATTCGTCTCGCTCGAGGTCGACCCCGGCCTCGCCTACGACACGCTCGCGACCTTCCGCGAAGCCATCCGTATCCACGAGGCCGTCGACAAGCCCAACCTGATGGTCAAGATCCCCGCGACCAAGCCCGGCCTGGCGGCGATCGAGGACGTCATCGCCAAGGGCAAATCGATCAACGTCACGCTGATCTTCTCGCTGCAACGCTACGAACACGTCGCCGAGTCCTACATCCGCGGGCTGGAGCGCCTCGTCGCCGAGGGCGGCGACCCGGCCAAGGTCTTCTCCGTCGCCAGCTTCTTCGTCTCGCGCATCGACACCGAGGCCGACAAACGCCTCGACGAGATCGGCGGTCACGACGAGCTGAAGGGCAAGCTCGCCGTCGCCAATGCGCGCCTGGCCTACGAGCGCTACAAGGCGATGTTCGCCGGCCCGCGCTGGGAGTACCTGGCATCCAAGGGCGCCACGCCCCAGCGCGTGCTGTGGGCCTCGACGTCGGTCAAGAACCCCGACTACCCCGACACGATGTACGTCGAGGATCTGATCGGGCCCGACACCGTCAACACGATGCCCGAGGAGACGATCGAGGCCTACCAGGACCACGGGCGGCCGCGGCCGCGCCTGGAGTCCGAGCTCGACCAGGCGCGCAAGCTGCTCGGCGATCTCGCCGACGTCGGCGTCGACTACAAAGACGTCACCGACACGCTCGAGCGCAAGGGCGTCGAGAAATTCGCCGGCGCCTTCGCCGAGCTGCTGCAGTCGCTGGAGCAGAAGCGCTCCTCGTTTCTCGCCGCCTGAGCGTCACGCCGAAACGCGCGAGCGCCGGCGCGCCGAGCGCCGGCGGCGTATGCGCCCGCGACGTGCTCAGGAGTAGGGGATCGGGATCAGCACGGTGATCCGCAGCGGCCCCGACGGGAACGCTTTGCCCGTGAACGTGTACGCGCGAAAGCTCTTGCCGCGGTAGCTCACCGGTCCGCTCGTCGGGATCGCCCCGGGGGAAGGCCCGAGCGTGCTCTTGACCAGGCGCGGGCCCATGTACATCAGCACGTCCAGCCCCGCCAGTCGCTGGGCCAGACGCTTGTAGCCCTCGTCGTCCTGAATCGACATCACGAAGCTGCCGACCGTGCGCCCGCCGACGCGCAGCGGCGCCGTGACGGGCGCCAGCACGAACGGTCCGCCGACGTCCGACAGCAGCCGGCCGCCGCCGCTGACGCGCAGGCGCACGACGTGCTCGTGCAGCAGCGCTTCCACGGCCACGCGCGTGGCCGTCGGGTCGCGCCGGGCGACCGCGCGCAGCAGCGGCTGGTTGCGTTGCACGCGGTGGACCTGCGTCAGCGTTCGCTTCCCCGCCTCGCCGTCGTAGATCAGATGGGCGATGTGGCTGATCGTGTTGTACGTCGTCTCTTGCACGCCGGCGCCGCACAGCGCCGCCGTCGAGGCGACCGGGCGCAGGAGGTACAGGCGCAACGGGTCGCCCGCCGGGTAGGCCGCGGCGGCGAACGAGGCGAACTGGTAGGCGGTGCCCGAGCGCGTCAACGTGCCCTGCGCCGGCAGTTCGCCGCCCGGCAACACGACCGCGCCCGCGATGTCGCGCCCGGCGTTCGCCGTCGACCCGACAGAGCGCACGACCGTCTGCGCGCCGGCGATGCCGTTGAGCTCCGCGATCAACCCGCTGTCCGCCCACACGCTCGTCTGATAGCTGCCGATTGGCTTGCCCGCGGCGCTCGTCAGCCGGCCCGTCAGCGGAGCGACTGCCGCGCCGCCGACTTGCGCCAGCACGCGCCCGCCCGCCAGCACGCGAAGGTCGGTCATCTGCCCCGTCGCCAGCAGCGCGCGCGCGGCCGCGCGCGCGTCGTGAGCGTTGCCCGCTTCGACCGCCGTGCGCAGCGCGGCCGACGAGCCGATGGCGTGCTGTGCGCTGGCCGTGCGTTCGCTGAAGATGCCCTCGCGGTAGACGCGCTTGGCAACCGCGGCGAGCGCCTGCATCGCCGTCGCCGCGCAATTGGCATGGCCCGTCGCTGCGCCCTCGGCGTGGGCGTTGCCACCGTCGCGCAGATTCGACCCGCAGCCGCTCACCACCACGAGCACGGCGAGCGCCGCGAGCACACCCGCCGCGCGGCGGGTGAGCGATCGGCCGGCGGACAGGCGTGTTTGCACGCGATGAACCATCGAGAACGATCCTAAGCCGTGGCTAATCCGGCCGTGAGATAGCTTTCACCGGATGCCGACCGCCTTGATCACCGGCGCCTCCACGGGAATCGGCCAGGCGACCGCGCTGCGGCTGGCCAAGGCGGGATGGACCGTGCTCGCCGGTGTGCGCGATGTCGATGCCGGTGAGCGGCTGGCGGCCGAAGCCCCCGCCGGGCGCGTGCAGCCGCTGATCCTCGACGTGACCGACTTTCAGCAGATCAAGGAAGCGGCCGGGCGCGTCAGCGAGCTCGGCGGCGGCGGCGAGTCGTCGCCGGGCCGGCTCGACGCGCTCGTCAACAACGCCGGCATCGGCTTCGGCGGCCCGCTCGAGCTGATCCACCCCGACGACCTGCGCAAGCAGTTCGACGTCAACGTGCTCGGGCAGATCGCCGTCACGCAGGCACTGCTGCCCGCCTTGCGCGCCGCGCATGGGCGGATCGTCTTTCTCTCCTCCATCGGCGGTCGCGTGGCGATGGCCTTCACCGCTCCCTACGCGGCCTCCAAGCACGCGATCGAGGCGATCGGCGACGCGCTGCGCGTCGAGCTGGCCACCTCCAACGTGCAGGTCGCGCTCGTCGAGCCCGGATCGGTTGCAACGCCGATCTGGGACAAGTCGCGCGAGGCCGGCCGGCAGCTGACCGTTCCACCCAGCCTGCGCAAGGAGTACGGACACGTGCCCGCGGCGATGGACAAGACGTTGCAGGACACCGCCAAGCGCGGCGTCCCGGCCGACCACGTCGCGCAGACGATCGAGCGCGCGCTCGGCGCGCGGCGGATGAAGTCGCGCTATGTCATCGGCCGCGACGCGCGCGCGATGATGATCGCCAGGCGGCTGCTGCCCGATCACGTCTTCGACCGCGTCGCGCGGCGGGCGCTCGGGGTCTAGCGCGGCGCTCAGGACGGCGGCGGATACACGGCCAGCCAGGCGAACAGGCTCGTCGTGGCCGCGTGCGTCTGCAGCATCCCCGGTCGCGCGTTGCTCGGCGCGAGCGTCTCGCCGTTCCACGACAGCAGGTACAGCCCTTCGCCGTTGCGCGCGCGCGTTTGCGCATTGCGCGCGTTGTCGGCCGCCAGCGCGTACAGCGTGCGGTCGTGCTCGAGCGAGTACAGCGCGAGCATCCATTGCAGGTAGATCGCGTCGTACTGCGGCGAGAAGTCCAGCAGGTAGCCGAAGCGCCTCAGCGACTGGCTCTTCTGTTGCTCTGCGCGCTGGCAGTCGCTCGCGCTGGCAGTCAGCGTGCACAGCAGCGCCTGCGCGTAGATCAGCGGGCCCTCGGCGTAGTCGATCGGCGTCGGGTTCAGGCTGCTGCCGGCGTACAGCCCGTCTGCCGGGCTGAAGCCCGTCGTGTTTGCCCACGCGAGGAACTTGCGCGCCTGGTCGAGGTCGAAGCTCGATTTCGTCTGCTCGTAGAGCAGCGTCGCCAGCAGCGTGTCCGAGGCGAGCGCCGCACCCGCCTTGTACGGGTGGCCGGTGTTCCACCAGAGTCCGCCGGCCTTGTTGTCCCAGCCCGCCGCCGCGACATACGACAGCGCGCGCTGGGCGTCTGACAGCCAGCGCCGCGAGCCGGTCGCGCGGTAGGCGTTGACGAACGCCAGCCCCCACCAGCCGTTGTCGTCGAACCACGTCTGCGTGTTCGCGGTGCGGTCGCCCGGGTAGGGCGAGTAGCCAGGCAGCGGATGCAGCCCGCGGTTGAGATAGCTCTCGGCTCCCTTGGCAAAGCGCGTGACCGCGGCGCGGTTGGCCGCCGTCGGCTGGGCGATCGCGATCGCGTCGAGCGACTGAAACAGCGGCACGATGTCCCAGATCGTCGCCAGCGGATAGCGGTCGTGGTCGTTCAGGCGCGAGTCATACCAGCCCAGACGCCGGTCGCCCCAGCGCCGCTTCGCGCTGGCCACGCCCGCCTGCGCGAGCGACAGGTAGTGCTGTTGCGCGGCCGACAGCGCCGGCGTTGGCGCCGTCTGCGCCGTGCGCGCCGTGCGCGCCGTGCGCGCTCTCTGCGCCGGGGCGCGTGCGGCGGACGCCGCCGGTGGGAGCACGGAGGGTGATGTTCGATCTTTGTGTTGCGTGCGCCATCGTATATACGGCGTATCTACGATGGCTATCGCGCGCTTCTTTTCGGATACCGGCACGCGCCCTCGCGTCGATGTCGCTGCGTTCGCTGGCGCGTCGACGGCGGGGCCGACGGCGAGCGCAACCGCCGACAGGGTGATTGCGAGCTTGCCCATAGGTGATCCAACACAGACGGTAGGGCGATTGTCGCGCCGGCACGGCCGACGGTTACGGTGTAGCCGTCATGCCTGCCGAACCGCAGCGGATTCCCGAGCCGCCCGACGCCAACGTGCCCACGCCGCAGCGCGAAGGCGGGGCCTGGCTGCTCGCGGGCGCCCTCGCGCTGCTCGGCGCGGCCGTGCTCGTCGGGGCGCTGCTGCTGGGGGGTCGCTCTGGCTCAGCCGCTCGCGCGGCCGCTCCGCCGGCGGTGCCGCTGGTCGCCGCGACACCGACGCCGAGTCGGGCGACGTCGGCCAGCGTGCTCGCCCGCGCGGGCGTCTCACCGACGAAGCGCGATCGGCGCTTGACAGACGCGGCCGGCGGGGCGATCGTCACGCGACCGTCCAGCACCCAGCAGCAGCTCGACGCCTCGCGCTTCGTCGATGCGACGCAGACGCACATACCGACGCGCTGGATGGAAGGCTTCTATGCGATCTACGCGACGGCGCAGCGGACGTTCGGCGTCAACTGGCTGCTGCTGGCCTCGATCCACCGGCAGGAGTCGGCCTTCTCGACGGCGCCGGACACCTACCACGGGCTGAACTTCGCCGGTTGCTGCGGCGGCCCGATGCAGTTCAACGTGACCAACGGCCCGCTGCCGACGTGGCGTCTGGTCAGCGACTCCTTCCGCTACGGCCGCCGCCCGTCCTCCTACGATCACGGGACGGCCAGGCATCCGTCGATCTACGACGACTTCGACGCGATCATGGCCGCCGCGCATCTGCTGTCGGCCGACGGCGCCGAATACGCCCTGAACGCAGCGGCGTGGGGTGCGGCGTACGACTACTACGGCCACGACGCCACCGGGGTGACCTACGCCGATCAGGTTCTGGCGCGCGCGATCGGCTGGTCTCAGCACGGCTTCTGCATCAACTGCGGCGTCGACTCGGCGATGATCGAAGCCGTGCACGCCGCCTACGGCGCGCCGGTCCTGGCGGCGCTGGTCAAAGCCAGCGCCGCACGGGTTAGATAACCGCCATCCAGGCGCTTGGCCAAGCCGGTCCTATCAGGCGGCGTCGGCCTGCGCCAAGAGCTCGCCGGCGACGCGGTCGGTCGCGCCGGCGGTGCCTCCGAGCAGCCGCCGCGAGAGCTGCGCGCGGCGGAAGTACAGCGGTGCGTCGTGCTCCCACGTCGCACCGGTGCCGCCGTGCACGGAGATCATCGTGCGCGCGGCCTGGTCGAGCGCACGCCCGGCGACCGAGCGCGCGGCGCTGGCGGCGAGCGGGAACTCGGCGGGTCCTCCACCGCGCGCCCAGCCGGCGTAGTAGAGCAGCGAGCGCCCGTTGTCGAGCTGGCGCAGCACCTCCGTCAACGAGTGCTTGACCGCCTGATAGGAGCCGATGGCGCGGCCGAACGTGTGGCGCTCCTTGGCGTATTCGACGGATACGTCGAGCGCCGTTTCGACACTGCCGAGCGACTCGGCGGCGACCAGCGACTGCGCGAGATACCACGCCGAGGCGAGCCACTGATCGGGCGCATCGAGCACGATGGCCGGCGCGTCCTGCAGCGTGACGTGGCCGAGCGAGCGGCTGGCGTCATAGCGCGTGGTCGCCTCGACGGTGACGCCGGAGGCGTCGGCCTCGATCGCCACGCCGACGGGCTTGCCGTCGAGCAGCGCCACGCCCACGAGCAGGTCGGCGCCGGGGGCGTCGGGCACGAAGGCGAGCTGGCCGCTCACGCGCGCGCCGTCGCCGTCGGCGGTGGCCGTCGGAGCGGGGCCGCGCTGCAGCCCGCTGGCCGGATCGACGGTCCACTTCTGCGAGACGTCGTCGGGCGGGCTGACAGGCAGGTAGGCCGCACGCCGCTCGCCGGTGGCCAGCGCCTGGAGCAGCGAGGCGCCGGCGGGAGAGTCGTTGAGGATGGCCGTCGCGGGGAGGTGTCCGAGCAGGGCGACCGGGGCGAGCACGCGGCCGCACTCGCCGAGCACGAGCATCGCGTCGAATGCGTCCAGCCCGGCGCCGCCGTGCTCCTCGGCGATCAGCAGGCCGGGCCAGCCGGCCTGCTTGGCGGCCGGCCACAGATCGGGCAGCGCGCCGGCGTCGCCGTCGAGTGCCTCGCGAATCGCCTCGAAGGTCCTGAAGCGCGAGAGGGTGCCGCGCGCGGCCTCGCGCAGGAACACCTGCTCGTCTGAGAGGGACAGGTTCACGCCGACACTCCTTTTGTCGTATTCGACCGGGTCATGCCGCCGCCGTTTCCTTGGAGCGCAGCTCGGAGAAGGGGATGCCCTTGTCCAGGCGCGGCGCCGGCGGCAGGCCAAGCACGCGCTCGCCGATCGTGTTGCGCAGGATCTCTTCGGTTCCGCCGGCCGACTTCAGGCCGGGCAGGAAGGAGATCATGTACGCCCACTCGCCGTCCTCGCTGAGCGCGTCGGGGCCGAGCACGTCGGTGATCAGGTCACCCGCTTTGATCGCGCCGTTGACGATCGTGATCTTCGCCAGGCCGGACTCCGGGCCCGGCACCTGCCCTTTCTGCAGGGCCGAGAGCGTGCGATAGCCGGTGAAGCGCACGGCCAGCAGTTCGCTGGCGATCTCCCCGAGCGTGTGGCGAACCTCAGGATCGCGCCGCGCGTCGGCGTCGGCGGCGATCGCCTGCGCGAAGCGATTGGAGTTGTAGCCCATGCCCTCGCTGCCGAGGCCGATCGTGACGCGCTCGAACATCAGCGTGGTCATCGCCGTGCCCCAGCCGTTGCCGACGCCGCCGACGACCGCGTCGGCGTCGAGCGCGACGTCGTCGAAGAACACCTCGTTGAACTCGGCCTCGCCGGATATCTGGCGCAGGCCGCGGACGGTCACGCCCTGGGCGTCGATCGGCACGATGAACATCGTCAGGCCCTTGTGCTTGGGAACGTCGGAGTCGGTGCGCGCGAGCAGCAGCCCGTAGGAGGCGAATTGCGCGTTGGTCGTCCACACCTTCTGGCCGCTCAGCCGCCAGCTGCCGTCCTCCTGCAGGCGCGCGCGTGCCTGCACCGCCGCCAGGTCAGAGCCCGCGGCGGGCTCGGAGAACAGCTGGCACCAGACCTCGTCGCCATGCAGCATCGGCCCGAGGTAGCGGCTCTTCTGCTCGTCGGTGCCGTGGGCGATGATCGTCGGGCCGAGCATGCCGACGCCGATCGCGTCGAGGATGCCCGGCACTTTGGCCTTGGCGATCTCCTGGTTGCAGATGACCTGCTCGATCGGCCCGAGGCCCTGGCCGCCAAAGTCCTTCGGCCATGTCACGCCGGCCAGCCCGCCCTCGGCAAGCTTGCCCTGCCAGGCGCGGCGGGCGGCGATTATCTCCGACTCGTCCTGCAGCGCACCGGCGCCGTCGAGGACGGGAGCCTGCGACTTGTGCTCATCGAGCCAGGCGCGCGCCTGTGCGCGATAGGCGGCCTGCTCCTGTGTGTCGTCGAGATCCACGGCTTTCTCCTTTGGCTGACTGACCAGTCAATCTATCGGAGAACGGTACTCCTCCGGCACTCGATTTGTTCCCGACGCGCTCATGCGCCTCAGGCACCGGCGGGAACCGGCGGCTCCTTGACGGGCGCTTGGTCATAGACGCCTTGAAAGCCGCGGTCGAGCAGCTCGCGCGCCTGCGTCGCGGGGTTTGGCGAGTTCAGCACGACCACGCCGAGGCGCACGCCGTCGCGTTCGGCCGTCGCCACCAGGCACCTGCCGGCGGCGTCGGTGAAGCCGGTCTTCAGGCCGGTCAGCCCGGGGTAGTGGTAGATCAGCAGCGGGTTGTTGTTGTACAGGTACAGCTTGCCGCCCTTGGTCGGGAACGGCAGCACGGCGGTGTACGTGCGCACGATCTTCGCCAGGCGCGGCTGGAGCAGGTCCTCGTGGGCGAGCACGGCGAGGTCGGCGGCGCAGGAGAAGTTCTCGGCGTCGACGTAGCCCGACGGCGAGGCGAAGCGGGTGCAGCCCATGCCGAGCTTGGCCGCCTCGGAGTTCATGCGCTTCACAAAGGCGGCGATGCTGCCGGCGATGTGCTGGGCGAGCGCGATCGCCGCATCGTTGCCGGATGGCAGCATCAGCCCGTAGAGCATCGTCTCGACGCGCACGTGCCGGCCGAGCGGCAGCACGCCGACCTTTGAGCCGGCGGAGTTGACGGCGGCCTTGGTGATCCGCACGCGGCCGTTCGGCGGGGCGGACCTGACGGTCAGCAGCGCGGTCATCATCTTCGTCAGGCTGGCGATGGGCAGGTGCGTGAGGGGGTTGCGCTGCCACAGCACCTGCCCGGTGGTGAGGTTGAACAGCACGCCTGCGCGCGGCGGGTGGTGAAAGGCGACGTGCACGGCGTCCTGCTGGGGCAGGCCGATGCCCTTGAGCGCCAGCGCCGGCTTGGCCAGCGGGAGCCCGGTCGCCGAGAGCGCCGGCGCGGCGACCGTCTTGACATGCTCGGTCCGGGGCTTGGCCGTCGAGGCTGAGGCTGAGCCGTGCCCGCCGGCTTTCGATAGCACAACGGCGACTGCCACGGCGACGAGGATCGCCAGCGCGGACGCGCCGAGGCCGATCGTGCGCCGGCGCCGGCGACGCTGGCGCGCGAGGTCGCGGCGGCGCCGGCTCTGGTTGGGGGTCATGAACGGGGAGATGCTCATCGAGCGCCCTGGCGTGGTCGTGCGGACATCGGCTGGCCGAAGGTTAGGTGGCGGGGCACGGTCAGCGCGGAGGATTGCGCAGCGCGCCGACGATCCCGATTGCCAGCATCGCGAGGATCAGGATCGAGAGAAAGCTGGCCACCGTGAAGCCCTGTTCGATCACCGCGACGACCGTGAGGAAGGCGAAGCCGGCGATGAACACGAGCACGGCGCCGAGCACGAAGATGCGCCTCATCGGGTCAGTACACAGCCCGTGGCGGCGGTTGCAGGCCTTTCGCCGACCTTCGATCGCGCGAGGCGAACAGCCTGATCAGCGCCAGGCCGAAGACGAAGCCGCCGATGTGCGCGAAGTACGCCACGCCGCCACCGCCGCCGATCGGGCTGGCCAGGCCGGATGTGCCGAAGTACAGCTGCTCGAGAAACCAGAAGCCGAGCAGGAGCACCGCGGGCACCTCGACGATCGTGGCGAAGAAGACGATGAACACGAGCGTGAGCACGCGGGCGCGCGGATACAGCAGCAGGTAGCCGCCGAGCACCGCGGCGATCGCGCCCGACGCGCCGAGCGTCGAAGCGGTCGAATCGGGGCCGACGAGCACCTGCGCGGCGAGCGCGACGAGCCCGCCGAGCAGGTAGAAGCCCAGGTAGCGCAGGCGGCCGGTCGCGTCCTCGACGTTCGGGCCGAAGATCACCAGGAAGAGCATGTTGCCGAAGATGTGCAGGAAGCTGCCGTGCATGAACATCGAGCTGAACACGGTCGTCCACGTGGCCGGCTGCGACGGCGGGCTGCCGCTGACTCCCTGCATGCCCTGGCAGGCGACCGTGCGAACGACTTCGCCGCCCTGCGCGACGCCGACGACGTCGCAGTGCTTGCCGGGGTGCGTGAGCTCGTAGGGGATCGCCCCGTAGTGCACCGTCACGCTGTCGGAAGGCCCGCCGAAGAAGCTTCCGCCGTGGCGGATCTCCAGCAGGTAGACGACCACGTTGATCGCCACCAGCACGACCGTGACGATCGGAAAGCGCGCCAGCGGGATGTTGTCTTTGAGCGGGAAGATCCCGCGAGACTATCCCTGCGCCGCGAGCGGACCGACGCCTGCGCGCGCCTGCGGCACGTGCTGATCGGCGTGGTAGGAGGAGCGCACGAGCGGGCCGGCGGCGACGTGGTCGAAGCCGAGCTCGTAGGCGGCGCGCTGCAGCGCAGCGAACTCATCGGGGTGCCAGTAGCGCACGACGGGCAGGTGGCGCTCGGACGGGCGCAGATACTGCCCGACGGTGAGCACGCCGACGCCGTTCTCGCGCAGCGCGGCGAAGGTCTGCACGAGCTCGTCGTGGGACTCGCCGAGGCCGACCATCAGACCGGACTTGGTGACGACCTCGCCTTCGCCCATCTCGCCGGCCAGGCGCAGCACGCGGCAGGAGCGCTGGAACTGCGAGCCGCGCCGCGCCAGCGGATACAGGCGTGGGACGACCTCGACGTTGTGGTTGAACACGTCAGGGCGCTCGGCGATCACCTTGGCAAGCGGCATCTCGTGTCCTTGGAAGTCCGGCGTGAGCACCTCGATCTGGCAGTCGGGCGCCTGGCGGCGCACCTGGCGGATCACGCCGACGAACGCCGAGGCGCCCTTGTCGGGCAGGTCGTCGCGGTCGACGGAGGTGATCACCGCGTGGCGCAGCCCCATGCGCGCGATCGAGCGGGCGACGCGCGCCGGCTCCAGCGGATCGTTCCACGTCGGCTTGCCGGTCTTGACGTTGCAGAAGCCGCAGCGGCGCGTGCACGTGTCGCCGAGGATCATGAACGTCGCCGTGCCGCGCTCCCAGCACTCGCCGACGTTCGGGCAGGCGGCCTCCTGGCAGACGGTGTGCAGGTTCTCCGAGCGGATCAGCTCGGTCAGCTCGCGATAGCGCTGCCCGCCGGGCGCGGGCACCTTGAACCACGGCGGCTTGCGCTCGCGCAGCGGGCGCACGTCGGGGCCGAGCACGCTCAGCACGTCCATCCCGCCGGGCTTGGCGCGCGAGCGGGTGGCGCTCACGCTCCCACCGCTTCAAGCGATGCGGAGGCGATCGATTCGATGGGCTCCGCCCCTATCGGGGCTGCGCGGATGGCTCGCGTGGTGTCGATGCCTAGACGCCGCGCGGATACGAGCCGCTGGCGCCTGCCTTGGGCCTCGCAGAAGCGGTACGCCATCTCCTTGCGAAAGCAGGGCAGACCGGGCGCGTGGGCGGTGTCGAGCTCGTGCGCGATGGAGGTCATCTGCACATCGGGCAGCCCGCATGCGACGACCCACGAGAAGGGCTGCAGGTCGTTGTCGACGTTGACGGCGAAGCCGTGCGTGGTGACGCTGCGCGAGACGTGCACGCCGATCGAGGCGATCTTGCGATCTTGCACCCAGACGCCGGTGTAGTCGATGCCCTCGCTCGCACGCGAGCGCGCGCCGATGCCTTCGACGGCGAGAGCGTCGATGATGGCGGCTTCCATCGCGCGCAGGTAGCGACCGACGTCATCGATCGCCATGATCGGATAGCCGACGAGCTGGCCGGGGCCGTGGTAGGTGAGCTTGCCGCCGCGGTCGGTGTCCGCCACGTCGATGCCTTTGGCGCGGTAGAAACTCTCGGGAAAGGGCAGATCCTGGCGACCGGCGCGCCGCCCACGCGTGTAGACGGGCGGGTGCTCGAGCAGCAGCATCGTGTCGGGCAGCTCGCCTGCCTGCCGGCGCGCGCGAAGCGTCTCCTGGATGGCGACCCCGTCGGAGTAGGGGAGATGGCCCAGGTGGCACACCCAGAGCTCGTCGGAGGGCGGGACCGGTTTGCGCATTCGCTCCAGCCTAGCGCCGAAGCGATAACGCATCATGACAGCAACACAGTTGATGATATGATGCAGCCGTGCGCACGACGGTCACGCTGGACCCCGATGTGGAGGCGAAGCTGAAAGCAACGATGCGCGAAAGGGGCGTCTCGTTCAAGGCCGCGCTCAACGACGCGCTGCGGGCCGGTCTGAGTGGACGTCCGCCCGCGGCGCGGCGTTACCGGATGCCGACCGGCAAGCTGGGCGTACGCCCTGGCATAAACCTCGACAAGGCGCTGAGGCTCGCTGACGAACTGGAGGACGAGGAGATCATTCGCAAGCTCGAACAGGGTAAGTGAAGCTCCCCGATATCAACCTGTTCGTCTACGCGGCGAACGAGAGCGCGGTTCGGCATGCGCAGGCGCGCCGTTGGGTAGAGGACGCTCTCTCGGGCACGGAGACCGTTGCATTGGCCTGGCCGGTTCTGACCGGCTTCGTACGCGTGATCACCAACCCGCGAGTCCTGGCGCGCCCATGGGATGCAGAGCAGGCGCTGGATGTGGTCGACGGCTGGCTGGCGCAGCCGCCCGTCACGATCGTCCATCCCACCGACCGCCATCTGGCCGTGCTGCGCGATCTACTCGTGCCGCTCGGCACGGCGGGCAACCTCACGAGCGACGCCCATCTCGCGGCGCTGGCGATCGAGCACGGCGCGACGCTCTACTCGGCCGATGTGGACTTCTCCCGCTTTCCGGGCCTGCGCTGGGTCGATCCGCTGCGTGCCTGACGCCGCGCTTGGCTAGCGGCGCGCCGTCGGCTCGGCCGCCTCGTCGCGCCGCTGCGCGCGAGACGTCAGCGCGCGCCGCGCGGGATCGGCGGCGAGCAGCGAGTAGACCGCGTCGTCGCTGTAGCGCTCGCCGGCGACGCGGTAGGCCTGGCGGGCGACTCCCTCGCGCTGGAAGCCGAGCCGCTCGGCGATCGCGCAGCTTGAGGCGTTCTCGACGTCGGCGCGGATTTCCACGCGATTGAGCTTGAAGCGGTCGAAGGCGTGGTCGACGAGCGCGGCGACGGCTGCGGTCATCGCGCCGTGGCGCTGGTGCGCCTCGTCGAGCCAGTAGCCGATGGCGGCCGAGCGGTTGAGCGAGTCGATCGTCGAGAAGCCGACCACGCCGGCGATGCGCCCGTCGGCGACGATGCAGCGGTGAAAGCCGCGCCCCTCGCGCGCCTTCTGCTCCGCTCTGCGAACGAACGCGACGGTGTCCTGCGCGGTCTGGCTCTGCGCCCAGTGCATCCACCTGGCCAGTCGCGGGCGGTTGCGCTCGATCAGCGCGTGCAGCTCGTCGGCATCGGCCTGGTCGAGCTCGCGCAGCGAGTAGCCGGCATGCAGGACGAAGTCGGGCGCTGCCGTCACAGCGTCAGCGCGGCGGGCGCCTGCAGCAGCTCGCGGATGCGCGCGAGCAGCTCGGCGGCGTCGGCGCCGTAGAGGGCGCGGTGGTCGCAGACGAGCGTGAGCGTCATCGTGTGCCGCGCGACGAGCTCGTCCTCGCGCACGACGGCGCGCTGCTGCACGGAGCCGACGGAGAGGATCGCGGCCTGCGGCGGGTTGATGATCGCTGTGAAGCTGGCGATGCCGTACATGCCGAGGTTCGACACGGTGAACGTCCCGCCGCCGAGCTCCGGCGGGGTGATCGTCGCGTCGCGCACGCGCGCGGCCAGCGAACGCGTCTCGCGGGCGATCTCGCCGAGCGCCTTGGCGTCGGCGTCGAACACGGTCGGCACGACGAGCGCGTCCTGTCCGGCGACGGCCACGCCGATGTTGATGCGCGAGTGCAGCGCCAGCGAGCCGTCGCGGTAGCTGCCGTTGGCGCGCGGGTGGTCGCGCAGCGCCAGCGCGCAGGCCTTGACGACCATGTCGTTGTACGTCGGCGCCTCGTCCTTGGAGATGCGCTTGAGCTCGCCGCGCAGGCGCACGCACTCGTCCATGTCGACGTCGGCCAGCAACGTGAAGTCGGGGATCGTCGCCTTGGACTCGGCCATCCGCCGCGCGATCGTCTGCTGCATGCGCGTCAGCGCGACGGTCGTAGTCTCGCCCTTGGCCGTCGTCACATCGTCGGCGCGCACGGGCGTCGGCGGCGCAGCCTCCGGCGCCCGCGCGTCGGCGGCGCCGTGCACGTCGGCCTTGACGATCCGTCCGCCGGGACCGCTGCCGCTGAGCGTGTGCAGGTCGACGCCGTTCTCGCGCGCGATGCGCCTGGCCAGCGGAGAGGCCTTCAGGCGCTCGCCCTCGGATCGGGGGGCTCCGGACCCGCCGCCGCCGCCGACCGTCTCGACGAGCGCTTCGACGATCTGCTCGGCGGCTGCACCGGTGCGCGTGCTCGGGGCGCGCGTGCCGGCCGCGTCGCCCTTCTCGCGCGCATCGTCGGCCACGCCGGCGGGCGCGCCCCGGGCGCCGTCGCCGATGTGCGCGATGAGCGCTCCGACGGGCAGCGCGTCGCCCTCGGCGGCGACGGTCTGCAGCGTTCCGTCGAGGTCTGACTGGTAGATCATGTTGGCCTTGTCGGTCTCGATCTCGACGAGCTCGTCGCCGCGGTGCACGTCGTCGCCGTCGTGCTTGAGCCAGCGCAGGATCGTGCCCTCCTCCATCGTGTCCGACAGGCGCGGCATGACGAGATCGGCCATCAGGCGGCGCCTCCGGAGATGTGGCTGTCGGTGCGCACGCCGGATGCCTCGCCCGGCGCGGCGGAGTGGGCGGCGACGCCGAGCGTGTCGAGCACGGCGCTGACGATCTGCGGCTCGTGCGGGTAGGCGATGTCCTCGAGTGGCTTGGAGTAGGGCATCGGCACGTCGGCGCCGGAGACGCGGCGCACGGGGGCGTCGAGGTCGTCGAAGGCCTGCTCGGAGATCAGCGCGGCGAGGTTGGCGGCGACGCCGCCGTGCGGCCAGCCCTCCTCGACGATGACGCAGCGGTTGGTCTTTGCGACGGAGGCGAGGATCGTGTCGAGGTCGAGCGGGCGCAGCGTGCGCGGGTCGATCACCTCGGCGCTGACGCCGTGCTCGTCGGCGAGCGTGGCGGCGGCGCGCTCGGCGGTGACGGCCATGCGCGAGACGCCGACGATCGTCACGTCGGCGCCCTCGCGCGCGACGCGCGCACGGCCGAACTCGACGAGCGTGTCGTCGCCGTCGGGCACGTCGCCGCGCACGCCGTAGAGCGACTCGTGCTCGATGAAGATGACGGGGTTCTCGTCGCGGATTGCGGTCTTGAGCAGGCCCTTGGCGTCGGCGGCGGTGGCGGGGGCGGCGACGAGCAGGCCGGGGACGTGCAGGAACAGCGCCTCGAAGCAGTGCGAGTGCGTCGGCCCGAGCTGGTGGCCGGCGCCCTGGGGCATGCGCACGACGAGCGGCACGCGCGCCTGGCCGGCGAACATGTAGTGGATGTGCGCGGCGTGGTTGACGATCTGATCGAAGGCGAGCAGGGCGAAGTTGATGGTCATCAGCTCGACGACGGGGCGCAGCCCGGCCATGGCGGCGCCGACGCCGATGCCGACGATCGTGTTCTCGGAGATCGGCGTGTCGCGCACGCGCTTCTCGCCGAACTCCGCCAGCAGTCCGTCGGTGACCTTGAAGGCGCCGCCGAACACGCCGATGTCCTCGCCCATCAGCAGCACGCGCTCGTCGCGGCGCAGCTCCTCGCGCAGCGCGGCGTTGAGCGCTTCGCGGTAGCGCAGCTGCGCCATCAGGCGGCGTCCTCGCCGTGCGCGAGCGCGTCGGACATCTGCTGGGGGATCTCGTCGCCGTCGGCGGGGGAGAGCTCGCGTGACTGCTCGCCGGCGGCCTGGTGCGGGTCGGTGGTGCGCACGGAGTACCAGCCGGTGGAGGAGGAGTCGAGCACGTAGACGTCGTCGTACAGAGACTCGGCGGGCGGGAACGGCGAGGCCTCGGCAAACTCGACGGCGGCGTCGACGCGCGCGATCGCCTGCGTGTCGATCTGCTCGCGCGCAGCCTCGTCGATCACGCCCTCGGCGACGAGCAGGTCGCCATACGCGGGGATCGGGTCGCGCGCGCGCCACTGCGCGACCTCCTCCTTGGAGCGGTACTGCTCGGGGTCGGCCATCGAATGGCCGCGAAAGCGGTAGGTGACGGCCTCGACGAGCAGCGGGCGGCGCTCGGCGCGCACGCGCGCGATCGCCTCGCAGAGGACTGAATAGGTGTCGAGCACGTCCATGCCGTCGCAGCGCATGCCGGGCACGCCGAGGCTCTCGCCCTTGCGCTGCAGGTCGGTGACGGCGGAGTGACGCTGCAGCGCGGTGCCCATGCCGAACTGGTTGTTGGTGACCATGAAGACGACGGGCAGCTTCCACAGCGCGGCGAGGTTGAGCGTCTCGCCGAACGTGCCCTGGTTGGAGGCGCCGTCGCCGAACGTGCACAGCGTGACGTCCTCGGTGCCTTCGTAGTCGGAGGCGAGCGCGAGGCCGGCGGCGATCGGCAGGTTGCCGCCGACGATGCCGTAGCCGCCCATGAAGCGGCGCGCGATGTCGAACATGTGCATCGATCCGCCGCGCCCGCCGGAGCAGCCGTCGGCGCGCCCGAACAGCTCGGCCATGACGTTCTCCGGTGGCGTGCCGCGCACGATCGCGTGGCCGTGCGAGCGATAGGTGGAGATCAGGTAGTCGCTGTCGCGCAGGGCGCGCGCGCTGCCGACGATCGTCGCCTCCTCGCCGATCGACAGGTGCAGGAAGCCGCCGACCTTCGCGCGCGCGTACATCTCGCCGGCACGCTCCTCGAAGCGGCGGATGAGCGTCATCGTCTGGAGCCACTCGCGGGCGATGGCGGGCTCGGGCAGGTCTGCCATCAATCCACGGTACTCCAGCGGGCGAGGAACTCCTGAGCGTCGAGTTGGGCGAGCTCTTCGCGCAGCGCGCGCGCCCGCCGCGAGGCGGCTTGCGGGGGCAGGTCCCAGAACAGCACGACTTCGCCGTCGTCGATGTCGACGACCTCGATGTGATCGACGCGGTCGGCGTCGGCGAGCAGCGCCGGCGCGCGCCCGCCGCGGGTGACGATCAGCCGGTAGGCGGACTTGGCCTTCATCGCGCGGTGGCCCCGGTGGCATCCGCGAGCATGTGTTCGGCGGCCTGCTCGATCGCGCGCTCGCCTTCGAACACGCTGTCGCCGACGACGATGGCGGGGACATCTCTTATGTTCGATCGGGTCGCGCGCTGCGTCGACTCGGCGAGCGCCTCGGCCACGGAGCGCAGCTCGGCACCGCGCGTGACGGCGGCGGGGTGCATCTCACAGGCGGCTGCGGCGATCAGCACGTTGTCGATCTGCTGCAGGTCTCGCCCGCCGGCGAAGGCCTGGCGGAAGGCGGCCTGCGCGAAGGGGACGGTGCGCCCGATCGACTTGGCGTAGGTGGCGGCGCGCATCGCCAGCGCGCTGTCGAAGGGGAACGGCTCGGGCCAGCGCAGCGGCTGCAGGTGAAGCTCTTGGGCGCGGCGGGCGATCTCGGCGCGGAAGATGTCGCGATCCTGCTCACAGCGGAAGGCGTCGAAGCGCTCGGCGCCGGGCAGCTCTGCGGCAAGGACGGGCTGCCACTCGGCCGGCCCGGGCAGCGTGTGCAGGACGCGCTCGGCCGCGAGGTAGGCGAGCGGGCTTGCCAGGTCGAAGTAGAAGCTGGCCGGGACGCTCACGGCTCAGCCGTGAATCAACCAGCCGTCGGCGGCGCGACCGGCCTCCATGACGGCCTCGGAGAGCGTCGGGTGGCCGTGGATGATGCGCCCGACCTCCGCGTAGCCGCCCTCGAGCAGGCGCACGTTGACGAGCTCTTGGATCAGCTCGGTGGCGCGCGTGCCGACGATGTGCCCGCCGAGCAGCTCGCCGTACTTGGACTCGCCGACGAGCTTGACCATGCCGGTGCGGTCGCCGTAGACGATGCCGCCGCCGACGGCGCCGTAGGGGACCTTGCCGACGACGACGTCGTAGCCCTGCTCGCGCGCCTGCTCCTCGGTCAAACCGAAGGAGCCGACGTTGGGCGTGCAGAAGGTCGCGCGCGGGATGTCGACGTAGGAGATCGGGTGCGTCTGGCGTCCGGCGGAGTCCTCGGCGGCGATGATGCCCTCGTCGGAGGCCTTGTGCGCGAGCGCCGGCCCGGCGACGAGGTCGCCGATCGCATACACGCCGGCACGGCTCGTGCGCAGCGCGCCGTCGACTTTGACCAGGCCACGGTCGTCGAGCTCGACGCCGGCCTCGGCGAGGCCGAGCCCGTCGACGTCGGCGCCGCGCCCGGCGGCGATCACCAGGTAGTCGACCTCCAGACCGGAGTCCTCGCCGTGGCTGAACGTGACGCTCTTCTCGCTGCTCTTGACGTCGGCGATCGGATCGCCGGTGTGCACGCCGACGCCCTGGCGCTTGAAGCCGCGCTCGACCAGGCGCGACACGTCGGCGTCCTCGGTCGGCAGCACGCGGTCCAGCGCCTCCATCAGGCGCACCTGCGAGCCCAGGCGCGCGTAGCCGGAGGCGATCTCGGCGCCGGAGGCGCCGGCGCCGACGACGGCCAGCCGCGCGGGCAGCTCTCCCAGCGCCCACGCCTGCTCGGTGCCGATTATGCGTTTGCCGAACTGCACGCCGGGGATCGTGCGCGGCGTCGAGCCGGTGGCGAGGATGACGGTCGGCGCGGAGTAGGTCTGATCGCCGACGCGCACGCCGCCGTCGGCGGTCAGCGAGCCGTCGCCGTCGATCACGTCGATCTTGTTTTTCTTCAGCAAGACGCCGACGCCGGAGGTGAGCGTGGTGACGACCTTCTCGCGGCGGGCCATCACGCCGGCGAAGTCGACCTCGACGCCGCTGACGTTCAGCCCGTACTCGCCGGCCTCGCGGATCTCGGCGAGCAGGTCGGCCGAGCGCAGCACGGCCTTGGCGGGAATGCACGCGTAGTTCAGGCAGCGCCCGCCGAGCTTGTCGCGCTCGACGACGGCCGTCTTCTTGCCCAGCTGCGCGGCGCGGATGGCGGCCACGTAGCCACCCGGGCCGGAGCCGATGACGATGCAGTCGTAGGAGTTCTCAGCCATCGCACCTGAGCCTATCGAAGCCCCTCGCGCTCGCCCGCCTGCAGGCGGCCCATCACGCGCACGAGCTTCCAGAAGAGCCAGCCGCCGAGCCCGACGCTGAGCAGGCAGATCGCCGCGGCGAGGATCGTCGAGGCGACGACGAGCGCGAGCGAGGTGACGATGATCTGAAAGGCCAGCAGCGCCTCGAAGGAGAGCACCGCCCAGTAGCGATGGCGGTACATGCCCTGCGCGAGCAGAGCCAGCACGACTGCGAGCAGCGCGGCGCCGGGAAGCGAGCCGCCGTGACGGCTGAGGTCGTGAACGCTCGCCGCTCCGGCGATCACGGCGATCGCGAGCACGACGCACACGACGATCGCGACGACCAGCGCCGTCGGCTGCTCGTCGTCGCGCAGCGGCCGCAGGGCGTCGCGAATCTGCGCCTCACGCTGCCCGCGAGGCGGCCTGCCACCGCGTCTCTGCGAGGTGCGGTCGGCCTGCGCGGTGCGGTCGTCGCGCTCGCGCGTGCTGGGCGGGGCCGGCCGGTCAGTCATCGCCGTGTCCGTCGAGCAGCGCGCGCAGCTCGCGCGCCGCCTGCTCGGGGTCTTCGGCGTCGGCGATCGCCCTGAGCACGACCGCGCGCGAGGCGCCGGCGGCGATCACGTCGCCGATGTTCGCCGCGTTCAGGCCGCCGATCGCGAAGAACGGCACGGAGGCGTGCGCGGCGGCGTACTCGACGAGCTCGACACCGACGGCCGCGCGCCCTGCCTTGGTCGGCGTCTCGTGCACGGGGCCCACGCCGATGTAGTCGACCAGCGGCGTGCCGTCGGCGGCGGTCGGCGCGGCGTCGTCGATCTCGCGCTCGGCGTGCGTGGAGAGGCCGATCAGCATGTCCGGGCCGACCATCTCGCGCACGGCGGCCACCGGCATGTCGTCCTGGCCGACGTGCACGCCGTCGGCGCCCGCCTCGCGCGCGACGAGCGGACGGTCGTTGACGATCAGCAGCGCGCCCAGCGCCTCGCACAGCGCGCGTGTGGCGTTGGCGACGGCGGCGAGCTCTTCGTCGGGCAGCTGCTTGTCGCGCAGCTGCACGACGTCCACGCCGCCGGCGATCGCCGGGCGCACCACCTCCGGCAGCGCGCGGCCGCCGGGGTTGGCGTCGCACACGAGATACAGCCGCGCGGCGGCGAGGCGCTGGCGACGGTCGGAGCCGAGGTCCACGGGGGCCATCGATTTGCAGTCTGGCAGGCCGGAGTCGCGAGGCGTCCGCGCGGCGTGTGGCGCGCCCCTGCGGCGTCGCTGCTCATGCACGAATCCTGACCGACCCTGCGGGCGATTGGCGTTCCCCGGTGACGGCTAGCATCAAACGTATGCCTAACCCTGCCGGTGCGCCCGATGTCCTCGTGATCGGCGGCGGCGTGATCGGGCTCGCGGTCGCCTGGCGTGCGCGCGAGCGCGGCATGACGGTGACGGTGCTCGAGCGCGAGACGATCGGCGGTGGCACTTCGCGCGTCGCCGCCGGGATGCTCGCGCCGGTCGCCGAGGCGGAGTTCGGCGAGGCCGCCCGGCGCCTGCTCGACCTGGGCCTGCGCTCGGCGGACATGTGGCCGGCGTTCGCGCAGGAGCTGCAGTCGGCGGCCGGGCAGGACGTCGGCTTCCTGCGCACCGGCACGCTGCTGCTCGCGCGCGACGCCGACGAGGCGCGCGAGCTGGAGCGCCAGATCGCCTTTCGCGACTCGCTCGGGCTGACCACCAACCGCCTGCGCCCCAGTCAGGCGCGCGAGCGCGAGCCGGCGCTCGCTCCGACGGTGCGCTTGGCGCTGCAGGCGCCCGACGACCACTCGGTCGACCCGCGCCTGGTGCTCGCTGCGCTGCGCACCGCGTGCGAGTCGGCGGGCGTGCAGCTGCGCGAGCACGCGCCCGTCGTGCGCCTGGAGACCGACGCGGCAGCCAAGCGCGTGACCGGGGTGTCTGTCGGCAAGTCAGGCGAGCCCGGCCCGACGCGTGATGCCGGCGATCGGCTCGAGCGCGGGCCGGCGCACGACGCCGATGACAGCTCCAACGAGTTCTTGGCCGCCGAGCAGGTCGTGCTCGCCGCAGGCGCGTGGAGCGGGCAGGTCGAGGGGATCGCCGAATCGTTGCCCGTGCGACCCGTCAGGGGCCAGCTGCTGCGCCTGCGCGATCCCGCAGGACCGGGGCTGCTGAGCAGCGTCGTGCGCTTCGCCGGCGGCTATCTCGTGCCGCGCGCCGATGGTCGCTACGTGCTCGGCGCGACCGTCGAGGAGCGCGGCAATGACGTGCAGCCGGACGCCGGCGGGATCTACGAGCTGCTGCGCGAGGCGATCGAGGTCGTGCCCGGCGTGCGCGAGCTGAAGATCGAGGAGCTGTGCGTGGGCCTGCGTCCGGGTACGCCCGACAACGCGCCGGCGATCGGTCCGGGAGCGCTCGACGGACTGACGTGGGCGACCGGGCACCATCGCAACGGCATCCTGCTCGCGCCGCTGACGGCGCAGCTGGTCACGCAGCTGCTCACCGGCGAGCAGCTCGACGACGCGCTGCTGGCCACATGCGACCCGCGGCGCTTTGCCGTCGACTCGACGTCCGCGCCCGCCGCCGCCTCGCCTGACGCGCCGGCGCCCAAGGCGGTGCTGCCGTGATCGTGCTCAACGGGCAGCAGTCCGACCTGCGCGCCGGCGAGACCGTCGCTGCGATCCTCGCGCGGCTGGACCTGCCGCTCGACGCGCGCGGAGTCGCCGTGGCGGTCGACGGCGAGGTGCTGCCGCGCGCGCAGTGGGCGTCCTTCGCGCTCGCCGAGCACGCGCATGTGGAGGTGCTCACGGCGATGCAGGGAGGATGATGGCGGGCATGCACGAGACGATCGACACGCCGGCGAGCGCTGCGGCCAACGGCGTGGCAGGTGGCTCCGCGCCCGCGTCCCCGGCGGCGGCCGGGGGCGACGAGCTGACGATCGCCGGACGCACGCTGCGCTCGCGGCTGCTGCTCGGCACCGGCGGCTTCCCCTCGCTTGCGTTGCTCGCCGAGGCGATCGCCGCCAGCGGCTGCGAGCTCGTCACCGTCGCCCTGCGCCGCGTCGATCCGGCCGCGCGCGGGTCGCTGATCGACGTGCTCTCCGACGCCGGCGTGGAGCTGCTGCCGAACACCGCCGGCTGTCACACCGCGCGCGACGCCGTGCTCACCGCGCGTCTGGCGCGCGAGGCGTTTGCGACCGACTGGATCAAGCTCGAGGTGATCGGCGACGAGGACACGCTGCTGCCCGACGCGCCCGAGCTGCTGCGCGCCGCCGAGCAGCTCGTCGACGACGGCTTCGTCGTGCTCCCCTACACCACCGACGATCCCGTGCTCGCGCGCCGGCTCGCCGACATCGGCTGCGCCGCCGTGATGCCGCTCGGCTCGCCGATCGGCAGCGGCATGGGCATCCGCAACCCGTACAACATCGCGCTCATTCGCGAACGCGTCAACGTGCCCGTCGTGCTCGACGCCGGCATCGGCACGGCCTCCGATGCGGCGCTCGCCATGGAGCTCGGCTGCGACGCCGTGCTCGCCGCGTCGGCCATCTCGCGGGCGCAGGACCCCGTGCGCATGGCCGCGGCGATGCGCGCCGCCGTCCAGGCCGGCCGTCTCGCGCGCACCGCCGGGCGCATCCCGCGCCGGCTGTACGCCACCGCCTCCACCCCCGACGAGGGCCTGCCCGACCTCGGGCCCGTCTGAGCGCCTGGCCTGCCTACCTGCGACCGTCGCGAGCGCTCCGCGATCCGATCAGAGAATCAGCTGACGACTTCGATCGTCCCGTTCATCGATGCCGGATGGAACGTGCACTCGTAGTGGATCACGCCGGGCTTCAGCGCCTTGATCTCGAACGTGCCGCCTTCGCCGAAGCCCTTGGAGGCGAACTTCTGCGGCCCGCCCTCGCTGGTCACGTTGTGCGCGACAGTGTCGAAGTTCGTCCACTTGATCGTGCTGCCGACCTTCACCCTGAGCGCGTCCGGGGCGATCGCGATGTTGCGGTAGGCGATCTGCACCGTGCCGCTCTTCACCGGACCGCTCGCCGGCGCGAACTTCGGCGTCGTCGTCACTTTCAGGCCGCCGGTCGCCGTCGTCGCGGGCTTCGTGCTCGCGGCACCCGAGCTCGACGACGACGAGCTGCTCGACGATCCGCATCCGGCCACAGCCGCCAGCGCGGTGCACACAGCTAGCGTGGCGAGGCGGCGGCCCATCGGTGGAGCAACCCTAGCCTAGACTGGCTCGTCCATGCCACGGCAATTTCTGACCGGAGCCGAGCTGTCCGCGAGCGAGCTCGCGGCGCTGCTCGACCGCGCCCTGCAGCTCAAGGCGGCGCCGCTGTCCTCGCGCGCGCTCGACCGACGCAGCGTCGCGCTGATCTTCCAGAAGCCCTCCACCCGCACGCGAATCTCCTTCGAGGTCGGCATCGACGAGCTCGGCGGCCATGCCGTCGTGCTGCGCTCCGACGAGCTGCAGCTCGCGCGCGGCGAGGCGCTGCGCGACACCATGCTCGTGCTCTCGCGCCACGTCGCCGCCGTCGGCGTGCGCACCGGGCAGCACGAGATGCTCGAGCAGCTCGCCAAGCACAGCGCGATCCCCGTCATCAACATGCTCACCAACCTGCACCACCCCTGCCAGGCGCTCGCCGACCTGCTCACCCTGCGCGAGGCCCACGACTCGCTCGCCGGCCTGCGCGTGGCCTACGTCGGCGACGGCAACAACGTCGCTCGCTCGCTCGCCATCCTCGGCTCGCTCGCCGGGCTCGACGTCGCCGTCGCCTCGCCCGCCGGCTACGCGCTCGAGGACGATCTCGCGCTGCCCGCCGACGCCCGCGGGTCGCTCACGCTGTACGCCGATCCGCGCCAGGCCGTCGACGGGGCCTGCGCCGTCTACACCGACGTCTGGGTGAGCATGGGCGACGAGCACACCGCCGACGCGCGCCGCGCCGCGCTCGCCGACTACCGCGTCGACGACGCGCTGCTCGACGCTGCCGCGCCCGGCGCCTTCGCCATGCACGACCTGCCCGCGCACCCCGGCGAGGAGATCACCGCCGAGGTCCTCTACGGCGACCGCCAGCGCATCTGGGACCAGGCCGAGAACCGCCGCCACGCACAGAAGGCTCTGCTCGAGCTGCTCGTCGAGGGCGCATGAAGGTCAAGGCGCGCGTGCCGTTGTTCGTTTCGCACCCAACGTGCGCGATGGTATTTACGGTCGGACGTCTGTGTATATACGTTCGCGCACCAACTCCATGAACACGACCCCCACCCACGTCCCCGACCCTCCCGACGCGACGACGACGACGCCGCCATCGCCGCGCCCACAGCGTGGCGACGAGCTGGAGCTGCGCATCGAGTCGCTCGCCTTCGGCGGCGAGGGCGTCGCGCGTCTCGGCGACGGTGGCTATGTGGTGTTCGTCGCCGGCGCGATCCCCGGCGACCTCGTGCGCGCCGTAGTGCACAAGCGCAAGCGAAGCTACGCGCACGCTCGCACGCTGGAGGTGCTCGAGCCGAGCGCCGAGCGCATCGCTCCCGTCGCCCACCACCCCGGCGTGCCGTGGCAGGTGCTGCCGTACGAGCGCCAGCTGCAGATCAAGCGCGAGCAGGTCGACGAGGCGCTCAAGCGCATCGGCCACCTCGACGGCTACGAGCTGCAGGAGATCGTTCCCGCCGTGCAGCCGTGGCGCTACCGCAACAAGCTCGAGTACTCCTTCGGCGAGGCCGTCGGCGACGGCGATGGCGCGCCCGGCGAGCTGCTGTGCGGCTTTCACGCACCCGCCGGCGGCAATCGCGTGACGCCGATGGACGACTGCCTGCTCGCCTCCGAGCGCGGCAACCTCGCCCGCGAGGTCGCCCTGCGCTGGTGTCGCGCCGAGGGCCTCACGGCTTGGGATCGCGGCCGTCCGCCGGCCGTCGAGCCCGTCAGGCCTCGCGAGGGCGGCCAGCGCGGCGGACGCGAGCGGCGCGGCCGGCGCGATCACCGGCGCGAGGAGCGCATCGGCCCGGCGCCCGATGGACGCGCGCGCCTGCGCAACCTCGTCGTGCGCGAAGGACGCCGCAGCGGCCAGCTTCAAGTCCGCATCGTGACCACCGACGGCGAGCTGGAGGCGGGCTCGCTGGCGGCCATGCTCAGCGAGCGGCTCGGCAAGAGCCTCTCCGGCGTGCTGTGGACGCGTTCGTCGAGCCTCGCCGAGACGACCGGCGGCGGCGAGACCGAGCTCGTGTGGGGCGAGGCCAAGCTGCCCGAGCGACTCGGCGAGCTCGACCTGCAGATCTCCGCCGAGGCGTTCTTTCAGACCAACACCGAGATGGCCGAGCGCCTGTATGAGATCGTCGCCGAGTACGCCGCGCTGGAGGGCTGGGAGCGCGTGTACGACCTGTACAGCGGGATCGGCACGATCGCGCTCACGCTCGCTCCGCGCGCCGGCGAGCTGTGGGGCATCGAGCTGATCGAGGCGGCCGTCGCCGACGCGATCGACGGCGCGCGCGCCAACGGCATCACCAAGGCCAAATTCTTCGCCGGCGACGCCCGCCTGGCGCTCCCCGAGCTGCTCACGCGCGCCGGGCGCCCGGACGTGCTCGTCGTCGACCCTCCGCGCGCCGGCCTGTCGAAGAAGGTCGTGCACCGGATCATCGACTGCGCCCCCAAGCGCATCGTGTACGTCTCCTGCAACCCCACCACGCTCGCGCCCAACGCCGCCGAACTCGTCGACGCCGGCTGGGTCCTGCGCAAGGTGCGTCCCGTCGACATGTTCCCGCAGACTCACCACATCGAGGCCGTAGCCGTCCTCGAACGCAGCTAGGCTCGCGCTCGATGCGCGCCGCGACGATCCGCGACAAGGAGATCTTGATCGAGCAGCATCCCGATCCGCAGGCCGGGGTCGGCGAGGTGCTCGTGCGCGTGCACGCCGCCGGGCTCAACGGCGCGGACATGATGCAGCGGCGCGGGCTGTATCCGGCGCCGCCGGGCTCGCCGCAGGACATTCCCGGCATGGAGCTCGCCGGCGAGGTCGCGGCGCTCGGACCCGGCGCCGAACGCTTCGCGCTCGGCGAGCGCGTGATGGCGATCGTCGGCGGCGGCGCGCAGGCCGAGCTGTGCCTCGTGCACGAGCGCCAGCTGATGCCCGTCCCCGAGCGACTCGATTGGCCGGCGGCCGGCGGGCTGCCGGAGGTCTACGCCACCGCGCACGACGCGCTGTTCACGCAGGGGGAGCTGCGGCCGGGCGAGCAGCTGCTCGTGCACGGCGGCGCCGGGGGGGTGGGCACCGCGGCGATCCAGCTCGCGCATGCGGCCGGCGCGCGCGTGACGGCGACCGTGCGCAACGAGCAGCTGCGCGGTCAGGTGGGCGAGCTCGGCGCGACCGTGATCGCGCCCGAGGGCTTTGCCGAGCACGGACCGTTCGACGTGATCCTCGAGCTCGTCGGCGCTCCGAACATGTCTGAGAACCTGCAGGCGCTCGCCACCGGCGGGCGCATCGCCGTGATCGGCGTATCGGCCGGCGCCAAGGCGGAGCTCAACCTGCTCGCGCTGATGGGCAAGCGCGCGCGCATCCACGGCTCGACGCTGCGCGCCCGCCCGCTGGAGGAGAAAGCGCTCGTCGCGCGGCTGGTCGAGCACGAGGTGCTGCCGCTGTTCGACGCCGGCGTGCTCAGCGTCCCCGTCGCCGAGACGTTCGCGCTCGACGACGCCGCAGCGGCCTACGACCGCTTCGCCGCCGGCGGCAAGCTCGGCAAGATCGTCCTGATGATCGGCGGCTGAGTGTCCAGCGACCGCCGGCCACCGATCTCGCGGCGCGCGTTCCTGGGCAGGGCCGGCGCCGCGACCGGCGGCGCATTGCTCGGCGGCGAGCTGCTCGGCGCAGTCGACGCACGCGCCGCCTACGCCAGGCCCTCCACGCCCGATGCCGCCCTGCGGGCCCTGGTCGAGGGCAATAGGCGCTATCGCCGCGGGCGCTGGGAGCGGCGCGACTACTCGCCCGTCGGCGAACGCCGAGCCGTCGCGCAGAAGCCGTTCGCCGCGATCCTCGCCTGCGCGGACTCGCGCGTTTCGCCGCCGCTCGTCTTCGACGTCGAACGCGGCAACCTGTTCGCCGCGCACGTCGCCGGCAACAGCATCGACACCGGCACGCTCGGGAGCCTCGAGTACAGCATCGCCGTGCTCGGCGTGCACGCGATCGTCGTCCTCGGCCACAGCGACTGCGGCGCGGTGAAGTCGGCGATCGAGGTGGCCGAAGGGCGGAAGACCTATCCGGCCTCCAAATACGGCTCGATCGGCGAGGTCGTAGCGGCCGTCGTCCCGGCGATCGAAGGCCTGGCGCCACCCGCACGCACGCTCGAGCACTCGATCGTCGCCAACGCCCGCCGCCAGGCCGCTCTGCTGGCGGGCAGCGGGCCGATCATCCTCGCCGCGATCGCCGCCGGTCAGCTGCGCGTCGTCGCGGCGGTCTACGAGATCGCCAGCGGCATCGTCAAGATCGTCTGATCGGCTCCTGACAGCGCGTGGCCTGCGCCGCGTAAGGTCCGCGATGCTGTACCGCCAAGCAGTCCAGTTCGGTACCGCCTAGGTGGTACAATCTAGTCTCGATGTCGGCACTCAATCCGTTTATCTGGGACCGCCCGCTCGACGACCCGTCGAAGATCGTTGGGATGGAGGCGTTCGCCAACGAGGTCGCGCTGACACTGAAGGGCCAGACCAACGTGGCTCTGTTCGGGCCACGCGACACGGGCAAGACCACGTTCACCAACCAACTCGCGCTCGAGCTCGCGAAGAAGCAGGGAACCGACGCACCGCCGTTCGATGCCGTCAAGGTGAACCTGCAGCGGGTCGTGAGTATCCCCGGGTTCATCGGCTGCGTACACGACGCGATGACCAGCCACCCGGTGAAGAGCGTCCGGCGGGCCGCCCAGCGTCAGATCGGCGTATTGGAGAAGGAAATCGGGTTCGACATCAAGGTGATCAAGGGCTCCGTGAAGAGCGCCCTGGTCAGCCCCGCGCAGGATGCGGAGACGCTGCACGCACAGCTCCTCGCGGTGCGCTCTTTGTCGGAGCATCTCGTCGTAGTGTTCGACGAGTTTCAGCGGCTCAGGCACTGCCCCGGCGACCCGCTGGCGATCATCCGCTCGGCCCTCATGAGCTCGGGCGCTAATCACGTTTCGCTGGTCTTCACAGGTTCCATCCGCAACGCGCTCAAGATGATGCTCGAGAACTCCGAGCAGCCGATCTTCGGCGAGGCGGCGCAGATGCAATTGCCGGCGATCAGCCGGATCGACTTTCTCGAGTATCTCGACTTCCAGTTTGAGCAGACGGGCAAGCCAGCCGACGAAGACGCGCTCAACCACTTGCTCAACGCGACCCGCGCGCACCCGCGCAGTACCCAGCAACTGGCCTGGGAGTGTTGGTCGGGCACTCCGGCGCGAAAGCCGGTCACGCTCGACACCGTGATTGAGGCGCACGATCGGCTTGTGCAGACGATTGAGCGTTCCGAGTTCGCATCGGTGCTCAACGTTCTGATGAGCGGAGACGAGGGCGAGGTGAATGAGGTTCGCGCACTACAGCTGCTCGCCGATCGCGGCGGAGAAAACGTCACCAGCCGACCGGTCGCGACTCGCTACGGATTTTCCAGCCACTCCCGCGTGCGACCCGCGCTTGAGCGGTTGCAAGGACGCGGGCTCGTCGATCACCGAGACGGGACCTGGTACGTCGTCGATCCGCTCTTCAGCGAGTGGCTGCGACGGGCATCCCCGCTCGCGGATCGGTCGGCTCCTGAGGCGTCTCTCGATTGACCTGTACCGACCTCTCGGTACAAGTTTGGACTTCATAGCGGTACAGGGGCGGCTGCTGGGCACGGTTACAGCCCGCATAGGGGCGCAACGCAAACGCCCCGTCGTCCAGCCGGCCTGGCCCGCTAATACGGCGGCTGCGAGGCGTACCAGTCGCCCAGCGTGCGAAACGCAGCCCAGAACGCGCGCTTGGCGTCCTGCTCGTCCAGTGACTCGTCGATGTTCGGCACGTACAGCGCGTCGATGGTCGGCGTCATCTGCTGGATCTCGCCGAGGCGCGGCTCGACGGCGTGCGCGAGCGGGATCTCCATATCGTTCAGGGCGGTCAGCGCATCCGGGCCCATCACGACGATGATCTTCGGCTGCACGATCGCCAGCTCGGCGACGACGCGCGAGATGCACGCCGGATCGGCCAGCGAGGCGTCGCTGAGCGGGCACTTCACGCACAGCGTCCCGTACACCGCCAGCGGATCGATCTGCAGGCGCTTGAGCGACTTCATCAATGCCCCGCCGGCGCGGCCGTAGAAGGCGACGCCCTCCTCGATCTCCGACGGCAGCGGCGCGTGCTTCAGCAGCATGATGTCGGCCTGCGGGTGCCCGGAGCCGAGCACCGGCATCAGGTTGCCGCGCGGGCAGTGTGGGCAGGACTGCAGCTCGCGCGTGAGCGTGTTCAGCTCGCGGATTGCGCGCTCCAGGTACTTCTCGCGGATCTCGTCATCGGTCACGGGCATCGACCCCGAGGGATTTGACGACGCCGATGGTTGTCCTTGGCTGTGCATCAGTCCTTGCGCGAGCAAACGCGTGCGAGTTGCCCGTCAGCCGCGGCCGCGGCCTCCCGCCGAGCGGCGTACGCGCTTGACGCGACGCGCGCGGCTGGCGCGCTGCGCCGAGGCGGGCGTGGCCCGCGTCTGCAGGAACTTCAGCGCCTGCACGTACAGCAGCGACGAGCGCCCGCTGACGATCTCGGCGTCGCGCAGCGACTGCAGGAACTCGCGCGGACCGTCGAAATCGTGCATGCGAATGCGCGCCGAGCCCAGCCCCTGGGCCACGTGCGAGTCCGAGCCCGCGCCGGCCACGATGCGGTACTTCGCGGCAAAGCGCTCGGCCTCGTCGTTGAATGCGCCGATCGCCACGCGCGGGTTGAACACCTCGATCGCGTCCACGTCGTCGAGAATCGTCAGCAGGTGCTCGTAGTCGGGCACCGAGTGCATGCGATCGAACGGGTGCGGCACGTACACCAGGCCGCCCTGGCGCTTGATCTCGGCGACCGTCTCCGCCAGCGACAGTCCGCGCGGGATCTTCTCCTCGATGAACAGCCCAATCACCTCGCCCTGCCCGGCCGTCTTGACCTCCTCGCCGACGATCACCTTCACGCCGGCCGCCTCGGCCTGGGCTCGTGCCTCCAGCGCGCCCGAGATCTCGTTGTGGTCGGTCACCGCGATCGCGCCCAGGCCCTGCGCGCGCGCGGTCGCCAGCAGCACCTCCACCGGCGTCGCGCAGTCGTGCGAGTGATCGGTGTGCATGTGCAGGTCGACGTCGATCAGCGGCCGCTGCGACAGCTCGCGCGCCAGCTCCGCGTCGCCCGCACGCGCGTGACGCCGGGCGGCGAGCTCGCCGTAGACCTGCTCGAAGCGCGCCGCCGCGCCGTCGTCGTCGGCGATCGCCCGGTAGTCGCCCGGGAAGTGGCGATCCATCAGCTCCGCCGTCGCCGGCAGGCTCGCGGTGCGTGCGTCCAGGCGCCCGAAGAAGCTCTCCACGAAGCGCCGCGCCACGAGCGTCGACAGCAGCCGTTCGCTGGAGGAGTGAAACGAGCCGACGTTCAGCGCCCGCGAGTGACGCAGCGCGGCGTTGGACGTGCTCGGCGCAAACGGCTCGTGCACGTGCACGAAGTCCAGCTCGACCGTGCTCAGCAGTTCCTCGATCGTGCGCGCGACATCGATCGACAGCGACGGCGCGCGCCGTCGAGCGCTCGACGGGACGTCGAGCACCTCGCCGACGGCGATCACGCGCGGCGTCCCGCCGTCGGTGCCCTCGAGCAGGTCCTGCGGCCTGCCGCGCGCAGCGCGCAGCGCCTTGCGCGACTCGCGAACGCGCTCCTGCGAGTGCGATGGCGCGAGCACCAGCACGCGGTGCCCGCGTCGCGAAAGCTCCGTGCACACGCGCAGCACGTGCGCGTTGACCTCGTTGTCCTGCGCCTCCCACGGGTACGGGCTGACGTGGGCGATCGAGAACGACGGGGCCATCGGCTCCACGATTATGCCCGCTGCCCGCGCCCGCGGCGGGGGATTACTTGGCGGCGGACGCCTTGACGGCTTTCGCTTTGGCGCGTGCCGGCGTCTTGGCCGCTACGCGTTTGCCCGACGCTCCGGGCCGCCCGTACTTGGCGATGAACTTCTCCGTGTCCGTGCGCGCCTGGTCATCCGGGCGCTGGTTGTGCGGCGACTTCATCAGGTAGGAGGACGGTCCGTCGAGCTGGCCGCCGAGGCCGTGGTTGAGCGCCAGCTTGCAGCAGCGCACGGCGTCGATCACGATCCCCGCCGAGTTCGGCGAGTCCCACACCTCGAGCTTCAGCTCGAGGTTCAGCGGCACGTCGCCGAAGGCCTGGCCCTCGATCCGGATGTGCGCCCACTTGCGGTCGGTCAGCCACGGCACGTAGTCCGACGGGCCGACGTGGATGTCGCCGGGTGCCAGCTCGTGGTCCATGATCGAGGTGACGGCGTTTGTCTTGGAGATTTTCTTGGACTCCAGGCGCTCGCGCTCGAGCATGTTGTAGAAGTCCATGTTGCCGCCGACGTTCAGCTGCGAGGTGCGCTCGATCTCCACGCCGCGGTCGGCGAACAGGCGGGCGAGCGTGCGATGCACGATCGTCGCGCCGACCTGCGACTTGATGTCGTCGCCGACGATCGGCAGGCGCGCCGCCTTGAAGCGGTTGTCCCAGTAGTTCTCGCGCGCGATGAACACCGGGATGCAGTTGACGAAGCCGCAGCCGGCCTCGAGCACCTGCTCGACGTACCACTTCGTCGCCTGCTCGGAGCCGACCGGCAGGTAGGAGACCACCACATCGGTGTGCGTGTCCTTGAGGATCTTCACGATGTCGGCGGTCTCGCCGGGGGCCTTGACGATCTTCTCCTTGAGGTACTTGCCCAGGCCGTCGTGCGTCATCCCGCGGTAGACGGGCACACCGAGCTTCTTCGGGACCTTGGCGAACTTCATCGTGTTGTTCTGTCCCGCCCAGATCGCTTCGCCGAGGTCCTTGCCGACCTTCGTGGCGTCGATGTCGAAGGCGGCCGTGAACTCGATGTCGCGCACGTGGTAGCCGCCGAGGTCGACGTGCATCAGGCCGGGGACGCGCTCGTTGGGGTCGGCGTCGCGGTAGTAGTTGACGCCCTGCACGAACGCCGAGGCGCAGTTGCCGACGCCGACGATCGCGACGCGGACCTTGTCGGACTGGTAGCGCGCGGAGCCGTTCTTGGAGGCCGCGCCGTCTGTTGAGGCGTCGCCGCTTGAATGCTGCTTGATCACGAGAGAAATATCCTTTTGTGAGGGCTCGGCGCTGGGGCCGAGGCGCGGTCAAGGAAGGTTTGTTGGCTTAGCGGAGACTACTCCGCCGCCCGCGCTAGGTCACACCGACGAGTTCGCGCCGCACGTGCCAGATGCGCTGGCCGACCGTCACCAGGCTGAGCGCCGCGAGCACGTACACGGCCGGCTGCAGCAGCTCGAAGTCGCCGAGCGAGGCGCCGCGCGCGAAGATCAGGCCGATCGCCAGGATCACAACGCGCACCGGGCGCGTGGCGATTCCGACCTTGCACTCCACGCCCAGCGCCTCCGCGCGAGCGCGCGTGTAGCTGACCATCAGCGACGCGAGCACCGCGACGACCACCGCAGCCGCCGCCGCGCGGTTTCCGTTCAGCGCGAAGTAGCCGGCGACCGCCGTCAGCACGATCCCCTCCTCGACGCGGTCCAGCGTCGAGTCCAAGAACGCGCCGAACGGAGTGCCCTTGCCCGACATGCGCGAGTAGCGGCCGTCGAGCGTATCCATCACCGAGCCGACCACGAAGGCGATCCCGCCGAGGAAGAACAGCCTTTCCCACACGAGCACCGCCGCGACGATGTTCAGCACCAGGCCCGTCAGCGAGATCGCGTTTGGCGTCAGGCGCGACTCGATCAAGCGGTTGCGCACCAGCTTGCGGCGTTCGCCCGAGCCGATCGCCGCGCGCGCGCGGCGCTGGCCGGACTTGCGGCCCGAGCGGTAGCCGCCGCGACGCGAGCGCCTGGGCGAGGCGTGCTGTCTGGGAGCCATGCTTGGCGCCGTCGCGCCTACCCGCTCGCCCGTACGTGCGCGGACGGGACGGTCGAGAAGCGCCACACGCTCGGCCGGGCGCGCGCCAGCCAGCGTGCGCCGTATGCCGACGCGCCGGCGGTCAGCGCTCCGAGCAGCGCGTCGACGATGAAGTGGTTGGCCGTGACGACGATCACGAACGTCATCAGGAACGGGTACACCAGCCACAGCACGCGCACGGCTCGGTGCCGGGCCAGGCGCGCCAGCGGCCAGCCGATCATCAGCGCGAACGCCACGTGCATCGACGGGACCGCCGCGTACGGGTTGAACAGCGCTGTCATCGAGCCGCTCGCATGCGACACGCGCACGCCCGTGAAGTCCGACACGCTGTCGATGAAGCCCCACTCGGGCATGAAGCGCGGCGGCGCCGTCGGGAACACGATGTAGGCGATCAGCGCGATCGCCATCGCGATCATGAACATGTTGCGCACGAAGTAGAACGAGCGGTTGTGGCGCAGATACAGATACAGCAGCGCGCTCAGCGTGATCGACGTCTGCGCGTTGACGTACAGCCAACTCGCGCTCACCATCACCAGGTGGCTACTCGATGCCCATGCCTGCACGCTCGGCTCGATGAACAGGTGCAGCTTGCTCTCGATCGAGATCACATCGCGGGCGTGAGCGAACGCCGCGTTGGCGTCGCCCTCGACCAGTCCGCGCACGAGCCGGTAGGCGACATACGCGGCGGCGAAGAGCGAGACCTGCCGCAGCGCGTCAAGCCAGCCGTGCGGCAGGACGCGCGCCTGCAGGAGACGAGCGCGGGCGAGCATCACTGAGAAGCCTAGTCGACACGAGGCGATGGGGTCAGCGACAGCGCGGGCCGTGATCGAACACGCGCGAGAGCGAGAAGTCGATCACGACCTGCACGTCGCCGCCGCTGCGCGTCTGCACGTCCGTCCAGCCTCCGGGGGCACGACGCACGCACCCGTGTCCGCCGGCGAGCGCCCAGTAGGGCGTAAAGCGCACGCGAACGTCGTAGGTCCCGGCGCCCGGAGTCCGCAGCGTGAAGGAATCGCTGTCGAGTTGCGTAACAGCGCTCGCAAGCGGCGAGAGCGGAGTGGCTCTGAGCACTTCGAACAGCCGCCAGTGGCGCGATCGCCAGACTTCGCGCAGATAGGACGGAGCCCCTCCCACCACGCGCGCCTCCGCGCGCCCGGAGTAGTCCAGCGGCGCGTCGGGGAGTGCGATGTAGGCGACCGCCGCAAAGGACAGCCAGTCCTCATACTCGTCCTCGCGCAAAGGCGTCCTGTAGAACAGCCCGTTGCGATCGACGTCGAGCTGGCGCTCCCACCCGCGAGCGATCATCACGTGTGGCGCGACCCAGCGCGCCTCGGCGTGGTCGCGCGTCGGGACGACCTCGATGCGCACCGGCCGCGGGCCGTAGCCGACGCCCAGCGAGCGCAGCTCGTGCAGCAGCGGGGTGTAGAAGGAGGCATTGGCCGCCCGGTCGTCCGCCGCCGAGGCGTAGTTGCCGATCGGCGCGTTGCACTGCCAGTAGACGAGCAGCGGCGCAAACGCGATCAGTGCCCGCACGCGCCACCTTGCGCTCGCGTCGCGCCGGCCGGCGTCAGCATCCGTGCGCTGCTCGGAGTCCGCGCGCGAGCGACCGGCGAGGGCGCAGGCGGCGGCCAGCGGCCCGGCCATCAGCGCGCCGAGGCGATCGACGTTGCCGCCGATCGCCGTAGGGATCAGGAAGGCGCCGATCAAGGCCGCTGTGTAGAGCACAGCCCCGGTGCGCAGCAGGCGCTGCTCGCCCGGCATCAGAGCGACGATCAGCAACATGCCCGCCAGCGTCGGGTAGAACGCCGACGCGGCAAACGGCTGTGGGCCCCCTTCCGGAAACGCGAGCACGAGCAGCGCGATCGGCACGAGCGCCGCGGCCGCCAGCGCGAGGGCGAACGAGCGCTCCGTCGACGGCCCCGTCGATGATCGCCCGGCCAGCGCCCAGGCGATCGCAGCGAGCGCCAGGAACGCCCCGGCGATCGGACTGGCCAGCGTGCACACGACGGCCAGCACGGCCGCGAATCCTCGCCGGCGGACGCAGGGCGTTCCCGAGCAGTGCGTCGACGACCGCGCCGCCACCAGGGCGCCGATGCCGATCGCCAGGCCGAGATCGAACGGAACCC
The DNA here is from genome assembly GCA_017882375.1 of Solirubrobacteraceae bacterium. Taxonomy (GTDB): domain Bacteria; phylum Actinomycetota; class Thermoleophilia; order Solirubrobacterales; family Solirubrobacteraceae; genus Palsa-744. The sequence continues at coordinate 50,327 of JADGPP010000001.1, read as the reverse complement.
GGTTGGCGAGCAGGCCGATCGCCGCGCCGAACGCGAACCACAGCGAGGCGACGCGCGTCGCGCGCGCCGCAAAGGCGCCGTCCAGCAATCGCGTGAACAGAGCCGCGGCCAGCGTCATCGAGAGGGCGGCCAGCAGCTGCACCCCGATCAGCGCGCCGAGTGCCGGCGCCAGCAACGAGTAGGCGGGCAGATGGTGACCGCCATACCAGCCGTTGTCCCACAGCGTGAACCCTGCGCGCTTCAGCAGTTCACTGCGATAGCCCGCCGCCGCCAGATCGGCGCTCGGTGGCGCGACGATCACATACAGCAGACCGAACGCCGCCGTGATCGCCCACGCCGGGAACGCTCGGCGCAACGTGCGCCCGAGCACGCTCACCCCGACGCGGCGCCGACGAACCCCACCACGCGATCGATCGTGTCCGGGCGGTCCAGCCACGGCCAATGACCCGCGTCGGGTAGCTCCAGCAGCTCGGCGCCGAGCACGTCGGCGTACGCCTTGCCAAAGCGAGCGGGGATGTACGGGTCGCGCTGACCCCACACGACGAGCGCCGGAACGTCCAGCTCGCCCAGCTGCTCGCCGGCCGCCTCCAAGACGTCCGGCGGAGAGCTGCGATAGAGGCGCAGGATCGCCCGCTGGGTGCCCTGATCGAAGTGGTCGAGCACGCTCTCGCGCCAGGCCTGCGGCATCGGCCCCGCAGTTGCGTTGGACTCCTTTGACAGGAAGCGCAGCGTGCGCTCGTTGATCGTGCCCATCGCCAGCTCGCCGAGCACCGGCGTGCGCCAGATCCGCGCCGTGCGATGCCAGCGGTAGCCGGGCAGAAAAGGCACCGCGTTGATCACCACCAGGCGCTCGATGCGCTGGGGGTGGCGCTGCGCGAACGCGAGCCCGACCGCGCCCCAGTCGTGCACGACCATGCTCACGCGCTCGACGCCGACCAGCTCCAGGAATGCCTCGAGGAAGTCCGCGTACTCCTCGATCGTGAAGCGCAGCGAGCCCGGCTTGCCCGAGCGCCCGAAGCCCGGCAGGTCCGGCGCCAAACCGCCGCTGCGCGCGAGGAACGCCAGCCACAGGTCCGAGTTGTCCGGAACTCCGTGCAGGTACAGCGGCACCGCACCGTCGCGCGCCCCCGTCCCCGCTGGCGCCGCGGAGGCTCCGTTTGCGCCCCCGGCGAGCGAGGCGCTGCGCCAGAAGATCGGCCGCCCGTCGATCTCGCCGTCGTGGTCGGTCGCCTCAGGCACCGCGCGAGGATATCTGGGCCGCGCCTGCTCGGGTCACGCTGCCGGCCCCGCGGCTCGCGCGAGGCACTACCGGCGCGGCGTGGCGGATACCGTGATGCGGTGCCTCCCAGCGACCCCAAGCGCGCCCGCTCCAAGCCGCCCGCCGCCCCCTGGAAGCCGCCGTCTCGCGCCCGCGTCCTGCGCGTTCGCGACCGCCTGCGCGACGTCTACGGCATCCCGTTGATGCGCCCCCACGGCCATCCGATCGCCGAGCTCGTGCTCACCGTGCTGTCGCAGTCGACCAACGACCGCAACCGCGACGTCGCCTTCCTGCGCCTGCGCACGCGCTTCCCGTCGTGGGAGGCGGTGCGCGACGCGCCCGTCGCCGAGATCGAGGAGGCGATCCGCCCGGGCGGCATCTCCAAGGTCAAGTCCGTGCGCATCCAGGCGATCCTGCGCGCGATCTCAGACGATCCCCGACGGCCGATCTCCGATCGGTCCCCGCACGGGCTGTCGCTCGACTGGCTGCCGCGCGCGCCGCTGCTGCAGGCGCGCGACTACCTCGTCGCGCTGCCCGGCGTCGGGCGCAAGACTGCCGCCTGCGTGTTGCTGTTCGCCTACGGCTTGCGCGACGTGCCGGTCGACACGCACGTCTCGCGCGTCGGCGCGCGCCTGCACCTGCTGCAGGGCGGCGCGCCGTTGCAGCGCCTGCACGACCAGATGCTCGCGCTCACCCCGCCCGGGCAGGAGCTCGAGCTGCACGTCAACCTGCTGCGCCACGGCCGGCGCACCTGCCACGCGCGCTCGCCCGCATGCTCGCGCTGCGCGCTCGCCCGCATGTGCCCCAGCCGCGCGCTGTTTCGCTAGGCGCTCAGCCGTGCGGCAGGACGGCGAAGGCGATCACCGCGTAGTGCAGCCCTGCCGCCGTGAGCACGAGCGCGTGGAAGACCTCGTGGTAGCCGAACACCTTCGGCCACGGGTTCGGCTTGCCGCTCGCGTAGATCACCGCGCCGAACAGGTAAAGCACGCCGCCGAGCGCGATGCCGATCGCGCCGAGCCAGCCGATCGCCGCGGGGAGCTCGCCGAACACCGCCGCCGTAACCAGCCCCATCGCGACGTACACCATCGCGAGCAGCCACTTCGGCGCGTCGATCCACGCCAGCTTGAAGATCACGCCGCCGAGCGCGCCCGCCCACAGCACGATCAGGATCGTGCTCGCCAGCGTCCCCTTCAGCGCCAGTAGCGCCACCGGCGTGTACGTGCCGGCGATCAGCACGAAGATCATCGAATGGTCCAGCCGGCGCATCCAGCGCCGCGCGCTCGGGCGCCACGTCACGCGGTGGTACAGCGCGCTCGTTCCCAGCAGCGCCGACACGGCGACCGCGTAGATGCTCGCGGCGAGGCGCGCGCGGCCTTCGGAGGCGGCGAGAATTAGGCCCACTCCGCAGCCGATCGAGACGAAGAACGCGTACTGGTGGGAGACCCCGCGCAGGCGCGGCTTGACCTCCACAGCCTCGCTGACCGTCGTCGCTATCGTGGCCATTGCAACAAGGTATCGCGTGAACCCCCTGTTGTTCATAAATAGGTCGACAATCACGTGGCCACGGTGCTGCGCGCCGTTCGCCGCCCGTGTGATGCCGCTTTGGCAACGCCCGAGGCGCTTGAAAGCCTATAGAAAATCTGTCACACTGTGACTCAGATTTATACCGCGTATGTAAGGAGCAGTCCCACATGGCCAAGACCATAGGCATTGACCTCGGCACGACGAACTCGTGCATGGCCGTGCTCGAGGGCGGCGAGCCCACCGTGATCGAGAACTCAGAGGGCGGTCGCACGACCCCGTCGGTCGTCGCATTCACGGCGTCCGGCGAGCGTCTCGTCGGCACGGTGGCCAAGCGCCAGGCCGTCACCAACCCGCAAAACACGGTCTTCTCGATCAAGCGCTTCATGGGCCGCAAGGAGGGCGAGGTCCGCGAGGAGGAGTCGATCGTTCCCTACAAGGTCGTCTCCGGCCCCAACGGCGACGCCCGCGTCGAAGCGAACGGCGAGCAGTTCTCCCCGCCGGAGATCTCCGCGATGATCCTGCAGAAGCTCAAGACCGACGCCGAAGCGTATTTGGGCGAGGCCGTCGGCTCTGCCGTCATCACCGTTCCCGCCTACTTCAACGACGACCAGCGTCAGGCGACCAAGGACGCCGGCAAGATCGCCGGCCTGGACGTCAAGCGCATCATCAACGAGCCGACCGCCGCGTCGCTGGCCTACGGCCTCGACAAGGAGGACGACCAGACGATCCTCGTGTTCGACCTCGGCGGCGGCACCTTCGACGTGTCCGTGCTGGAGATCGGCGACGGCGTGTTCGAGGTCAAGTCAACCGCCGGCGACAACCACCTCGGCGGCGACAACTTCGACAAGGCCATCGTCGATTGGCTCGTGTCGGAGTTCAAGAAGTCCCAGGGCATCGACCTGAGCGCCGACCCGATGGCGTTGCAGCGCCTCTACGAGGCTTCCGAGAAGGCCAAGATCGAGCTGTCGACGACGCAGGAGACGCAGATCAACCTGCCGTTCATCACCGCCGACGCCTCCGGGCCCAAGCACCTCGACACGCGCTTGACGCGAGCGAAGATGGCCGAGCTGACCTCCGACCTGCTCGACCGCGTCGTGTCGCCGGTCAAGCAGGCGATCGACGACGCCAAAGACAAGGGCGTCAAGGAGATCGAACACGTCGTGCTCGTCGGCGGCATGACGCGCATGCCCGCCGTGCAGGAGAAGGTCAAGGAGCTCACGCACAAGGAGCCCCACCGCGGCGTCAACCCCGACGAGGTCGTCGCCGTCGGCGCAGCCATCCAGGCCGGCGTGCTCGCCGGCGACGTCAAGGACGTGCTGCTGCTCGACGTCACCCCGCTCACGCTCGGCATCGAGACCAAGGGCGGTGTGATGACCAAGCTGATCGAGCGCAACACCACGATCCCCACGCGCAAGGGCGAGGTGTTCTCGACCGCCGAGGACAACCAGCCGTCGGTGGAGATCCACGTGCTCCAGGGCGAGCGCGAGATGGCTCAGTACAACAAGTCGCTCGGCAAGTTCCAGCTCACCGGCATCCCGCCGGCGCCGCGAGGAATACCGCAGGTCGAGGTCGCCTTCGACATCGACGCCAACGGCATCCTCAACGTGTCCGCCAAGGATCTCGGCACCGGCAAGGAGCAGAAGATCGAGATCAAGGCCGGCTCGGGGCTCTCCGAGGACGAGATCAAGAACATGGTCTCCGACGCCGAGTCCCACGCCGATGAGGACCGCCGCGCACGCGAGCTCGCCGAGGCGCGCAACAACGGTGAGAACGCCGCCTACCAGGCCGAGAAACAGCTCGCCGATCTCGGCGATCAGGTCGACAGCGACTCCAAGGAGCGCATCGAGGCCGCGATCAAGGAGGTCCGCGACTCGCTGCAGGCCGAGGATCCGGCGGCGATAAATGCCAAGACCGAGGCCCTGCAGACCGCCTTCCACGCGATCTCCGAGGCGATGTACCAGCGCGCGCAGGAGGCTGCTGCGGCCGACGGCAACGGCGCCGCGCCATCCGGCGAGGGCTCGAGCACGGACGACGAGGACGTGGTCGACGCCGAGGTAGTCGACGAGCCAAAGGCATAGCGCGCGATGTCTGACTCCAAGCAGACGGTCGACCGCTCACAGCTCGACGACGAGCAGCAGGCGCAGTCCCCCGGCGCATCCGCGCCGGGGGCTGAGCCCGAGCGCTCGGGCGAGGCGGCGAGCGCGCTCGATGGCGATCGCGCGGTGGGCGCCGCGGGTGCGGCCGACGGCGACGACGCCACCGAGGTCGAGGGCGACCTCGACGAGCTCGTCGCCGTAGCCCAGCAGCGCGACGACTACCTCGCGCTCGCGCAGCGCACGCAGGCCGACTTCGAGAACTATCGCAAGCGCGTGGCGCGCGAGTCGGCGCTCGCGCAGGAGCGCGGCGTGGCCAAGCTCGCCAAGGAGCTGTTGCCGGCGATCGACAACCTCGACCGCGCGCTCGACGCCGCCGCCACCGACGATCCGCTGCTCGACGGCGTGCGTCTCGTGCGCTCGGAACTCAGCGCCGCACTGGCGCGTCTGAGCGTCGAGTCCTTCTCGCCGCTCGGCGAGACGTTCGACCCGGCCGTGCACGAGGCGATGGCGACAGTCCCCCAGCCCGCCGAGGCCGGTGCCGCGAGCGGGCTCGTCGTCGAGGTCTATCAGCCCGGCTACCGGCTCGGCGAGAGCGTCATCCGCCCAGCGCGCGTGGTCGTCGCCGCCTAGGCCGGAGGAGCACACATGGCAACGCGACCCGACTACTACAAGACGCTCGGGGTCGACAAGAAGGCGACACCCGACGAGATCAAGAAGGCCTACCGCAAGCTCGCGCGGCAGTACCACCCTGATCGCAACCCCGGCGACAAAGACGCCGAGGCGCGCTTCAAGGAGATCTCCCAGGCCCACGACGTCCTCGGCGACCCGGAGAAGCGCAAGCAGTACGACAGCGCCAGCGGTCCGTTCGCCACCGGCGCCGGCCCCGGCGGCGGCTTCGGCGGCTTCGGCAACTTCGACTTCGACGCCTCCTCGATGGGCGACATCCTCTCCAACCTGTTCGGCGGCGCCTCCGGCGGCGGCGGGCGCGGCGCGCGCCAGCGCGTGCGCGCCGAACGCGGCGCCGACCTCGAGGCGCAGGTGTCGATCTCCTTCGACCAGGCCGTCTCCGGCGCGCAGGTTCCACTGCAGGTGCCGATGCAGGCCCGCTGCGACACCTGTCATGGAACAGGCGCCAAGCCCGGCACGACGCCGACCGTCTGCCCGCGCTGCGAAGGCCGCGGCGTGGAGACGCAGGGCCAGGGCGCCTTCTCCATCTCCCAGCCGTGCTCGCGCTGCGGCGGCTCGGGCACGATCATCGAGAACCCCTGCCCGACGTGCCACGGCTCCGGCGCCGTGCGCACCGTCAAGCGCCTGCGCGTGAACATCCCCGCCGGCGTGCGCGACGGCAGCCGCATCCGCCTCGCCGGCAAGGGCGAGCCGGGGCGAAACGGTGGCCCGCCCGGCGACCTCTACCTGATCACGCACGTCTCACAGTCGCCCGTGTTCAAGCGCAAGGGCAACAACTTCGAGGTCGAGGTACCGCTGACGATTCCCGAGGCGCTGCGCGGCGCCGAGGTGCAGGTGCCGACGCTCGACGGTGTGAAGACGCTGCGCGTGGCGCCGGGCACCGCGCACGGCACCGTCCAGCGCCTGCGCGGCGAGGGGCCGCCGAAGCTCGGCTCGGGCTCGCCGCCGGCGCGCGGCGACCTGCACTACCGCTTCGTCATCGACGTGCCCAAGGACCTCAACTCCGATCAGCAGAGCGCCGTCGAGCAGATGTCCAAGGTGTTCAACGGCGACCCGCGCGCGCGGCTGTTCTCTGCCAGCGCGTCCAAGCGCGCCGGCGCCACGGCGGGAGCGGGCGCGAAGGAGGCCGGCGATGGCGCGTCCTAGCGTCACCCGCATCACACGTGTGTCCGTCGAGAGCGGCCGCGGCGTGTTCATGATCTCCGTCGCCGCCGAGCTCGCGCAGATGCATCCGCAGACGCTGCGCATGTACGAGGCGCGCGGCCTGATCGAGCCCAAGCGCTCGCCCAAGGGCACGCGCCTGTACTCCCAGGAGGATGTCGACCGGCTGCGCCGCATCCAGGAGATGACCACCGACCTCGGCCTCAACCTCGCCGGCGTCGAGCGCGTGCTCGCGCTGGAGGCACAGGTCGACGAGATGCACGCGCGAATCGAGGACCTCGAGGTCAAGGCGCTGCACGCCCAGGTGCAGCTAGCCGAAGAGCTCGAGCAGGTGCGCCGCTCCTTCCGCGCCGAGCTCGTGCCCTATCGCAGCGGCGAGATCGTGCGCGCCGCAGACGCGCGCTCGCCGTTTGCGCGCCCGACCATCCGCCCGGCTAACAGGAGACCCGATGGCAGCTAACCCCAGCAACCCCGCCGCACAGCCGCCTGAGGAGGAGCAGAGCCCGCTGCAGCGCTTCGGGCGCGATCTGACCGAGATCGCAGAGCTTGGAAAGCTCGACCCGGTGATCGGCCGCGACGAGGAGATCCGCCGCGTCATCCAGGTGCTCTCGCGGCGCACCAAGAACAACCCCGTGCTGATCGGCGAGCCCGGCGTCGGCAAGACGGCGATCGTCGAGGGCCTGGCCCAGCGGATCGTCTCCAAGGACGTCCCCGAGTCGCTGCGCGACAGGCGCGTGATCGCGCTGGACATGGGCGCGCTGATCGCCGGCGCCGCCTACCGCGGCGAGTTCGAGGAACGCCTCAAGGGCGTGCTCAAGGAGGTCTCAGACGCCCAGGGGGCGATCATCCTGTTCCTCGACGAGCTGCACACGATCGTCGGCGCCGGAGCCGCGCAGGGCTCGGTCGACGCCTCGAACCTGCTCAAGCCGATGCTCGCGCGCGGCGAACTGCGCGCCGTCGGCGCGACGACGCTCGACGAGTACACCAAGTACATCGAGAAGGACGCCGCACTGGAGCGGCGCTTTCAGCCGGTGACCGTCGGCGAGCCGAGCGTGCAGGACACGATCGCCATCCTGCGCGGTCTGAAGGAGCGCTACGAGGTGCACCACCACGTGACCATCCAGGACAGCGCGCTGATCGCCGCGGCGACGCTCTCGCACCGCTACATCGCCGACCGCTTCCTCCCCGACAAGGCGATCGACCTCGTCGACGAGGCCGCCTCGAAGATCCGCATCGAGATCGACTCGCTGCCGACCGAGATCGACGAGGTCAAAAGGCGCACCATGCAGCTGAAGATCGAGCTCGAGTCGCTGCGCAAGGAGAAGGACGACGCCGCCAAGGAGCGCCGCAAGGCGATCGAGGCGGAGGTCTCAGAGCTGCAAGCGCGCGAGAGTGAGATGACCGCGCAGTGGGAAAGCGAGAAGCAGGCGATCGCCGGCATCTCAGAGACCCGTGAGCAGCTCGACGCCGCGCGCGTGGAGATGGAACGCGCCGAACGCGAGTCTGACCTGCAGCGCGCCGCCGAGCTGCGCTACGGCGAGATCCCCGAGCTCGAGCGCAAGGTCGCCGAGTACGAATCGGCCGAGCGCGAGCGCGGCGAGGGCCAGGCGCCGGTGTTCCTCAAAGAGGAGGTCGACGCCGACGACATCGCCGAGGTCGTCGGGCGCTGGACCGGCATCCCGGTCAGCCGCCTGATGGAGGGCGAAACGGAGAAGCTCGTGCACATGGAGGAGCGCCTGCACGAGCGCGTCATCGGCCAGGACATCGCGATCGAGGCGGTCGCCACGGCGCTGCGCCGCTCGCGCGCCGGGCTGCAGGATCCCAACCGCCCGATCGGCTCGTTCCTGTTTCTCGGCCCGACCGGCGTCGGCAAGACCGAGCTCGCGCGCGCGCTCGCCGAGTTCATGTTCGACTCCCAGGACGCGATGATCCGCATCGACATGTCCGAGTACATGGAGAAACACTCCGTGTCGCGGCTCGTCGGCGCGCCTCCCGGCTACGTCGGCTACGAAGAGGGCGGCCAGCTGACCGAGGCCGTGCGCCGTCGCCCGTACGCCGTCGTGCTGCTCGACGAGATCGAGAAGGCCCACTCCGACGTCTTCAACACGCTGCTGCAGGTGATGGACGACGGCCGCCTCACCGACGGCCAGGGTCGCACCGTCGACTTCAAGAACACCGTGCTGATCATGACCTCGAATATCCCCGTCGCCGCCGATGGGGCCGCAAGCGATGACGGCGACCCCCACGCCGTCGCGAGCGCCGACGCGCGCCTGCGCGGCGAACTGCTCGACTACTTCAAGCCCGAGTTCATCAACCGCCTCGACGACATCGTCCGTTTCCAGTCGCTGACCCGCGAGCAACTGTCGGAGATCGTCGAGCTGCAGGTCGATCTGGTGATCGCGCGCGTCGCCGAGCGCGGCGTGCAGGTGACGCTCACCGACGACGCCAAGCAGCTGCTCGGCGACATGGGCTATGACCCCACATACGGCGCGCGACCCTTGCGCCGAGTGATCCAGAAGCAGCTCACCGACCGCCTCGCGCTCGCGCTGCTGCAGGGCGAGCTGCGCGAGGGCGACGAGGTGACGGTGGATGCCGTGGACGGGGAGCTGAAGCTGGAGACGAGCTCGGCCCGCGAGACGGAGGACCGCGCCGCTTCCTAGGCCCGTGGCGGCTGAGCCGACCGCCACGGGCTGCTCGCGCTGCGCTCAGGCGTGCGTGTTCGACAGGCTCCCGACCGACACCGCGTGGATCTTCAGGTCTGCGCTGTTCAGCACTTCTTTGTCGTCGACGCATTTGACAAGCCAATGGCCCGGCGCAGTCATTTTCGCCGACGCTTCAAGCGAGATCGCCGCGTCCCCGGCGAAGTGAGTCGGACCGGTGTCCAGCGGTTCAGACGTGACGATCGATTTGTCGAGATCGGCGGTCTCGTCGTTGGTGAGCTTGCATTCCGTTTCCACGCGTTCGGCGCTGGTGTTTTCCACCCGCACCTTGGCGCTCGCCAGATAGCTCCCGGCCGGGACCGCCAGCGTCCCGATCGTCCTTTCGGTCGTGCCGATCAGGCCGGGAAAGTCGTTGAACGCCTGGAATCCACTGCTCAGCCCTTGCGGCCCTTCTTTGCCCTGTGGCCCTTCCTTGCCCGCCGCGCCCGAAACTCCCGTCGTGCCGGCGAGGCCGGGCGCTCCCTTGCCGCCGGCGGTGCCGCTCGCGCCTCTGAGCTGCTTGAGCACCTTCGGGCTGAGCTGCTTCGTCGAGTTGATCAGGTAGTGCTTGGCGGCGAGAGCTCCGCCGCTCATCGCGAACACGAGGGCGAGCGTCGCCACCACATTCGCGTAGTTCAGATGTCTGCGCATCGTGTACCCCCGGTAGATGGGCCTGCTTGGTCGGCGGACACTAAACCAGCGTTCGCTGCGCGTAAAGGCGCGCCTTCGCGGGGGCGCGATTCGCCCACGGCCGTCTCGCCGCGGCCCGCAGCTCGGGCACGTCGACTTCATCTCTGTCATCGAGGCGCCCGACGAGACGACGATGGCGACGCTCACCGACGGTCAGGCCGCAACGCGGCGCTCTGGCGAGAGCATGGGACGACAGGGCCATGCAAGCCCTGCCGTCCCGGGCTCTCTAGTTGAAGCTGACCCAGAAGTCGGCCTTTTCGTCCGCGCCCGCACTGTTGGGCGTCGCCACGAGGACGTTCGTGCTGGCCGGACAGATTTTCAGACCGATCGCAAGCGGCAACAGGGTGAAGTTGGCCTGCACGGATTGTGGACCTTTCGTCTCGTTTCCGAAGTCGACCATTCCCGTCGCATTCCTGATCGGCACCGCGGTGGTGATGCAGTACAGGCCGGGGGTCGTCGTCGCTTCGCTCGCCGCCAAGATGTTCTTGGAGTTTGCCGAGTCGAGTATCGCTTTTGGTTCGCTGATAGGAGTGATGTGAGCGAACGCGACGGCCGTTCCATCTGGCCCTTTCGCCCCTTCTTTGCCCTGCGCCCCGGCAGCGCCAGCAGCACCCTGTGCGCCTTTCGCGCCGGCTGGACCGGTCACGCCGGCTGGACCGGTCACGTTCCACGCAACGGTTTTCTGACCTCTTTTGCAATGCTTTCCCGCCTTCAGCAGCTTAAGGCCACCTTCTTCGTTCACGCACGCCTGTAGTTTGCCGCCGCTGGAAAAGCCTCCCGTCGCAGCGATCGCACCGCCGCTCAATGCAAACAGCAGCGCCAACGTCGCAGTCGCGTTGGCGTAGGTCAAATGTGCCCGTATCCGTTTCATTATTGCCTCCTCAGGCTCGATCCGAATTGCGTCTAGATGGAGCACCCCAGCACGGAGCCCTATCCAATCGGGTAGAACCAAGGCCACGGCGCACGCGCGCGCACCAGCCTACAGACGGAGGAGCCACATGCCCACCTACATCATGCTCTCGACCCTCACCCCCGAGGGCGTGCAGACGGTCAAGAACAACCCCGAGCGGATTCGCGAGGTCAACAAGGAGGTCGAGCAGCTCGGCGCGAGCGTCAAGGCCCAGTGGGCGACGCTCGGGCACGTCGACTTCATCTCTGTCGTCGAGGCGCCCGACGAGACGACGATGGCGCGCGTCTCGCTCGAGCTCGGCTCGCGCGGCACCGGACGCTACGAGACGCTGGCGGCGATCGGCATCGAGGAGTTCATCGCCGCGCTCTGACGCGGCACCCGCGACTCGCTCCGCCCGTGGCTCGGCGTTATGCTGCGGGCGCATGAGCGAGCACGAGCAGCAGGGCCCAGCGGCTCGAGAGGGACAGCCCGAAGCCGGTCCGGGCATCTCCCTGGTGCCCGAGCCGATGGAGGAGGCGGAAGTCCAGGCGCAGCTCGACGATATCGACGTCGACGCCCCGCGTGTGGGCATCGTGATGGGCTCAAAGAGCGATATGGAGGCGATGGAGAAGGCCGCGCACGAGCTGGAAGAGCGCGGGATCCTGCACGAGATCCGCGTGATGTCCGCGCATCGCGAAGCGGACGCCGTCGCCGAGTACGCCAAGAACGCGCACATGCGCGGCCTGCGCGTGATCATCGCCGGCGCGGGGATCTCCGCGGCGCTGCCGGGCGCGATCGCCGCACACACCGACCTGCCAGTGATCGGCGTGCCGCTGTCGGGGCGGCTGACCGCAGCGGGCGGCCTCGACGCGATCCTCTCGATCGTGCAGATGCCGCCGGGTGTGCCCGTCGCGTGCGTCGGCCTGGACAACGCGCGCAACGCGGCGATCCTCGCTGCGCAGATTCTCGGAGCGTGACGCGCAAGATCGTGGTCGGCGACGGTGACTCCCACCGCAGGGGCCAGGCGCGCGGCCGATGATCGCCCGCTACACGCGCGACGAGCTCGGGCGGTTGTGGACCGATGAGGCGCGCATGGAGAGCTGGCGCCGCGTCGAGGTGGCGGCGTGCGAGGAGATGCCCGAGCTGCTCGGCGCCGGGGAGGGCCCGACGAGCAGCGAGCTGGAGGCGATCCGCGGGTCGACGTTCAGCGTGGCGGCGGTCAGCGAGCGCGAGCGCGTGACCGACCACGACGTCGCGGCGTTCGTCGACGTGCTCGGCGCGTCGGCCGGTCACGCCGGGCGCTGGATTCACTTCGGCCTGACCTCCTCCGACGTCCTCGACACGGCGCTCGCGCTGCAGCTGCGCGCGGTCGGCGACGTGATCCTTCCCGGCTCCTACGGGCTCGTCGCAACGCTCCACGCACGCGCGCGCGAGCACGTCGACACGCTGTCGGTCGGCAGGACGCATGGCGTGCACGCCGAGCCGACGACGTTCGGCGTCAAGCTCGCCGGCTTCGCATTCGAGGCGCATCGCAACGCGCAGCGGCTGCAGCGTGCGTTCGAGCAGGTGGCCGTCGGCGCGATCTCCGGCGCCGTCGGCACGTACGCGGCGACCAGCCCGGATTTCGAGATGCGCGTGCTCGCGCGGCTGGGCCTTGCGCGCGAGGACGTCTCCACGCAGGTCGTCGCGCGCGACCGCCACGCCGAGCTGCTGTCGGCGATCGCGCTCGCCGGTGCCGGTCTGGAGCGCCTGGCGACGGAGGTCAGGCACCTGCAGCGCACGGAGGTGCGCGAGGTGCAGGAGCCGTTTCGCGCAGGCCAGAAGGGATCGTCGGCGATGCCGCACAAGCGAAACCCGATCAAGGCCGAGCAGATCTCGGGGCTGGCGCGCGTGCTGCGCGCCAACGCGCAGGCGGGGCTGGAGAACGTCGCGCTGTGGCACGAGCGAGACATCAGCCACTCCTCCGTCGAGCGCGTGATCCTGCCCGACTCGACGATCCTGCTCGACTACCTGCAGCATCGCGCGACGGCGCTCGTCGAAGGGATGACCGTCGATGCGCAGCGCATGCGCGAGAACCTCGAGCTGACGCACGGCGCGCTGTTCTCCCAGCGCGTGCTGCTCGCGCTCGTGGGGGGCGGCATGGCCCGTGACGACGCCTACCGCGTCGTGCAGGAGCTGGCGCAAGAGGCGTGGGACGAGGGCACCCCGCTGCGCGACCTGCTCGCCGGCGACGAGCGCGTGCGTCCGCTGGCGCTCGACCTCGACGAGATCTTCGCCTACGACCACTACGTGCGCTACTCGCACGAGATCGTCGGGCGCCTGAACAGCGTGCTCGCGCGGATCGACGAGATCGACTAAGCCGGTTGTCCGGTCCCCGCTGCCGTTGGTAGCATCGAAGCAAGTGACGACGCTCGCCGACCTGCCCCTAATCGCCAGCGGGAAGGTGCGCGAGATGTACGACCTGGCGGACCTCGACGTCGCCGAATCGCCGCCGCTGCTGATGGTCGCCAGCGATCGCATCTCGACCTACGACGCGGTCCATCCGACGCCGATCCCCGACAAGGGCAAGGTGCTCACCGGGCTGTCGGTGTTCTGGTTCGCAAAGACCGCGCAGATCGTCGCCAACCACATGATCTCGGCGACCGACGGCGTGCCGGAGGAGGCTCTCGGGCGGGCGCTCGTCGTCCGCCGCCTGCGGATGCTGCCCGTCGAGTGCGTCGTGCGCGGATACATCACGGGCTCAGGCTGGAAGGACTACCAGGCCAGCGGGTCGGTCTCCCGCATCCCATTGCCGGCCGGGCTGCGCGAGTCCGAGCAGCTGCCCGAGCCGATCTTCACGCCCAGCACGAAGGCCGACGTCGGGCACGACGAGGCGATCGACTTCGACCGAGCGGCCGAGCTCGTCGGGGAGCGTGCGCTGATGGAGCGCGTGCGCGACGTCTCGCTCGAGCTGTACTCCTTCGCGGCCGAGCACGCGCGCGAGCGCGGCGTGATTCTCGCCGACACGAAGTTCGAGTTCGGCCTGGACGATCACGGCGAGCTGGTGCTCGGGGATGAGGTGCTCACGCCCGACTCCTCGCGCTACTGGCCGGCGGACGGCTTCGAGGTGGGCCGCGGACAGCCGAGCTTCGACAAGCAGTTCGTGCGCGACTGGGCGGCGTCGAGCGGCTGGGACAAGAAGCCGCCCGCGCCGGCGATCCCCGAGGACGTCGTCGCCGGCACCCGCGCGCGCTACGTCGAGGCCTACGAGCTGATCGCCGGCGAGCCGTTTGACGCGTGGCTGGCACGGACGGGCTCGGCATGAGGGCGCGCGTGCTGATCCGTCCCAAGCAGGGCATCCTCGACCCGCAGGGCGAGGCCGTGCAGCGCGCGCTCCCGGCGCTCGGCTTCAGCGGCGTGGCCAACGTGCGCGTCGGGCGCCTCGTCGAGCTGGACATCGAGGAGGCCGAGCAGCTGGCGCCGATGTGCGACAAGCTGCTCGCCAACCCGCTCGTCGAGGACTACGAGGTGCAGCTGCTCGACGGCAGCGGCTGACGCGCGGTGAGGTTCGGCGTACTTCAGTTCCCCGGCTCGTGCGACGAGGTCGACGCGCTGAGGGCCGCCGAGCGTGTCGGCGAGGCCGAGCTGATCTGGCACGGCGACCGCGACCTGCGCGGTGCCGACGCGATCGTCGTCCCGGGCGGCTTCTCCTACGGCGACTACCTGCGTGCGGGGGCGATCGCGCGCTTCGCGCCGGCGATGGAGTCGGTGATCGAGTTCGCGCGCGAAGGCGGGCCGGTGCTGGGCATCTGCAACGGCTTTCAGGTGCTCTGCGAGGCGCGACTGCTGCCGGGGGCGCTGCTGGTCAACGCCAACCGCCGCTTCACCTTCCGCCAGCTGGAGCTAGAGGTGGTCAACGCGAGCACATCGTTCACCCGCGCGTGCGTCGAGGGCGAGCGCCTGAGCATCCCCGCCAAGCATGCGTGGGGTCGCTACTACGCCGACGAGCAGTCGCTGCAGATGATGCACGAGCGCGGCCAGGTCGTGCTGCGCTACGCCGCCGGGCAGAACTTCAACGGCTCGCTGGCCGACATCGCCGGCGTGTGCAACGAGGCGGGCAACGTGTTCGGCCTGATGCCGCATCCCGAGCACGCCGTCGACCAGCTGACGGGCGGCTCGGCCGACGGGCTGAAGATCTTTCAGTCGATGCGCCTTGCCGTCGACGGGGCCGCCGTATGACGATCGTAGCTTTGCATCCGTACGGAATTAATATTTATGATTAATAGTTTTGGTAGCGATCGTATTTACCGCAGGCACGCTGTGGTGTTGCTTTCGCGCACTGCGTATAGCCATGGTTATACGCACTCTGTAATCGGACACACACACCTCCTCCCCTCGGCCTCGGCGTGATGTCCGCCGCCGCCGCCGCCTCGACGTTGCCGACGCTGCAGGACGCACTCGCGCTCGGACTGACGGCTGACGAGTACGAGCTGGTGTGTGAGAAGCAGGACGGGCCGCCGAACGTGCTCGAGCTGGCGATGTACTCGCTGCTGTGGAGCGAGCACTGCGCCTACAAGCACTCCAAGAAGCTCTTGCGCACGCTGCCGACGGAGGGCCGCTACGTGGTGTTGGGGCCGGGCGAGAACGCCGGGGCGGTCGACGTGGGGGGCGGGCTGGCGTGCGCGTTCAAGGTCGAGTCGCACAACCATCCGAGCGCGGTCGAGCCGTTCCAGGGCGCGGCGACGGGGGTCGGGGGCATCCTGCGCGACATCTTCGCGATCGGCGCGCGGCCGATCGCCGTGCTCGACTCGCTGCGTTTCGGCGAGCCGGCCGGCGAGTCGGGCACGCGCACGCGCTACCTGCTCGACGGCGCGGTGTCGGGGATCGGGCACTACGGCAACTCGATCGGCGTGCCGACGGTCGGCGGCGAGGTGTACTTCGAGGGTCCCTACGAGCACAACTGCCTGGTCAACGCGATGGCCCTCGGGCTGGCCGAGCGCGCGCGCCTGGTGCGCAGCGCGGCGGCCGGCGAGGGCAACGTGCTGGTGCTGTTCGGGGCATCGACCGGACGCGACGGGATCGGCGGGGCGTCGGTGCTCGCCTCGGCCGAGCTGGCGGTCGGCGACACGAGCGCGGGCAGCGACTCGGACAAGCGCCCGACCGTGCAGGTCGGCGATCCGTTCGAGGAGAAGAAGCTGTTGGAGTGCTCGCTGGAGCTGTTGCAGCGCGACCTGCTCGTCTCGCTGCAGGACCTCGGCGCGGCGGGCCTGACGTCGTCGGCGGCGGAGATGGCCTCCAAGGGCGAGGTCGGGATCGAGATCGACGTCGAGCGCGTTCCGCTGCGCGAGGCCGACATGGAGCCGTTCGAGGTGATGGTCTCAGAGTCCCAGGAGCGGATGCTGTGCGTGGTGGAGCCGGGGAACGTCGATGCGGTGCTGGCGCTGTGTGAGAAGTGGGAGGTCGGCGGGGCGGCGATCGGCTCGGTCACCGACAGCGGGCGCGTGCGCGTGGTGGCCGGCGGCGTGCAGGTCGGCGACATGCCGGTGCGCGCGCTGGTCGACGACTGCCCGCTGTATGACCTGAGCCCGCAGAAGCCCGCACAGCCGGTGTACCCGGCACCGGCGGCGACGCTCGCTGCGCAGGCGACGATCGAGCAGACGCTGCTCGCCCTGCTCGGCTGTCCGAACATCGCCTCGCGCAGGCCGCTGTTCGAGCAGTACGACGCGATCGTGCAGTCGCGCACGGTGCGCCGTCCCGAGCAGGCCGACGCGGCGGTGCTCGCGCTGGCCGACGGCAGCGCGCTTGCGGTGAGCATCGACTGCAACGGACGCCGCGTGGCGGCGGATCCCTATCGCGGCACGGTGGAGACGGTGCTGGAGTGCGCGGCGAACCTCGCGTGCGTCGGCGCCGAGCCGCTGGGGACGACGAACAACCTGAACTTCGGCAACCCGGAGAAGCCGCACATCGCCTGGCAGCTCGCAGAAGCGGTGCGCGGCCTCGGCGACGCCTGCCGGGCGCTTGCGGCACCGATCGTCGGCGGCAACGTGTCGCTGTACAACGAGGGAGCGACCGGCCCGATCTACCCGACGCCGGTGATCGGCATGGTCGGCCGGCTGCCCGACGCCCACGCGGCCGGGAACCTGGGCTTTGCGCGCGAGGGCGAGGAGATCGCGCTGGTCGGGCCGTTTGACCCGTCAGCCGACGCGAGCGAGCTGGCGAAGCTGCGCGGCGAGCAGCTGCCGGACGGCTTGGCCGAGGTCGACGTCGCGGCGGTGCGCGGCGCCCACGTGGCGATCCTCGAGGCGGTGCGCGCGGGAGCGATCTCCAGCGCGCACGACATCGCCGAGGGTGGCTTGGCGATCGCGCTGGCCGAGTGCTGCCTGGCGGGCGGCATCGGCGCGCGGGTGGCGCTCGGCGAGGAGTTCTGGCAGGCCACGGCCCGCGCCGCGCCGCGCCTGCGCGCGCTCTCCCCGGCCGGCGAGCGCGTGACCGCCGCTTTGTTCGGCGAGGGTCCCGGCGGCTTCGTGGTGAGCGGACCGAGCGCCGCGCTGGGCGAGCTGGGCGAGCGCGCGACCGTGCGCCGCCTCGGCCGCGTCGGCGGCGACGCGCTGACGATTGGTGGCGACGACCAGCTGTCGCTGGCGATCTCGCTGCAGGAGCTGGCGCTGGCGCACGCGAGCCTCGAGGAGTTGTTCTCTTGAAACGGAGACCGCGATAGCGATGGTATTCACAAGTACGAGCGATCTCACGCCAAACGGGCCCGCCGGAGCCCGCATCGCGGCCCCTGCTAGCGTGGTCTCGTAATGCGTGAGGGACCGCGCGACGAGTGCGGAGTTTTCGGACTGTATGCGCCCGGTCACGAGGTGTCGCGGCTGTCGTACTTCGCCCTGTACGCGCTGCAGCACCGCGGGCAGGAGTCGGCGGGGATCGCGGCGGCGGATCGCAACGGGCACATCATCACGCGCCGCGAGCTCGGGCTGGTCAACCAGGTGTTCAACGAGAACGACCTGCGAACGCTGGCCGGCGAGCTGGCGATCGGACACGTGCGCTACTCCACGACGGGCTCCAACGCCTGGGAGAACTCCCAGCCGGTGCAGCGCTCGGAGGGCACCAACGGATCGCGCCGCGAGGTCGCGCTGGCGCACAACGGCAATCTGATCAACGCCGTGCAGCTGCACAACGAGATGCTCGAGGCGGGCGTCACGTTCAGCTCCACCTCCGACTCCGAGATCATCGCCGCGCTGATCGCCACGCACCCGGCCGAGCGCGTCGAGGACGCGATCGCCGAGGTGATGCCTCGCCTGCGCGGCGCCTTCTCGACGGTCGTCATGACCAAGGACCGCGTGCTCGCCTTCCGCGATCCGCACGGGCTGCGCCCGCTGTCGATCGGCGCGCTTGCCGATGACGGGACGGGCGAGTCCGACGGCGAGACGCGCTACTGCGTCGCCAGCGAGTCGTGCGCCTTTGACATCATCGGCGCCAAGCTGCTGCGCGACGTGCAGCCGGGCGAGCTCGTCACGCTCGGCGAGGACGGCCTGTCCAGCCGCATGGTCGTGCCCGGAGGCAGGCGCGCGTTCTGCGTGTTCGAGTACATCTACTTCGCGCGCCCGGACTCGCGCATGAACGACCAGGTGCTGCAGGTCGCGCGCGGTCGCATGGGCGAGATCCTGTGGAAGGAGGCGCCCGTCGAGGCGGACCTGGTGATCGCCGTGCCCGACTCCGGCAACCCGGCCGCGCGCGGGCTGGCGCGCGCCGCCGGGCTTCCCCAGGACGACGGCTTCGTCAAGAACCGCTACGTCGCGCGAACGTTCATCCAGCCCGGCCAGGAGCTGCGCAAGCACGGCCTGCGGCTGAAGTTCAACCCGCTGCCGGAGGTGATCGCAGGCAAGCGCCTGGTGGTCGTCGACGACTCGATCGTGCGCGGCAACACCACGCGCCAGATCGTGCAGATGCTCAGGGATGCAGGTGCGGCGGAGGTGCACCTGCGCATCTCCGCGCCGCCGATCAAGCACCCGTGCCACTACGGCATCGACATGTCCACGCGCGAGGAGATGATCGCCCACGGACGAACGGCCGCCGGGGTCGCCGCCGAGCTCGGCTGCGACTCGCTGCACTACCTGTCGCTGGAGGGCGTCTACGAGGCGGTGCGCGGCGAGCGCGCCACGCACTGCGACGCGTGCTTCAGCGGCGAGTACCCGCTGTCGGGCAGCGACGACGCCGCCGGCAAGTACTCGCTGGAGGAGGACCAGATCCTCCCGCTCGTCAAGGCCTGAGCGCCCAAGCGCCCAAGCGCCCGAGCGACCGGGCGCCTGCGCGCGCCCGCGGGCGCCTGGCTACTTGGTCTTCGCGGTGAAGCTCGTGCTGCCGTCGCACTGCTTGAGTTTGCTGCGGGCTCCGGCGCTGGCCAGCCCGAATTCCGAGCGCGCGCTGCCTTTGACGGTCTTGCCGGAGAACTTGCCGCTGACGTAGAGCTTGGTCGTCTTCTGGTGCGTGGGCGTGAATTCGTAGGTGATCGTGCCCTTGAAGCTGCCGTCTTTGGCGATCGGCGCCGGCTTGGTGATCTGACGCTCTGCGGCTCCGCCTCCTTCGCAATAGAGCGGGGCGGAGAGGACGCCGACGGTCACGGACTTGCCGTTTGCGGAGACCTTGAGCGTGATCGGCTCTTTGTTCTGGACGGTCGTGCCGGTGTAGGTCGCTCCCTTCTTCGGGCCTGCGGCCAGCGCGACGGCGGCTGTGAGGAGGACGACCACGGCGGCGAGGCTGAGTACCCGGCGAAGCTGCTTGCTCATCTCGAAGGCCTCCTTTGCGAGTGATCCTCCGGCGAGGGAGGAGCCTGTCAATCAGCGGAAATCTAGCCGAGGTGATCCTCGCGCGCGCCGGCGGCATCGTTGTAGCGGTTGTTGTACGGGCGGCGGAGGATCGTCTCCTGGCTGCCTCCGGCGCGCAGGGCGTAGCCGAGCGCGGCGACGACGATCAGGGTGATGAGGATGGCTGCGAGCATTGGCATTCCTTTCCTAGCAACTGCACCGCCCCCGACCTCGCCACCAATTGAAGGCGCTGCGCCAAGCACCCTCTGTGAGCTTGCTCACAGCCGCTTGCACGCCCCGGTGAGCCCCCGGGCACGGCCGTGGGGCTGGCGGCTATCGTGCGCCGCGTGGCCGAGCAGCTACCGATCGCCGTGCTCGTGTCTGGCGCCGGCACGAACCTGCAGGCGCTGCTCGACACCGTGCACGGTGTCGAGGCGCGTATCGTCGCCGTTGCCTCCAGCTCCGCCGAGGCGCCGGCGCTGGCGCGGGCGGCCGAGCGCGACGTGCCGACGGCGGTGTTCGCGCGCGGCGACTACGCCGACCGCGCGGCGCGTGACGATGCGCTGGCCGGCTGGCTCGAACAGCGCGGCGCGCGCCTGGTCGTGCTCGCCGGCTACATGCAGCTGCTCGGCGCCGGCTTCCTGGCGCGCTTTCCCGCGGCGGTGATCAACGTGCATCCGTCGCTGCTGCCGGCCTTCCCCGGGCTCGACGCTGTCGGGCAGGCGCTCGCCTACGGCGTGCAGGTGTTCGGCGTGACCGTGCACTTCGTCGACGACGGCGTGGACACCGGCCCGGTGATCCTGCAGCGCGCCGTCGAGCTGCCCGCCGCGCGCGACGAGCGCGAGGTGCGCAGCGCGCTGCGACCGCTCGAGCATGCGCTGCTGGCACACGCCGTGCGCCTGTTCGCACGCGGAGCGCTGAGGATCGACCCCGACGACCCACGCCACCCGCTCGCCGCGCGCTCGGCGGACGCGAACGCCGACTGGCCAGCGGGCCTGCGTGCCGGTCGTCAGGCGAACGAACCGGGCGAGGGATAGGCTCTGAGCATGCTCTCCGAGCGCGAGACATCGACCCCTTCAGGCGCCGGAATCGAGCGCTCGGCGCCGGGCGAGGTTCGCGTGCGCAGGGCGCTGCTGTCTGTCTCGGAGAAGGCGGGGATCGTCGACTTCGCGCGCGGTTTGGAAGAGCTCGGCGTGGAGATCGTCTCGACCGGTGGCACCGCGCGCGAGCTCGCCGGCGCGGGCATCGCATCGCGCGACATCGAGGACTTCACGGGCTTCCCGGAGATGATGGACGGGCGCGTGAAGACGCTTCACTCGCGGCTGTACGCGGGCCTGCTGGCAAAGCGCGACAACGACGACCACCTCGACGCGGCCTCCCAGCAGCGGATCGAGCAGGTCGACCTGGTCTGCGTGAACCTGTATCCGTTCGAGCAGACCGTCGCGCGCGGCGATGCCGATGAGCAGGAGATCGTCGAGAACATCGACATCGGCGGGCCGACGATGATCCGTGCGGCGGCGAAGAACAGCGCGTTCGCGGCCGTGGTGGTCGATCCGAGCGACTACGAGGGGCTGCTGGCGGAGCTGCGCGAGGCCGAGGGACGACTGTCGCTGGACACGCGCACGCGCCTGGCGACGAAGGCGTTCGCGTGCACGGCGCGCTATGACGCGGCGATCGCCACGTGGTTCTCGCGGCGCACCTACGACGGCTTCCCGCCGACGTGGAACGACGCCTACGAGAAGGTCTCAGACCTGCGCTACGGCGAGAACCCGCACCAGCAGGCGGCCTTCTACGCGCGCGTGGGCTCGCCCACGCACCTGCTCGACGGCGTGCGTCAGCTGCACGGCAAGGAGCTGTCGTTCAACAACCTGCTCGACCTCAGCTCGGCGCGCGAGCTGGTCGAGGACCTCGACGGCCCGGCGTGCGCGATCGTCAAGCACAACAACCCCTGCGGCGCGGCGATCGCGCAGACGGCTCAAGCGGCCTACGAACGCGCCTTCGCGTGCGACCCGCAGAGCGCCTACGGCGGCGTGATCGCCGTCAACCGCCGCGTCGATCGCGCCTTTGCGCAGGAGCTGTCTAAGCAGTTCATCGAGGTGCTGCTCGCGCCGGGCTTCGAGGCCGATGCGCTGGAGGTGCTCGGCGAGAAGAAGAACGTGCGTCTGCTGCAGCTCGCGCACTGGCCACAGCCGGCGCACGAGGTCGAAGCCAAGCCGGTGATCGGCGGCCAGCTCGTGCAGACGCGCGACGTCGTCGGCGAGCGACGCGAGCAGATGAGCGTGATGACGGAGCGTGCGCCAAGCGAGCAGGAGTGGGATGACCTGCTGTTCGCCTGGAAGGTCTGCCGGCACGTGCGCTCCAACGCGATCGTGATCGCCGCCGGCGGCGCGACGATCGGCATCGGCGCCGGGCAGATGAGCAGGGTCGACGCCGTGCGCATCGCGATCGAGAAGGCCCAGGCCTTTCAGCCGCAGCTGCTGGCCGGCTCGACGCTCGCCTCCGACGCCTTCTTCCCGTTCGCCGACGGTCCCGAGCTGGCGATCGCCGCGGGCGTCACCGCAATCGTGCAGCCCGGCGGATCGGTGCGCGACGAGGACGTCGTCGCCGCAGCACAGCAGGCCGCAATCGCGATGGTCGCGACCGGCGTGCGTCACTTTCGCCACTGAACGCCGAGCAGCGGCCGCGGCGTTCGATCGCGTGCTGCGCGAGAAAGCGGCCTGCCGGGAGAAGGACGCCTGCTGCGCAGGGGGGACTTGACGTTTCGTGTCTAACGATATATCGTGAGCGTACTTTGATAGTTCACGATAGGAGAACAAGATGCATGCGATTCATTCAACCGGCGAGGGGCGCTGCGGACGCGGCGGCCGCTCGGATACCGATCCTCACGACCTCGGCGTGCTGCGCCTGGCGATGAGCCACCACTCCGGCGGCCACGGGCGACACGGAGGTCCCGGCGGTGGCCGCGGCCGCCAACGTCATCGCGGCTTCGGCGGCGGCGCCGAGGGCGGCTTCGGCGGCTTCGGCGGGTTCGGCGGCTTCGGCCCCGGGGGCGGACCACGGGGACGCGGGCGCAAGGCTCGCCGCGGCGACATTCGCACGGCGGCCCTGCTGCTGCTCGCCGAGGAGCCGCGCAACGGCTACCAGATCATGCAGGAGGTCGAGCAGCGCAGCGACGGCGTCTGGCGCCCGAGCCCCGGGTCGGTCTACCCGGCCCTGCAGCAGCTCGAGGACGAGGGGCTGGCCCGCTCGGACGAGGTCGACGGGCGCAAGCTGTTCGCGCTGACCGACGACGGGCGCGCGCACGTGCAGGAGCGCGGCGCGGACAAGCCGGCGCCGTGGGAGCAGATGAGCGGCGAGGTCTCAGACGAGGCGCACGAGCTGGGCAAGCTCATGCGCGAGGTCGGCTTCGCCTTCCTGCAGGTCATGCGCACGGGCGGCACCGAGCAGATGGGCAAGGCGCGCGAGGTGCTCACGGCGGCGCGGCGCGACCTCTACCGGATCCTCGCCGACGGCGAGCCGCAGGCGACGGGCGACGACGCCAAGTAGGGCCCGAGCCCGTCGCCAGCGCACCGGTGAAGGAGATGCCGGCGTTGGCGATCGCCACGTCGATCGCGCAGCGACTCACGTGGCCACACTACCTAACCGCCGCCGCGCCAGATGCTCGCGCTCAGTGCCCGATTGACAGGCACGGCGGGCTGCGACTACGCTCGCAGCAGCCGCTGTCGTCGGCGGGCAAAGCCGGGGCTCGTGATCGGAGGATCGCATGCGCACAGGTGCTGGACGCTTTGACTCAGGCCGGGAGCGCGGGGGCCGCGCAGATACGAGCCGGCGCGCTGCAGCGCCCTGTGGGCTGGGCGCAGCACTCGCCGTCGTCGCGACGCTCGCCTCGGTGTCTCTCGCAGCGCCCGGGCCCTCCTCGGCGCGGGCGGCCGGGGCGGGGGCCATCTGCAGCGCCCCGGGCAGCGCCAAGGTCCCTTGCCGCTTCTCGACGCCGAGCGGCAACATCCGCTGCATCTGGACGCCGAAGCCGAACAACGTCGCGTGCGTGTTGCGCTCGACCGGCCGCGCGTACCGCCTGCGCCCCTCGGGCAAGGCGAAAGCGATCAAGCTGACGCTTGCACGGCCGGGAAAGACGCTTGCGCTCAACCAGCAGATCGTGTTCCCGGGCAGCCTCTCCTGCCGCGACACCAAGCGCACGATGATCTGCAATCAGGACTTCGCGACAGGCGCGTTCACGCTCGCAGCGAAAGGCTCGCACAGCTCCTAGCGACCCCCGGCTCCGGGAAGCGCTCGCACAGCTCCTAGCGACCCCCGGCTCCGGGAAACGCTCGGGCGAGCGGCGCTGGACGATGCCTGCCATTTCGCTCAACTGCAGCAAGACCGCTCAACTCGCTGCAGATCTCGTCGATGAGTTCGTTGATGTCGAATGCTGCCGCGCGGCGGAATAGGTCTCGAGCACGCAGAACCGGCAAACCGGTCGCAGGCATGCCCGCAGCGCGGGTGCCGCTGGAGACTTCGAACGAGTTCAAGCGCGTCTTGGAGCTGGCGAGCCTCGTCGAGTCGGCCACCGACGCCGTCATCGGCGTGACGCCGGAAGGCGTGATCACCAGCTGGGGGGAGAGCGCCGAGCTGCTGTTCGGCTACACGCGAGAGGAGGCCGTCGGACGACCGATCACAATGCTTGCTCCGTTGGATCGTTCGGACGAGCCGACGACGTTCATCGAGCACGTGCTCTCAGGCCAGCGGCTGCAGCGCGTGGAGACCGAACGGATCTGCAAGGACGGGCGCAGCGTGAACGTCCTGCTCTCCCTCGCCGCGATTCGCGGAGAACGTGGAGCGGTCCTCGGGGCGGTGGGTGTCTACCGCGACGTAACCGGACAGCGCCGCGCCGAAGCGGAACTGCATGAGACCGAGCGCCGCTATCACTCGGTCGTGGAAGCGCTCGACGAGGGGGTGGTCATGCAGGGTCTCGACGGCCGCGCTCTCGCCTCCAACAAGAGCGCCGAGCGAGTGCTCGGCCTTTCCGCGGACGAGCTCGCCGCCGGCTTTCCCGACCGCCCGAACTGGTCGGTCGTGCGCGAGGACGGCTCGCCGCTGCCCGTCTACGACTATCCGACGATGATCAGCATGCGCACCGGCGAGCGCCAGCGGGGAGTCATTCTGGGAATCAAGGGCGACACCCCCGCGACCAGGTGGATCTCGGTCAACAGCAACCCGCTCGTGCGGCCAAGCGAGACCGAGCCGTACGCCGCGGTGGCCTCGTTCAGCGACGAGACCGACCTGCGTGCCACGCTCGCCGAGCTGCAGGCCGAGCGCGTCGAGGATCTCGAGCGCTTGGCGCTGGTCGCCGAGTACCGCGACGACGACACCCACAGGCACACCGAGCGGGTTGGCCGCACCTCCGAGCTCATCGCGAGAGAGCTCGGCTGGAACAGCGAGCGCGTGTGGACGATCCGCCGCGCCGCTCCGCTTCACGACCTCGGCAAGATCGGCATCCCCGACGAGATCCTGCTGAAGCCCGCCGCGCTCTCGTCGGAGCAGTTCGAGGTGATCAAGACACACACGGTGATCGGTGGCCGCATCCTCTGCCAGAGCCGCGCTCCGATCTTGCGGATGGCGACGGAGATCGCGCTTTCACATCACGAGCGCTGGGATGGCAACGGATATCCGATGGGCCTGAAGGCGCAGGAAATCCCCCTCGCCGGGCGCGTCGTGGCGGTGGCCGACGCGTTCGACGCGATGACGCACGCGCGTCCGTACAAGGCGGCGTCCTCGGTCATCCACGCCCTCGCCGAGCTCGAGCGATGCAGCGGCACTCAGTTCGATCCGCAGGTCATCGAGGCGTTCTTCAAGCTCAATCACGACGACCTGGTGGACACCGCAACCTGAGCCGGGCGCACCGCTGGCCGATGCGTCCAATCCCGGTCTCGGGCGTCACGTCCGGGCCGATCGCGGACGAGTATTTCTCTCATGGAGCGAGCCTCCGATCGGGCGATGCTGGCCATGTCTGGCATCGAGCCGCGCGACGAGCACGACATCCGGATCTGGACGCCCATCGCGATGTGGCTGGCCGGCGCCTGCACGATCGGGATCGGGACGGTCCTTCCCGACGCAGGCAAGCTGCACGTGGCCGAGCTGCGCGGCCTCGTGGGCTTCGGCCTGCTCGCGGTGCTTTTCACCTTCGTCGTGTTCCGGCCGCTGTCAAATCGCGCGCTGTACGCGATGACGAACATCTTCACGGCACTGGGTTCGTTGACCGTGTGGTTGGCGTGTCTGTGGTCCGGCGGCGCGAGCAGTGGCTTTCTCGAGCTGTACTTCTTTCCGGCGCTGTACGTCGCGTACTTCTTCAGGGTCAAGCAGGCGGTCGGCCAGCTCGTCCTGATCACGCTGCTCGCGGCCTCGCCGCTGTTCTACGACAGCGCACCCCTGCAGGCGCAGTTCCCGGGTCATCTGGCCGTTCTTGTCGCGGCGCTGTGGGGGATGGCCGCGGCCGTCGGCTATCGCAAGCGTCGCCTGCTGCTGGCCGAGCAGCTGTCGCGCCAGCAGGCGATGTCCGATCCGCTGACCGGTCTGTACAACCTGCGTGCCCTGCGCGACCGCGCTGCGCTTCGCCCGCCGGAGGAGGGCGCCGGCGTGCTCGTGCTCGACATCGACGAGTTCAAGGAGGTCAACACGGCCTACGGGCACACCGGGGCCGACGAGCTGCTGCGACACGTCGGCGCTGAGCTCACCGACTTGACCGGTGATCGCGACTGCGTGGCGCGGATCGGCGGCGACGAGTTCGCGCTGCACGTCTGCGGCAAGACGAGGACCGAGGTCGAGACGCTCGCTGCCAGGTGCGCGCAGGCTGTCGGCGACGCTGCGACACGCGCCGGACTGCAGGGCTCGGCCGTCGCAGGAAGCGTCGGGTATGCGACCTGGCCCGAGGACGGACGGACGCTCAGCGCACTGCTGGCGGGCGCAGACGAGGCGATGTTCCGGGCGAAGGCGAGCAGGGATCTCGCCGGCGAGCGCCGCACGGCGTCGGCGACCGCGGTCGCCCCGAGTGGCTCGAGCGGGGGCAGATCACCAGCCGGTCCAGCCGTCGCTGGACCGCGCCCGCGGCTCGTGGACGACGGGTCGACGGGACATGGCACGCGCGGTGCAGAGGAGCGGTCTGCGCGCGGCTGGCGACAGCGGCCCGCGCGAGCGATCGCCGCGACGGCCGGGTGGGTGGGCTCGTCGGTGATGACCCTGATCGTGATCCTCCTCCCGGGCGCCGACACATCGCACACGCTGCTCGCCGTCGGCTTGAGCGTGTGGGCGGCGATAACAGGCGTGCTGGTGCTCGCGTGGGGGGCGCGCGTCGATGAGATCGCCTACCGCGTGACAAACGCGCTCGCCGTGCCGGGCATCGCCCTCGGCGTGTACCTAACGGGGGGTACGACGAGCCCGTTGCTGCCGCTGGTGTTCCTCGCCGTCGCCCTGACGGCCTACTTCGGGAGCCCGCGTGGGGCGATGGTCCGCCTCATCGGCGTGATCGTGGTCTGCGCGAGTCCCTTCCTCTACTCCACCGCCGACGCGCAGATCCTGTTCACCCTGCGCTTCGTCGCTCTCTCCGCGACCGCGGTGGTGCTCGTCGGGATCATCCTCTACAACAAGCGCGAGCTGGCGCAGGCCGAAGACGTTGCGCGCGAGCTTGCCTCACACGACGCGCTGACCGGTCTTCCCAACCGCCGGGCCTTCACGGACAACGTCGGCCGGACGCTTCAGCGCGAGAGCCGGCCGGTCGGCTCTCCCGTGTCGATCGCGATGATCGACCTCGACAACTTCAAGCGCGTCAACGACATGTTCGGCCACGCGGCCGGCGACAGGGTTCTGCAGGCGATCGCACGCGCACTGGAGGACGTCACCAGACCGGGTGACTTCGTCGCGCGGATCGGCGGCGACGAGTTCGCGCTGGTCGCGCACGGGGTCGACACGTCGGTCAGCCGCACCCTGAGCGTCCGCTGCGTCTCGGCCGTCGAGACCGCCGTCGCAGAGGCCGGCTACTCCGACTGCGCAGTTTCGGCAACGGTCGGCTTTGCGTTGTTTCCCTACCACGGCAGAACCCTCGACAGCCTCGTCGAAGCGGCCGACTCGGCGCTGATGGATGCCAAGCACGGCGGCAAGCGACGCGTCGTCTGCGCCGCCACGGCCTCGACCGCGTAGGGGCGCGCCCTTCTTGCTGACCAGCAGCAGCGCCCTGCTGCACGCGCCATGCCCCGTGCGGGACTCGAACCCGCCCCACCGGATTAAAAGTCCGGCGCTCTACCAGATGAGCTAACGGGGCCTGCGCCAGGCAGTCTGCCATATCGCTAGCGAACGCCTGACCGGTCCGCCCGCGCCGGGCGAACGCTCGCCACCGTCTGGGCGGCGCCGATGGAGCTAGCCGAGCTTGACGGTTGCCGTGGCCGACAAGCGCTGGTCACTGGCTGGGCTAAACGAGGCGAGCACGTCCAGCGGCCGCAGCGGGTCCCCACCGCGAACGCGCATGACAACATCGCCCTGCCAGGTTCACCAAATCTCTATCGGTCTCTGCTTCGCCGAGCTTGACCGGGGTGTCCGTCACTCGTTTTACGTTCAGCGATAGCCATCGTATATACGCCGTAGATACCATGGCTATCGCAGTCTTCGTAAGCGATCTCCCCCTTCGACCGCCAGGCCCCTCCGACCGTCAGGCTCTTCGGCCGGCAGGCGGTTGCGCTCAGCTGGGTGTTTCGGCGGCGGCTATGCGGAGCATCTCGTCGATGTCCGTGAGCTTCACGCGCGGGCGTCCGGCTCGCTCGCCGAGCTCGCGCTCGTGGCGGTCGATCGCCTCCCAGCCGGAGTACGTGACGAGCGCCGGCTGGCGCTCGCGCAGCAGCGCCTCGATCGCCGCCGCCTCGGGGTGACTGGGCGAGTGTGCGGGGACACCGCCGGAAGATGGCGCGCTCGGCCCGTCGCCGTTAGCCGACGGCACGAGGTCGGCGAGCATCGCGTCGACGGTCTCCTGCGCGTCCTTCTTGTTCGTGCCGATCACGCCGGACGGCCCGCGCTTGATCCAGCCGACGACGTACTCGCCGGGCAGCGGCGCGCGGCTGGCGGGGTCGAGCACGCGTCCGCCCTCGTTGGGGATCACGGCGGCGCCCTCGTCGAAGGAGACGCCGGGCAGCGGCATGCCGCGATAGCCGATCGCACGGAATACGAGACCGGCGGGAATCGTCTCCGACTCGTCTGTGGCCTGTGCGCGCAGCGCGCCGCTGTTGCTGGCCACCAGCTCGTTGCGCACGAGCTCGACGTCGGCCAGCGCACCGTCTTCGCCGGCGATCAGCCGCGTTGGCGAGAGCAGGAAGCGCAGCACGACGCGCTTGCGCCCGGACGTCGGCGTGCGCTGCGCGTACTCGCGCAGGATCTCCACGTTGCGCCGCGCCGTCGCTTGCTGCTCGGCAGCCTCGTCGTGCACGGCGAGCGCGCGCTTGAGCTCGTCGGAGTCGACGATCACGTCGGCATCGGTGAGCTCGCCGAGCTCGAGCAGCTCGGGGTTGGTGAAGGCGGCCTGCGCGGGGCCGCGGCGGCCGACGACGACGACCTCCTGCACGCGGCTGCGCGCGAGCACCTCCAGCGCGTGGTCGGCGGTGTCGGTCGGCGCGAGCTCGTCGGCGCTGAGCACGAGCATGCGTGCGACGTCGACGGCGACGTTGCCGTTGCCGATCACGACCGCGCGCTCGGCCGACATCAGGTCGACCTCCAGGCTGGTGTGGTCGGGGTGGCCGTTGTACCAGCCGACGAACTCGGTCGCGGCGTGCGAGCCGGGCAGGTCTTCGCCGGGGATGCCCAGCGGGCGGTCCATCGGCGAGCCGGTCGCGTAGACGATCGCGTGGTAGTGCTCAAGCAGGTCATCGCGCGAGACGTGCTCGCCGAAGTTGACGTTGCCGAAGTAGCGAAAGCGCGGGTGCGCGGCGGTCTTCTCATACACGCGCGTGACCGACTTGATCTTCGGGTGGTCCGGCGCGACGCCCGAGCGCACGAGCCCCCACGGCGTCGGCAGGCGCTCGATCATGTCGACCTCGAAACCGGCGTCTGAGTCCTTGAGCAGGTGGCCGGCGGCGTAGAAGCCAGCCGGCCCGGAGCCGATCACGGCGATGCGGATGGGGGATTGCTCGGTCACGGGCGGCGGTCGGTCAGCGTCGTCGAGGGCGCTCGGTCGTCGGGGCTTTTGGCAGGGCTCTTGACGGGGCGGTTTGGGGTTTGCGGGTTGCCGGCAGGGGGCGGCGATGGGCGCGGCCCGACTCGAACGGGCGACCCCCTCGGTGTAAACGAGGTGCTCTGACCAACTGAGCTACGCGCCCCATGCATTGGGGCCTCTAGGCTAGCGAGCCGCATCCCAAGCTTGGATTAAGCGGAGCCTGGGAGTTGGTTAGGATGGGCTCACCCCGGCCCGAGACCTGTTCTTGAAGACCGCAGACACCGCCCACAACGAGGGGTCATCAGCGTTCGCGAAGGCAGGCGAGCGGGAGTCCGGGGCGGCTCAGGGGCAGTTCAGGGCGGCCGAGCTGGAGCTGAGCGGCGTGAGCAAGCGCTACGCAGGACAGCGCGAGCCGGCGATCGTCGAGCGCCTGAATTCGCCACGCGCTTCGAGGGCCTGATCGGGCTGAAGCAGGAATATGGCGTGGTCCCCACGCTCGTGCCCGTCTCGATCGAACTCTCCTACAAGGCGATCGAAGGCGGTCAGGTCAACGTGCAGTCGGTCTTCTCCACCGACGGCCAGCTGCTCGGCGGCAAGTTCAAGGTGCTCGCCGACCCCAAGCACGTGTTCGGCTTCCAGAACGTGGCGCCGGTGGTCAAGAAGAGCGTGCTCGCCGCCGAGGGCCCGGCGTTCGCCGAAACGCTCAACAAGGTCAGCGCGCTGCTGACGATCCCGGCGATCCAGCAGATGAACAAGGCCGTGAGCATCGACAAGCAGTCGGCGAGCAGCGTCGCCGCGCAGTTCCTCAAAGCGAACGGCCTCGGCTGATCGAGCGCCGTCCCGCGCCGCGTCTCCTGCGAAGCTTGGGGGATGTGGTGGCGGTGGCGGTGGCGGCAGGTGATCCGGGTCGCGCAGTGGCTCGCCGCTCTGGCGCTCCTCGTGCTGGTGCTCGGCCAGATCCTGCTGCCGCGCATCGCCGCCAGCAGGATCTCCTCGCGCATCGGCCGCTACGGCAAGGTGGAGAGCGTGCACGTGACGGCCTGGCCGGCGATCGAGCTGCTGTGGCGGCACGCCGACTCGGCGACCGTCCACGCGAGCAACCTCAGGCTGAGCCCCGCCCAGACGGCCCACCTGCTGTGGGAAGGCCGCGGTCTGGGGCGCATCGACGTGAGTGCCTCCAGCGTCCAGGAGGGGCCGCTGCAGCTGAGCGCCGTGAAACTGCACAAGCACGGTGAGCGGCTGCAGGCACACGCGCTGCTGAGCCAGTCGGACGCCAAAGCCGCGCTGCCGCCGGGCTTTGGCATGCAGCTGCTCGGCAGCGCCAACGGGCAGGTGCAAGTGCGCGCCAGCGGTGGCCTGTTCGGCGTCGGCGCGGCCGTCGACGCCGTCGCGCAGGCGAGCAACGGAAAGCTCGTCGTGCAGCCGCGCGGGTTCCTCGTGCAAGCGCTCAAGCTGACGCTGTTCTCCGATCCGCACGTGCGCGTGCGAGCGGTCGGCGCGCGCGCGACCGGCGACGCCGGCGGCGAAGCCGGCTACTTGCTCAGCATCGACGCGACCCTGCGCTGAGCTCAGGCCGCGGCGGGCACGCTTGCGGCGCGGGCGCCGGCGCGCGCGTGCACGCGCATCGGCAGGCCGTCCTTCGGGCTGATCGTCGGCATCTGGCGGATCGCCAGCTGGAAGTCGTCGGGCAGCGACAGCGTGAAGCGCTGGAGGATCAGCGTGGCGATCGTGCGCACCTCCAGCTGGCCGAAGCGCATGCCGATGCACGTGCGCGAGCCGCCGCCGAAGGGGACGTAAGCGCCCTTGGGCATCGCGGCCTTGGCCTCGGGCGTGAAGCGCTCGGGGCGGAACTGCTCGGGGTCATCGAACACGTCGGGCAGGTGGTGGCTGGCCCACGAACAGTAGTTGACGAACGCGCGCGCCGGGATCGTGTGCCCGGCGAACTCGAACGACTCGATCGCGCGCCGCGGGCCGACCCACGCGGGCGGGTACTTGCGCAGCGTCTCGTCGAGCACCATCTCAAGCTCCGACAGCTCACCGGAGCTCAGCTGCGCGGCCGTCGGCGCGGCGCCGGCGAGCATGGCGTCCTGCTCGGCGATCAGCCGCTCGGCGACGTGCGGGTTGCGCGCGAGCTCGTAGAACATGAACGACACCGTCGACGTGGTCGTGTCGTGGCCGGCGAACAGCAGCGTCATCACCTCGTCGCGGATCTGCACCTCGTTGAGCGTGTTGCCGTCCTCGTCCTGCGCATCGAGCAGCAGGCTGAGGATGTCCTGGCCGCGCTCGCCCGAGGCGCGGCGCTCGGCGATCTCCGAGTAGATCAGCGCGTCGAGCTCGCGCGCGGCCTGCTGCATGCGCCACCACGGCGTGCCGCGCATGCGCAGCACGCGCAGGAAGTAGTCCGACGCGTAGAACGCCAGCGCCTCCTCGAACAGGCCCGCCGCGTCGATCGCCCGCGCGCGGCTGCCGTCGGGGTCCAGGCCGAACAGCGCGCGCATCGCCACGCGCATCGCCAGCTTGCGCGTCCACGCGTACAGGTCGAACTCCGTGCCCGGCGCGAGCGTGTCGAGCGCGTGTGTGGCCTCCTGCACGATCACGTCGTAGGACGCGGCGATGTTCTCGCGGTGAAACGCCGGCAGCATGATCATCCGCGAGCGGCGATGGAAGTCGCCGTCGATCGTCAGCA
The DNA here is from genome assembly GCA_017882375.1 of Solirubrobacteraceae bacterium. GTDB lineage: Bacteria > Actinomycetota > Thermoleophilia > Solirubrobacterales > Solirubrobacteraceae > Palsa-744. The sequence goes on along the minus strand of JADGPP010000001.1, from coordinate 17,665 downwards.
GCCCGTCGCCCATCAGCCCGATCAGGTCGCGGAAGTGGCCTTCGCGCCAGCGGAAGTTCGACGCGTGCGAGACGAGCATGTGGTGGTTGGCCTCCGGCCCGAGCATGAACACGACGTTGCTGTGGAACAGGCGCAGCGTGAACACCGGGCCGTAGCGCTCGTAGGCCTCGAGCAGCATCTCCAGCGGTTCGCCGGCGAACCGCCGCGTGCGCGACAGCGAGAAGCGCGTCTCGCCCGGCGGGAACGCAACCCCCGACGAGCGCTCGTCGCGCAGGTCCTGCAGCATCACCGAGAACGGGTTGCTGTCGAGCATCGGAGCCGGACCCACCAAAGCCACGGCGTAAGCCTAGAGGAAAGGCTGGCCAGACGGCCAGTTTTCGCGCCGGCGCGCCCCTCGACGGGACTCGGATCGGCGGCCGCTCCTCGAACGGCGCCAAGCCTTGGCATACTGAGCAGGCGCGTCAGGTGTCGCCTGCCTGCAGCGTCATCGCGGGGGCGTAGCTCAGTTGGTTAGAGCGCTGCCCTGTCACGGCAGAGGTCGCGGGTTCGAGTCCCGTCGCTCCCGTGGAAGTGCCTGCAAATGGCGATTTCCAAGGGGTTGCACCCGCGTTCGGCACCATCCAGCAAGCCGAGATGGGGTGCATCGGTCCGGGCGGTCCCAGTCGTCAGCAGCGCACTTTCGCTATTCGTCCGTCTCGACAGCTTCGCGCCGGTTGGCCCGGACGCTCGCTTAGCGCGGAAAGGAGCACTCTCGCCCGCATCGGTCACCCCGCACGGACGCTACGCCCCGCTCGAACGACGAGGCGGTGATACGCTCCCCGCGCGCTTTACGGCGCTAACGGGCCGCGGAGCGAGACTCGAGGCCATACCACAGGGGGAGGGAGTCCTAATGCGGCTTCACGGTCGTTTCGTCCAGTTGGGTGCTCTGCTGGTGCTGGTGGCTGTGGGGGTGCTTGCCTCCAGCGTGAGCGCGTTCGCGGAAACCAAGACGGAAACGTTCCTCGCCACGGGCGGCTCTGAACAGTCCTTCGCGGTGCCGGTAGGCGTGACACGGGTCACGGTGGCTGCCATCGGCGGTAAAGGCGCGCCGGGTAACACGTGTGCTGGCGGCCACACCTACCCCGGGGGCGCGGGCGCAAAGGTCGCCGCGACGCTCGCGGTGAGCGAAGCGAAGCCGCTTTACATCCACTTCGGTGGCGGCGGGGCGGGCGGAGCAGCCGACCTGTGTCTCCCGGCCGGAGGCGAAGGGGGCGGTGCCTCAGACGTGCGCACCGAAGGGAGCAACCTCAAATCGCGGCTGGTCGTAGCTGGCGGCGGTGGCGGAGGTGGTAGCAACTACCAGTACGCGCCGGCTGGATGCATAGAAGCCGGCAGCGGCGGAAGCGCCGATGCGCTGGAAGGCGAAGCGGGCACCAACGCGACGACGGGGTTGATCGGTGATTGCCGAACGAACCCTGGCGACCTGTTTCTTCAGGCGACCGGCGGTGGCGGTGGCCGAGAGAACACTGGCGGCAAAGGCGGCTCTTATGTAGGAGAAGGCACGCGCTGCCGCGGCGGCGACGGCAGCGAAGGACGCGGCGGCGATGGATTCGGCGGCGGCGCCGAAGTCAACTGCGTTGGTGGTGGCGGCGGTGGCGGGGGCTATTGGGGCGGAGGCGGTGGCGGCGGCAGCAACAACGGCGGTGGCGGTGGCGGGGCCGGGTCCAGCTACTACGCCCCCGGAGCCACGAACACCAGCGTCGCAGCCGACACGACCGATCCGCAGGAGGTGCTGATCACCTACACGGTCCCGAAGGCCACATGCACCACCAACAGCGGCACGATCAAGCTCTCACCGGGCCTCACAAGCACACCTGCGGTCCAGACGGTGAAGATCAAGGGCACCCTGTCGGGCTGCACGGGTGACCCGTTCACGACGGTCGCCTACACCGCGACGCTGAAAACTGCCGTTGCGGTGTCCTGCTCGGTGCTGAAAGGGGCGGGCGAACCTGCATCCGGGGCCGCGACATACAAATGGACGCCGAAAGCGAAACCCTCGAAAGCGACGGGGACGCTTGGGATGCTTCTGACCGAAACGCCTGCTGTGGCGCTATCGGGCGCGGTCACGGCCGGCTCGTATTCCCCCTTGACGCTCTCGGGGACGGCCACGGAGAGCTTTACGGGTGGGGCGACGTGCGGCGAAAAAGTAGGCAAAAAAGCCGCGAAACCAGTCAAGGCAGGCACATTCAGCGGATCAGCGGTCAGCTTCGAATAGGCTGCCACTAGACAGGCCGGATGGTGGCCTGTGCCTGCGGGTAAAAGGCCACCGTTCGGCGCTTGTGCTTTGCTGGCCGAGCGAGCGTCTGCGCAAGGCCTTGCTCACGCTCGCATAGGACGACCAGCAGGAGCGCGACGCCCCGCCCGTGTGATCGCTTTCGCGTGAAAAGGAGCCATCAAGGGGCCCGGCGGAGGTCGCGTCCCTTAGCGAGCGGCGATGTTCGTTGTGGGTCCACTTCTCGTGCGGATCTCGATGGGGTGCCAAACGAGGGCTCGACCCCCAGAAGGCGATGGGGTGCCAAACGAGGCCCCAACCCCCAGAGAGACCGCGACCTATTGTCTGAGGCCGAGTTGGCGCGCGACCCCGGCCATCGCCTCCGCTTCGACAGCTAAGCTCGCCGCCGGCCATGACCCGCAAGCGCGACATCAAGCAATTCAGGCAGGCGTGCAAGGAGGCGGGCCTGACCGCCTATGAGCGCTATGAAGCGAGTCAGTCGCTACACGCCTACAAGGAATCCGGCGGCGGGCGGGAGGACATGAGCTATGGAGAACTGCTGGCCTGGCTGCGAGAATGGAAGGAGTCATGGCGACCGTCGTAGCCCTAGATGCCTCACCGACGACCGTCCTGCGCTCCTTGCGCGGGGAAGTCATCGACGCGCGTGTGGCCTATCCGGATGTACTGCACGTTGAAGGTCGGGACGCACACGGAGAGCTGTGGCGCCTGGCCACTCAGGATGCAGAGTGGTCGCCGTCTGACCCGGCTCGGCTGGTTGGGCGCTCGATCAACGACGCCGAGATCGACGAGAAATCTGGCGAGCTGCACTGCAGGCTTTCGGACGGCTCAGTGCTCGACATCAAGCCAGCTGCAGCCGAAGCTGACGACGATCCGCCCTATTGGGAACTGATCAGTCCCGCTGGCGTCGTGCTCGAGTTCGGTCCAGGAGTTCGCTGGCAGATCAGCAGCGCTGACGCCCGAGCCTCATCGCGTCGCTGACCGCAGAAGCGGTCGATGAAGGAATGCCCAACGCCCCTGATCTCGATGGGGTGCCGAACGAGGCCTCGACCCCCGTCGCTCCCGCTTTTCAGAGGTCGCGGGCCCGACCCCCAGAGAGCCCGCGACCCTTTGTCTGCGGTCGCTCGCCCCCCGCGAATGTCAGCGGTGCTGCGGGTCGCCGTCGGGCTCTTCGCCGTGCATTAGGGCGTCGAGCTCTTCCGGGTCCATTCGTTTGACCCTTCTCTCCATCTCGCGGTCGTAGCGTCGATCGTTGGGATCCTGTCCCGGGTGGGCTGGGCGCGCATACTGCTGTATGAAGGCGCCAAGTCGTCCCTGTAGCCGTTCTTTGCGGTTCGGCACGCCTCAATGATGGCGCCATGTGCCAGCTTTCGCTAGCCCTTCGGTCAAGCGCACGGACCTCAGAGTGTGCCGGCGCGTCCGAATCTCGATGGGTCTGCGACGAGGGCTCGGTTCCGAAGCATCGCGAGGCCAGCTGAATGCGCGACCGGGCGTTGTGTACCTGGGCTATCCGTGTATATACTGTCTTCATGAAGGTCGTCAAGGTACGTCGTGTCGGCAACAGCAACGTAATCTCGATCCCGAGGGAGTTCGAGGCGCAGGGTTACGCCCCTGGCTCCTCGGTGCTGGTTGAGGAGCTTCCGGGTGGTGAGTTGCGGATCATCTCCACCGAGAAGGTCAGCGAGCGCATCCGCGAGATAGGCGAGCGCGTCGTGGCCGAGCACGGTGAGGCACTCCAGATCCTCGCCGATCACGACCCCGACGCCTCTCAGGGTTGACGCATGGCCGAGGATCGGCCCGGCGATACGGAACCGGTCTACCTCTCGCTCGAGGATGTCTTGAGCTTGCATGGACTGATCATCGGCGCGAGTTCGACCCAGGCAGCGAATCAGTTGCGGAACCGCGGTGGCCTCGAAAGTGCGCTCGCGCGCCCCGCTGCCTACGCTAACTATGAGGACGCCGACCTTGCACATCAGGCCGCTGCGCTTGCTCACGCGATCGCAGAGGGTCAGCAGTTCATCGATGGCAACAAGCGCACGGCTCTCGTTGCGATGCTGACATTCCTTGAGGTCAACGGCTTGCGTGTCGAGGCGACGGATCGCGAACTGGCAGATTGGATACTCAGCTTCAGCGCAGGGGCCACGCCGAAGCAGGTTGCGGATCTCGTGCGCGCGCGGGCGCATCTCATCAAATAGCCGCGTCGTGAGCGCGGATCTCGATGGGGTCTACGACAAGGCTCTCATTCCGCGAGGGACCGCGACCTATTGTCTGTTTCTGGGGTCTCTGTGCTCCGGTTGCCGTTATGGTGGCTCGGCATGGACGAGGGTCCGCCGAGCTCCTATCTGCTGCTCGCCAAGGACACGCCGGTCTTCGGCTCAGACGGCGGCGTCGCCGGCAAGGTCCAGGAGGTGCTCTGCGATCCGGGCGAGGACATCTTTGACGGCTTGGTGCTAGCAACCGGTCACGGCGATCGATTCCTCGCGGCTGAACTGGTGACGTCGATCCATGAGCACGGGGTCGACATTTCGATCCCATCAACTCACGCTTCTGAGCTGCCCCTTCCGGCGCCCAATCGGCGCATCAAGTACGACGTGGTAGCCGACCAGCGGCTCTGGATGGACGTGATGCGTTGGCTGCATGATCACCTCGCACATCTCACCCACTCCGACGATGCACGCCTTGTCGCCGCGCGCGACCGTCTGGCACAGCACGAGAAGGCGCTCACGCTGGCACGTGAGGATCCGCGGCTGGCCGTTGAGGCTGGCGTGGGCCGCCCGGACCTGCCCGGAGCGTTCGACGGAGGCGTCGTCGACATCAATCACGCGCCGGTCGAGGTTCTTGCTTGTCTTCCCAACTTCGACGCCGACCTGGCTCGACGTCTCGTCAAAACGCGCGAAGAAATTGATGGCTTCGCATCCCTTGACGATCTCGGCATTGTGCTCGACCTGCCAGGGAACCAGGTTGCGCGCCTACGCGACTATGTGGTCTTCCTGCCCATCTGAAGCGACATGAGGGGGCAGGCGGGCCCGCGAAGGTAACTGAGGATCACTGTTGTTGGGCGCGAATCTCGATGGGGTGCCAAACGAGGGTTTGACTCCCGGAGAGACCGCGACCATATTGGCGGGCGATTTGGGCGGAAACAGTCGGACCCGCGACCCCGACACTTGGTAGGTCGCTCAGCCGTTGGGAAACTGCGTACACAATGCGGTACACTTTGCTAAGTGGCGAAGACGGTGCCAGTCCGTGAGTTCCGGACCAATCTCAGCGCCCTGCTGAGCGATGTCGCCGATCGTCGCGATCACGTGCTGGTGACCCGCAACGGAAAGCCGGCCGCTGCGCTCGTTCCAATCGACGAGTACGACGCCCTTGAGGAGACGGCGGAAATCCTGTCCGACTCTGAGACACTCGCGGCTATCGAAGCCGGTCTTGCAGAGCTCTCGCGCGGGGAGGTCGTCACGCTCGCGGATCTTCGCGTCGAGCTCGATGCCCACCGCTCGACGCGTTGAGCGGTGGCACGCGTCGTCGTCGCGCGGCGCGCTCGAGGTGAGCTACTCGAGTTCAACCGGCCGCTCATCGATGCCATACAGGACGCGCTCGGGCTCCTCGAACGCGATCCGCTGGCCGGCTACGCGCTACGTGGGCGGTTGAGGGGACTGCGCTCGCTACGCGTCGGCACTTACCGCATCATCTACCAGCTCGCCGAGGCCGAGAGAACAGTTTGCGTCGTGGCGATTCGACATCGCTCAGTCGCGTATCGCCACGACCCCCGATAAGCCGGGCGGATCAAGGCTGTCAGTACCGGCTTCTCGTTATCGAAGAACGAGGCCTCGACCCTCGTCGCTCCCGCTCTTTTAGCCTCGTTTTGCCCCCAGTTTCGGGGGCGCCAAGTGAAAACACTGACGGGCACGACGTGGCTGTTTCGCTAGACCCTTTACTGTAGACCTGATAAAGTAAAGGTCATGCCGAGAGTCTCCTCCAAGAATCAAGTCACGATCCCGGTCGAGGCGATGCGTGCTGCCGGACTGCACGCCGGGGACGAGATCACGGTGCGTCCCGCCGGCGAGGGCGAGATCGTCATCGCCACCAGAGGCTCGCGAGTCCGGCGCCATGCGGGCATCGCGGCGGGCATCTACAAAGATGGCGAACTCGAGCGGCTGCGCGACGAGTGGAAGCGCTGATCCTCGACGCAAGCGTGCTGATCGGTCTGCTTGATACCGCAGACCGTCATCACAATCGGGCGGTCGACGACGTTGAAGTTGCAGACAGCGAAGGCCATCAGCTATTGCTTCCCGCGAGCGCTTACAGCGAGACGCTAGTCGCCTTTGCTCGGGCGCGGCGCCTCGACGAGGCGCGCCGAGCGATCACCGCGATGGGTATCTCGATCGTGCCTCTCAATGACAGGATCGCCGAGCAGGCGGCCGAGCTTCGAGCGAGCCACGACCGTCTGCGCCTTCCCGACGCAATCGTCCTCGCCACTGCACGAGACCTCGGCGGGAGACTATTGAGCTACGACCGTCGCCTCTCGCGGCTCGCGCGGAGCTAGACCGTGCTCACCTGCTGATCTCGATCCCCGGTGCAAATTCTGGGCTCGACCCCTCGCGGATCCATGTTGGCTTGGATCCGCGACCTCCACCACGCGACCTTCGTGGCGACGCCGCGACGCCGCGGTTTCGCTCGAGCCAGACGCATTGACCACCCGTCGAGCCCATTTCGGCAGGAGTACCATCCCGATGCTTCGCCACCGATCGGCGCGCCTCGCGCTGGAACGGACCGCTCATGACCGACCAAGCACATGCCCATCACGACCGGCAGACGAGCGTCTCCACATCCGACTTGCGAGACCGCGTCGGCGCCCAATCCACGTCGCGCAGCTTGACAAGGCGCGGCCGGTGCTGGTTCTCACGCGTGAGCTTGTGCGCCCACATCTGGTGACGGTCACAGTCGCGCCGATCACGACCACCATTCGTGGACTCTCCACCTAGGTGCACGTTGATGCGGCGAACGGACTCTCGAGACCGTCGGTCGTGAGCTGCGACAACATCACCACGATTCCAACCGAGGCGTTGCGAGATCAGATCGGTGTGCTGCTCGATGATTAGGAGCCGCAGCTCGGTGAGGCGATTCGAGCTGCGTTTGATCTCGACTGAGGCATGTCTCGTGATGCGCTCGACGCCCATCGCCTGGCTCATCTCTTGGAGATGCCCTCAGGGCGATGCTTTGCCGGCTTTGGCCTCGGCGATCGCCCGCACCAGCGCCGCGCGCCCATCATGCAACACCGGCTCACCGTGAGAAACGAGAACGCGCTCGACCGGCAGCTCGACAAGCGGGCGAAGCAGCTCGACAAGCCCCGGGCGGTTGACGTGCACCCCGTCCAGCCAGCTCTGCGGGCACACGTGCAGGCGCCCGTCCGGCGCGCCGATGAGCCGGTCGCCCGGGACGAGTGCCGCGACCGCCGGCAGCCAGAACATCGTCTCGCCCGCTCCTCGCAGCGGCTGCGGCTCTACTCCGCGGGGAACCGCGTTCCACGCCCGTGAGGTATTCGACTTGTAGCGCTCGGCGAGCTCCTCGCGGTCGCGCCGGTGCCAGCGGATCGTCGTGAGAATACTGACCGGACGAGCTCCGATCCGCTCGTCGAGCCAGTGCAGGAATCCCATCCGATCCTCGGATGGAAGCAAAGGATCGATGAGCACGACGGTGTCTGACGTCTCGTAGAGCACCGAGCCGACGTGCTCGTCCCAGTCCTCCGTACTGCCCGGCAAGGCCTGCGGATTCCAGTCGGGATGCCGCGCGGTCCAGCGAAGCAGGCCGGGCACGATCTCGACCGGAGGCACCGGCGGATCCTAGCGGCGCCTTACTCGACCGAGCTCAGGCCACAACCCCACGTGGAACCGCGACATCTCCTATCCAATCAGCCGTCAGCCGGCAGAATCGTGAACGCCTCACCGTCGAGTGGCGTGACGGCGCGGAAGTGTCGCTCATCGAAGCTGAGTATGCGTGTGGTGCGGTGGCGCTCGGCGAGCGCGACGAGTGCGCAATCGGCAAGGCCGAGGCCCAGGTCGGCGTAGCGCGCGTCGAGGTCGATGATCGTGTTGTAGTCCTCGCGCTCGAGGCAAGCGATCTTGAAGCGGCCGCGTGCAAGGTCGTTCAGCAACGCGCGACGAGCGGCCTGACCGAAGCGCTGGCCAAGGAGGTAGTCGACCTCGGCGGTCGTCGGGGCTGGCATGACGAGGTCGCCCGGCTCGTCTCTAAGCGTGGCGAGGATGCTCTCGCGATGTGGCTCGTCGGGGTCGGCGAGCGCCACGATCGGGGCGGCGTCGATCAGCAGCGTCAACTGCCGAAGCCTGCTAGAAGCTCCTCGTCAGGAATCTGCGAAATCGGGCGCGAATCAACATCGGTTCGGGGGAAGCCGGCGGCGATCTCGAAGTGGCGATCGTGCGATGCCGGGGGCTCATAAGTCGCGACGGCCTCGCGCAGGATGTCGGCCTGTGAGCGGCCCTCTTGGCGCGCGAGGCGAGCAAGGCGCTCGGCCTGCTCATCATCTAGGTAGACGCTGGTCTTGCGCATTGTGGGCAAGTATAGGGCAGAACGTAGGGCACCGCCGGCATAGTGGAGACACCCCAATGATCAGGCGTGCGACGGCTTGACCGAGGCGAGAAAGTCCCGCACGTCGGCGGCCGGCTCCGTGTAGGCATCGCCGAGCGAGCTTTCGACCGATCTCATGTACTCGGTCGCCCACGGCGGGAACTCGTAGTCGATCGCATTGAGGAACTCAAGCGTCGCTACCAGACGGATGTCGGCGATCGACGGCGAATCCCCGCCGATGAATCGCCGCCCCTCGAGGAAGAACGATCGGTATGAGTCAAGCGGCCCTGCGATCGCGGCCACGGCGTCACTTTGCGCGCGTGCTTTCAGTTCGGCATCGGCCTCAGAGGGGCCAACCTCGCCGGCGTATTGAGGGAACCCGAGTATCGGATATGTGGCGCGCGCCACCAGCGGATACAACGTCCCGATCAGGTAGAACATGGCGCTGTCCACCAACGCCCGCTCTCCCGGCTCGGTTGGATAGAACTGGCTGAGGCCGTGCTTGTTGCAGAGATACTGCATGATCGCGCAGCTCTCCCACAGCGATCCGTCCGGGAGGCCCGACTCCTCGAGCAGCGGCGTCAGGTCGGCCGGATCCTTCGCCAGGAACTCGGGGGTGCCCTTCTTCCCCCACACATCGACCTCCTCGAAGTCAAGACCGGCCGCCCGCACGAAGACACGCACGGTCAGATTGTTGACACTCGGTTTCAGGATGCTGAGCGTGTTCGCGGCCATGTGGCGCTCCTAGATGTGTTGTGGGATGTCGGATTGCCGATACGGATCGCGCGGCGACCGATCGTCTGATAGTGACTCGCGCGAGCGCTCGGTGAGGAGCTCGATCGCGTCCGCGAGGTGGATCTGGGCGATTGCATAGTCCGCGCGCACGACGCGAAGCTTGTGCGCCTCCAGCAGCACGTCGGCGTGCGTGAAGCCGGCCGGCGGCTCGAACCTGTACGACGCTAGCTCGATCAGCAGCCCCAGGGGGTCGCTGAAGTAGATCGAGTCCATGAAGCCACGGTCCTTGACGCCGCTGTGGTCGATCCCGCGCTCGTCGAGTCTCTCGACCGCCTGGTTGAAGGTCGCCTGCGACAGTGTGAAAGCCATGTGGTGCACGCATCCCTGGTCGGTTGAGGCCCGCTCCGGATCCGGTGCTCGCTCCTCGTTGGTGAAGACCGTGATCAGCCGCCCGTCACCCGGATCGAAGTAGAGGTGGTTCTCGCTTGGCCGGTCGAGGTTGGGCTGTTCGAAGATGAACGGCATCCCGAGCACTCCCTCCCAGAAGTCGATCGACGTCCGCCGGTCGGCGGCGACGAGCGTGATGTGGTGAACACCCTGACTCTGCAGCTTGCGCATTGACACCCCTCCACCCTAGTGATCGATGAGCTTGGACTTGTACTCGCTCCGTTGTAGGCTCCCCCACGGCACCAGGTCCACCCGTGCCTGCACGACAAGCACCGCGCGCACGCGCTCGGCGATCGCCTGGGCGAGCGTCGGCGAGGCCGTTGCGCCGCGCGCGAGCTCCACGGTCACTGGCAGCGGCGGATCCTGCCGCACTCCCGGCTGCCCTGGCCGCACGAGGATGTAGCCGCTCACGCTGGGGAGGAAGCTCGCGACCACCTCCCTCACCGCCGACGGAAAGATGTTGATCCCGCGGACTATCAGCATGTCGTCAGTCCGACCGATGCAGCGGATGCGCGGGCTGGTCCTCCCGCAAGTGCATCGCCCAGTCCGGACCCGGACGTGATCCCGCGTGCGGAACCGCAACAGCGGCGCGGCCCGATGGAGTAGATGCGTGAGGACGAGCTCGCCGGCCGCTCCCTCGCTGAGTGCGATTGCCTTGCCGCTGTCGGGCTCGATCAACTCGGCGTGGACGAAGCCGCGCGCGCAGAGGTGCATCCCATCCTGCGCCTCGCACTCCCCCAACAGCGACGGGCCGATGTCGCCTACGCCCATCGCCTCGGTGACCTTGGCTCCCCACCCGTGCTCGAGCGCCGAGCGGAACGCCGGCTCGCCGCCGCCCGGCTCACCGGCGACCAGCACGCGCTCTACGCTGGACCCGGCCAGGTCGACGCCACCCTCCGCGGCGGCATCGATGACGTACGCTGCGTATGACGGCGTCAGCACCACGGCCTCGGGCCTGAGCCGCTCGATCGCCAGCAGCACACGGTCGGTGTTGCCTGTCCCAACGGGGATGTGGCAGACGCCGATCCGGTCGAATGCCGCAAGCGCCGCGCCGGCCACGAACGGCCCAGCGTTGTAGGTCGAGAGCAGTCGCTGACCGCGACCGACGCCGGAGGCCGAGTAGCTGCGCGCTGAACCCGTGACCCAGTTGTCGAGATCGGAAGCGGTCAGCGGGATGAAGCTGGGCGTGCCGGTCGTGCCGCTGGTCGAGTAGATCCGGACGATCTCCGAGTCAGAGGCGCACAGATGCGCGCCGATCGGATTCTCGAGCGTGGCTGTGGCCTTGAGCTCCTGCTTGTCGGTCGTCGGCAGGCGGGCGATCTGCTCCAGGCCCCCGGCATCGACAGCCGACTCTATCCCGGCCCCGGCGAGCTTGCGACGGTAGAACGGCGAGCGCTGAAGAACGTAGGAGACTTGCTCGCGGTAGCTCGCGTCATCGAGCGCGAACTGGTCCTCCCAGGGAGGCTCTGCTACGTCGGACGCAACCATCAAGCGCCGTGCTCTCCGGGGCGCTCATAATCAATCGCCTCCTCGGCGCGCGCCGCCATCAGGAAGCCGATCGGCTGCTGCTGCTCCTCGATGAGGTGCGCTAGAAGTCCGGCCGTGCGTGCGAGGATCGGGATCGTCTTCACAGTCGCCGAGGCGAAGCCGAGATCCAGCAGCAGCGCGGCGATCGGCATCGACACGTTCATCGTCACGGGCTTTCCCCAGACCTTGGCGACAGCCTCGCGCAGACACCGGGCGAGCTCTATGTGGCGCCCGCTCACGCCACGTTCGTCGGCGAGTTCGAGAATCCGCTCTGCGCGCGGGTCGAGCGGCTTGTGCACCGGATGACCGAACCCGGGGAGCTTGGCACCCGAGGCATGGATTGCCTCGGCCACCACGAGCGCGACCGACGCAGGCGCTTCGCCGGTCCTGTAAGACCGCTGCGCGGCGTCATCGAGCAGGCTTGCGCACTCGGCGGCGGTCCCGAGGAGAACCGGCCCGCAGCCGAGGATGCCAGCGGCAACCGCACCCTGAAGCGATCCGGGATCGGCGGCGAGCGTCATCCGCGCCGCGACGTTCGTCGGCATCATGCCGTGCTCGGCGATCGCGACCAGCAGGAGATCGAGGAAGTAACGCTGCTCTGTGGTCGGCTCGCGTCCGGTCAGCAGCAGGTAGAAGTACTCGGTGAAGCTGAGACGGCCCATCAGCTCGCCGCACAGGTCGCGTCCCCGCACCTCGACCCTGTCCGGGTGGGCCTGGGCGATACGGCTCAGGGGGGTCGCGTGGGGGCCTATCTGCATATGACTTTGGTCGATCGACGCTACGTGGATAGAGCCGCGCTGTCAAGCGCGGACGGAGGGGCACGCAGTGATCTCCCGCTCTAACCAACTGGTTTCATGACGCCGTGTCCTGGCTTGGAACGAGACCGCGATTGGCCTGCCGAAGGCGAGAAAGGCTCCGTAGTAGCCCGGGGTGTACTCCGGGCGCTCGCCCGGCTCGCCATCGTCCGTGTCGCCGGCTTGATCGCTCAAAGTAGGATTGTCTGCTATTCAGCCGCGACTCGTGAAGATCCTGTGAGCGGGGTGGATCCGCCAAGCGGTCACCCAGAAGGCCATCTATCGGCTATCCGTGTATATACTGGACTCATGAAGGTCGTTAAGGTACGTCGAGTCGGCAACAGCAACGTAATCTCGATCCCTAGGGAGTTTGAGGCGCAGGGCTACGCCCCTGGTACCTCGGTGCTGGTCGAGGAGCTTCCGGGTGGCGAGCTGCGGATCATGTCCACCGAGAAGGTTCGCGAGCGCATTCACGAGATAGGCGAGCGCGTCGTCGCCGAGCACGGCGAGGCGCTCCAGATCCTCGCCGACGACGACCCCGACTCCTCTCAGGGGTAGCGCATGGCCGAGGACCGGCCCGGCGGGAGCGAGCTATTCCTCGAGATCAACGGCTCGCGTGTCGAAGCATCGGACCGCGAGTTGGCAGATTGGATACTCAGCTTCAGCGCTGGCGCCACGCGAGAGCAGGTCGCGGCGCTCGTGCGCGCGCGGGCGCAACGCATCAGATAGAGCGTCGTGAGCCGCTCGCCCTGATTTCGATGAGGTGTCGAACATGCGCAGGGCCAATCGCGACCGGAGTTCACGGGCGATTCGGGCGCCGACCGTCGGAGCCGGGCCTGGCAAGCTCCGTTGCGTGGAGATCGTGGCGGCACGTCCAGCCGACGGGGAGGGTCTACATGACCTTCATGTAGCGACGTGGGCGGTGACCTATCGAGGCCGTGTGCCGGACGCGTGGTATTGCAAGCAGCTCGCCATCCACCGGGTGCGAGGCTGGGCTGACGTCGTGCGCCGCCAAAGGGCGCTAGGCGGTGGGGTGCTGGCCGCGAGATGCGATGGTCGCATCGCCGGCCTCTGCCAATACGGGCCGACCGAGGACGATGATGACGACCCCCGACGGGTCGGCCACATTCACCGCTTGTACGTGGATCCTGCTCGACAGCGAACCGGGATCGGACGAGCATTGTTCGCAGGCGATTCGGGGGTCGCGGGCTCAAGGTGATGCAACACGGATCTCGATTTCACGATGTGCAACGTCCGGACCCGACCCCATTCGGAGCCTCGAGCCGGACATCGCGTTAGTCAAGGGCTACCCGAGATCCTCGACAACCTCGCCGCACAATGCACTGCCATCAATGATTCACAACGCTGGCGGTGGCGTACTCGGCGATCAGGCTCTGGGCCTCCTCGATCGGCAGCGGCCGGCCGAGCAGATAGCCCTGAGCAAGGTCGCAGCCCATGTCCCGCACAGTCGCCAGTTGGTCGGGCTCCTCGACGCCCTCGGCGATCGTGAGAAGCGAGAGGCTGCGGCCGATCCCGACGATCGCTTCGAGAAGCTCGCGACCGTGCTCGCCGTCGTCGCTAGCCTTCACAAACGTCCGGTCGATCTTCAGGATGTCGACCGGCATGCTCTGCAGATAGGACAGGGACGCATAGCCGGTCCCGAAATCGTCGATCGCGAGACGCACTCCGAGCTCCTTGAGTGCATGCAGGACGCCTATGACGGTATGGGAGTCCTCGACGAGCGACTGCTCGGTGATCTCGAGGACGACCCGCGCGGGGCGGATCTGCGACTGCTCCAGCGCGTGCTTAACGTCGGCGAGCAGGCTAGGCGCGTTGAGCTGCACCGCGGAAATGTTCACCGAGATACTCAAAGGCTCGGCTCCTGCACCGACCTGCTCCCACGTCACGGCCTGTCGCAGGGCCTCCAGGAGCACCCACCGGCCGAGTGGCACGATCATCCCGCTCTCCTCGGCGAGTGGGATGAACCGGTCCGGTCGCACAAGGCCATGGATGGGATGGTTCCAACGGATGAGCGCCTCAAATCCGTCCAGCCGCTCCCCGGTCACGCCGAACTCCGGCTGGTAGAGCAGCCAGAACTCGTTGCGTTCCAGCGCTTTGCCGAGATCGGCCTGCAGCCGGAAGCGCTCACGGGCCTGCTTGTGCATGCTCGGCTGGAACAGCTGGACGGCGTCCTTGCCGCTGGCCTTGATCGAGTACATCGCCATGTCGGCGTCGCTCAACAGCTGCTCGAAGTTCGTCTTCGACGCCGAGCCGACGGCCACCCCGATGCTGGTCGTGACGCGATGCTCGATCTCATCCAGATCGAAATGGGAGCTCAGGGCATCGTAAAAACGCCCGGCTAGCGTCAGTGCCTCCTCGTCGGAGCCGACGGCGTCGACCAGCACGAGGAACTCATCCCCGCCGATACGGGCCACGGTGTCCTCCGGACGCGCTACGGACTGCAGCCGCTGCGCGACGTCGCGCAGAAGCGCGTCGCCCACCTGGTGGCCGAGGCTGTCGTTGACCAGCTTGAACGCGTCGAGGTCGATCACGATGGCGGCGACGCTGTTTCCCGTTCGCAGCGAGCGGGCGAACGCCTGCGAGGCCCTGTCGCCGAGCAGAGCGCGGTTTGACAGGCCCGTCAGCGGGTCGTGGAACGCCTGGTGGCGCAGTTGATCCTGAAGCGCTATGCGGTCGGTCTCGTCGCGCGTGTTCAGCACGAACGCTTCTACATGAGGATCGGCGAGGAGGTTGGTGACCGTCGACTCGGCGTGGCGCGCGCGCCCGGCGGCGTCGTTCAGCAGCCACTCGACCCGCGTGATCTGCCCGGGAGCGAGCACCGCCATGTTGAGCGCCTCGGCCAGCGTCTCCGCGGCGACCCGCCCGAAGGCGCTCAGATCGCGTCCTTGAAGCCCAGTGGGCCGATAGCCAAAGACATCGTGGACCGAGTCGCTGACGTAGCGGATCCCCAGATCGGGATCGACCACGATCACCACATCCGAGGCGTGCTGCACGAGCGCGCGGTAGTAGCGCTCGGTCGCATGCAGCTCGGCTGTGCGCTCCTGCACCCGGCCCTCCAGATCGGTTGTGAGCGCATGGTTCTCATAGGTGACGACTGTCTGCAGCACGATCGCGAGGATCACGAGCGCCGCTGTGATCGTCAGGAGTGCTCCCTCGGACCCGAGGCTGCCGCCGCTCAGCCAGCGGGCCAGCATCACCAGCGTCCCGAGGGCGGCGGGCAGCACCGGCGCCATCAGCAGAGCCCTGCGATCCGACAGCCGCCTCCGGCCAACGCGCCTGCGGCCGGAGGACAGCGCCGCCAGAGCGATCAGCAGGAACCCCGCGACCCAGCCCGTGTCGAGCGCCGTGGCTCCCGGGAAGCTGGGGTTGACCGCGCTGAGGTACCAGAAGGACGAGTCCGACAGCGCCACGCAGGCGATGCCGAGGGCGAGCAGGCCGAGGCCGCGGGGCGGGTCGTCCTTGCGCCGCAGGGCGATGAATAGCATTGCGGCGAGCGCGACGGCGTCGAGTGCGGGATAGGCCAGGTTGACCATCTCTTTGAGCAGCGTCGACGACTCCGTTTTCGCCAGCACCGAGCCGACGATCAGGCTCCAGCTGAGCAGCAAGAAGCCAGCGGCTATGAACAGCCCCTCGGCCGCTCCGCGCAGCTGCGACAACCGCCCGGCCGGCGTCTGCACCATCGTCAACAGGCCTGCGACCACAAGTATCGGGAAGGCGAGGAAGGCGACGTCCAGCGCCGAGACCGCCGGCGGGGCCGACCCGAGCCCGACCTCGTACACGCTCCAGCCGACCTGGCCGACCGCCCACGCGCCGGCGCCGGCCGCGAGCAGCGACCACAGGATCCACGCGCGTCCCCCGTCGGTCGCCGTATCGCGCGCGCGACGCTCCCGTCTCGCCCGCGCCACGCAAGCCACGGTCGCGACGCTCGCCGCCAGCGCCTCCCCGATGTCGTCGAACGCGGTCCACACCGGCGCGTTCCCGGCGTGCATGACCGTGAGCACGCCGAACGCCGCGATCGCCGCCACGCTCGTCAGCTGCCGGATGGGCCAGCGCCGCGGCAGACGCGCGCGCTCTTGAATGCGTTGGGGGGGTCGGCGTGATCGGCGCATGACGTCCTGTCATCGAACCGGAGAGCCCGGTATCTCCTAGATCTGTCGGCGCCGACACCCGCCAGGGCTACCGTAGTTACCCGCGAGATGCGGCGGACGGACGTAGCCGTCGCTTGTGCCAGCGTTCTCTTCCTCAAGGACGCGGATCTCGATGGGGTATTCAACGAGCGTTTGAGTTCACCTGGAGCCGCGACCTCTCCGGTCTGTGCGCAATCGGCAAGGCCAAGGCCCAGGTCGGCGTAGCGCCTCTCGACGTCGACGATGGTGCTGTAGTCCTCGCGCTCGAGGCAGGCGACGGCCTCATAGAGGCACCACCGGTGCCAGCCGCTCCACGCCTACGATTCTTCCCTGCTGCGCGTTGCATCGGTGTATGTTTGCTGCCTACCGAACGCGAGGAGGTTCTCCATGTATGTGCGTGTCGTGAGGTTCACCGATGTGAGCGCCGAGCGGATGGAGGGGCTGCTGGCGCGCGTAAAGGAGTCCGAGGGTACACCTCCTGGCGTGCCCTCCACAGGCTTGACGATGCTGTTCGACGAGGCGCAGGGCACAGCGGTGGTCCTCCAGCACTTTGCAACGGCTGATGACATGAGCGCAGGCGCCCAAGCGTTCAACGCGATGGACGCCTCCGAGACCCCGGGCGCCCGCGCCTCCGTGGACATGTGTGAGCTGAAGCTCGAACTCGAGTCCTGACGCCCCCCCCCGGGTGGCGGGCACCCTGCTACCCCAGTGGAGGCGATGCACGCTGCGGGTCTACGTGCCGGCGACGAGATCACCGTCGGCGCATCCCAAGTTAGAGACACCGGATATCTGCGGATTGCCATTCTTGGCCGCCGATCCCGATCTGAAAGGCTTGAAAGAGCGGGACCTCCTCACGTGGAGCCGCGACCTCCAACCCGCGACGCTCTGTCATCGCGGCCAGACGAGCGCTTATGGCGTTGCTGCTACCGTTGATGACTCAAGTTGGGTGCTTTGCCCAACAACGTAGTGCCAGCGCTCGTAGCCTTTGCTCAGCAATTTCCGCGTTCGCAGCACTTCTCAACGACGGAGGAAATACAATGGCTACAGGTACAGTGAAGTGGTTTAGCGACGACAAGGGCTTCGGGTTCATCACGCCCGACGACCAGTCCAAGGACCTATTCGCCCACCACTCAGCGATCATCGGTGAGGGCTACCGCTCGCTC